>JACOSB010000023.1 GCA_016179105.1 Candidatus Acetothermia bacterium
ACTTAGTGAGGGAGATCTCCGCGTGGGAAACGGAACGAAACCGACAAGGAGCTGGAGTACACTGGGACTTCACACCCGCTGATGCTCGGTGTAAGTTCGCTCGCTTCTACCCCTCAACTTCAAATGGATGAAGTACTAGTCCAATTCTTCTTGGAGCTGATCAAGAAAAATGGAGGAGCGCATGGTCATGCACGCGTGCTGACCTTATTCTTAGACGATTTACATTGGGCTGATGCGGCCAGCATGGATTTTCTGAGTTATTTTCTCATGCACCTGCACGATAAACCCATCTTGATTCTAGGGACCTATTGCACTGAAGAAATAAATGAGTCGCACCCGCTGCGCCAGCTTCTTCGTACGGGAGCATCTCAAACTCCTTTGCAGAGTATCGCGTTGCCCCGGCTGACTCCTACCGACGTCGCTAAACTCTTGAAAAAAATGCCGTTCGCTCTTCACCATCGAGAGTCATTAGGGGGAAAGCTCTATCGAGAGACAGCGGGCAACCCCCTCTTTTTGATCGCCACGTTACAACACCTGTTCGAAGAAGGGATTTTGAGAGTAGAAAACGAATCCTGGGTTACTGATACTGAGGATGACTCGCCCCTCTCTAACGAGCTGAAGATTCCCCCAACCATCAAAGAGCTCATCGTGAGCCGTCTCGCCCGGCTGGGAGAAAAAGAAGACAAACTCTTGAGACTCGCCAGCGTCCTCGGGCGGGAGATCGTGCCGCCCTTGCTCGGCCAAGCGGGAGAAAACAGTGAAGAAGAATGCTGGATTGCACTCAGCCAATTGACCGAAGCCGGGTTCATCGTCGAAGATCAAGGACACTATGCTTTCAGCCATGACAAGATCCGAGAAGTCGTGTATGAAGAGATAGCCCCGGCGCGTCGGCAATTCTTGCACCAACGGGTGGTGTGGGCGCTCGAACAGCGCTACGCCGATCGGTTAGAAGAATGGACGGGACTGCTCGCACAGCACGCCTTCCGAGCGGGCGTCTGGAGACTGGAGAAAGGCTGCAGACTATGCCTTGCGAGCAGTGCAGAGAGCCGCGAGAGAATATCGTCACCATGAAGCCTTGCAACTGACGGAGCTGGGTCTAGAAGCCAGTGAGAAACTGAAAACCCTGAGTGAAGAGCGTGCTTGGGCCATGACGCAGCGTTTCGCGCTCTTGATTGAGCGAGTCGACATCTTGGCCATGCAAGGGCGTCGAGCCGAGCAGGAGCAAACGTTGGATCTTCTACAGCCATTGACTGAAGCTCTAGGAGACAAAGCAAAACTCGCCCTCGTACTGCGCAAAAAGGGTAACCTTTTTCTGGCTCTCGGAAAATACCAAGAAGCGCAGGATGTTATGCTGAGAGCGCTCGAA
This sequence comes from Candidatus Acetothermia bacterium, assembly GCA_016179105.1. GTDB lineage: Bacteria > Bipolaricaulota > Bipolaricaulia > RBG-16-55-9 > DRXL01 > JACOSB01. The sequence goes on from JACOSB010000023.1 coordinate 1,367, forward strand.
GTGAGCCATGTCGCAGGAGCTCGAATGAGCGAAGCGCACTGTTCATTAGAGCTGGGGCGTATCTACGCAAACCAGGGGAACTATGAAGAAGCGTTAAGCGCTACGCAAGCAGCGCTGGCACTTTATCAAGAGATCGCTCCAAAGAGCCGGAACGTGGCTGTTTGTTGGAACAACCTTGGTCTCTGGCTAAGGGGACTCTCTCGCCCCGCCGAGGCGTTAGCGAACTACAGAAAAGCCCTGGAGATAGTGCAAGAGAGCGGCGATCGGATGGTCCAGGCGCTGGTCTTCACTAACGTGGGCAATATCCACGAGAACCTGGGGCAGTACGAGGAGGCTTCTTCGTATTATCGCCAATACCTTGAGCTCATCCGCGAATTGGGAGTCCGCGAGCGCGAAGGCGATGGCTGGGTCAATCTCGGGATTGTCTACGTCAATTTGGCGCGATTTGAAGAGGCCTCTGCTGCCTATGAGCAAGCCATTAAAATCTTCGAAGAAGTGAAAGCGCAGTCGGGGCTGGGGCTAAGTTTGCAAGGCTTGGGCGATGTCCACTCTGAGCAAAAAAAGCTCTCAGAGGCTCTAAAATACTATGTCCGTGCCCGCGAGGTCTTCGAGCAGATCGGAGCCAAAGACGAGCTGGTAACAGGCCTCTCCCGCGAAGCAGGCGCTCATCTCGACCTCGGAGCGCTCGACCGGGCGCTGGCCATTTCTACCCAAGCCATTCAGATGCTCCACGACGGGCAGTCCTGCAATAAGCCCGAAGAAGTCTATTTCACCCAGCATAGGATTCTGACTGCGACTGGTCGGCAGGCAGAAGCTCGCGCTTTCCTGCAAAAGGCGTACGAGACGGTGATGCGTTTCGCCTCTGATTTTCACGAAGAAGCCATCCGCCGGAGTTTGCTAGAGCGGGTCAAAGTCAATAGACTCATCGTCGAGGCATGGAAAAACGACAGTAGGTGAAACTGGTTTGGTCGCTCCCATACTCTCCTGATTGCTTAGGGAGTGTGTGCCATTAAGTTCCTTGTTCCCCAAATTCGTCATTTCTGCCGACCAGATCATCGTGCAACAAAATTGCAACATTGACCTGATAAACTTCTCGTCGACGTCACTCATGAGGAGGAAAGAAACATGGACGACATCATTCAAACCCATCGAGCGAGCAGTCCGTCTAGCCTCTTGATAGTGGGCGTAGTCATCCTTTTGGCCCTCGTAGCGTTTGCGAGCGTGGCTCAGGCCGATGTCAAGATCTTCGTCGTGAACACGACCGATGATCCCGGGAATGGCGTCTGCAATCCAGATCCCGGCTAATGTACGTTACGAGACGCGATCTGGGCAGCCAATGCCCATCCGAATGACGCTTCAGGGCGAGACATCATCGTCTTTACCATCGGCACCGGGCATCAAACGATCATGCTCCAGACTCAACAGGTAAGTTTTCCGGTGATTACCGACCCCGTGATCATCGATGGCACCAGCCAGCCCGGCTTTTTCCCCAAAGGCGTCCCGCTCATCGAGCTGGACGGAAGGAATGTGACCCAAGCCAACGCGGGCAGCGCAAACGGCCTAACCATCACTGCAGGGGGAAGCACTGTGAAAGGGCTAATCATCAATCACTTCAAAGATAATGGAATCTTGTTAAGCACCAAGGGCCCTAACACCATTACGGGGAACTATATCGGCACGAATGATTCCGGTAATGGTGCCGCGCCTAACGGAGATGGTATCTTTATCCTAGACAGTCCCAATAACGATATAGGGGGAGCGGATCATGACGCTGGGGTCTGCAACAAGACCTGCAACGTCATCTCCGGTAATGGGCTTCACGGGATCGAGATCCGAGGCGTCAACTCCGGCTTCACCAAAGTACAAGGCAACTTCATCGGGGTGGGAGTCAATGGCATGGCCAAGGTACCCAACGACCAAGATGGGGTGAGCATCGACCTGGGTGAAGGAGGAGCCACTATCGGGGGCGACCATGACGTGGGGATGTGCAATGGGGCGTGCAACCTCATCTCGGGCAATGGTTTACATGGCATCGAGAAAGAGACGGCAGTACTGCATTTGTCAGCCTTGTAATTGGTAACTTCATCGGCACGAACAAGGATGGCACCTGCACCCTCGACAAAAAGACAGGGAAGTGTCCTCTAGGCAACTTGCAGGATGGTGTATTCATTGAGGACACCCCCGAGAACCTGATTGGGGGGGATCCGACAGTGAACGCAACGTTATTTCAGGTAACGACTTGGATGGCGTAGCGATCTCTGGGGCTAACGCAAAAGCAAATCAAGTGCGAGGCAACCTCATCGGCACCAATGCGACGGGCGATGCTGCCGTGCCTAACGATACGGGTGTGTCTATTTCCAACCAAAGTAGCGACAACTTAATCGGTGGACCGTTTGGAGGAGAGACCAGAAATCTCATCTCCGGCAATAGGTCCGACGGCATTTTCATTGGGCCGGACGCGACGAGAAACAAAGTGCAGGGGAACTTCATTGGCACGGACCTCAACGGAGATCTTCCCCTGGGCAACGGACTAAATGGTGTCGAAATTCAAGGCAACAAGAACCTGATCGGCGGGACGGACTCCCAGGGTCTTCATCCAGGAAATCTCATCTCGAGCAACGCGTCAGGTGTGGCCATCTTGGGGGGCTCTGGGAACCAGGTTCAGGGTAATGACATTGGAACCTCATTCCTCGGCTTGCCTTTGGGCAACGGCGGTGCCGGTGTCGTGATTAGTAGCTTTAGTAGCATGGTCGGTGCTAACAACACGATCGGCGGGAAGGATGCCGGCGCAGGTAATATGATCACTAATAATATTGGCTCGGGTGTGGTGCTAACCCCCGATGCTGGTAGCGGCAATGCCATTCTCGCCAATTCTATTTTCTCGAATGCGAAACTCGGGATCGACCTCGGGAATGATGGGGTGACGCAGAATGATTCCAAGGGTCATACTGGCCCGAACCACTTCGAGAATTTCCCGATCCTGTCTTCCGCGACCAGCGACAATACCGACATCACAATCAAAGGGACGATCGACAATCTGGCCAACATCCAATTCCGGCTCGAATTTTTCGCCAACACCAAGTGTGATCCTTCCCGCAACGGCCAGGGGCAGAAATTCATCTTCTCGACGAGCGTGACGACGGTGGGGAGTTTTTCAGTCCACTTCCCAGACCCAGGTTCCACGTTGGGCTTCATTACCGCGACTGTGACGACGGACCCGGACAACGACACCTCCGAGTTCTCCGCTTGTGTGCCTATTACAAGCACCACTGGTTGCCAGGGGACAATGACAGTTCGAGCAGTCGATCGACTTCCTTGGCAGTGCCTCAACTACCTATTGCGTCAACTGCTTTACTCCATCGAGCTATCCCATCCTCCTGCTCCATCAACCCTAGCCTCTTAGAAGAGGACGATGGCTCGTTCGAGAATTCCATCGGCTTCTCCGGCGGTGCCTCCACTGCCTATTTCGTCAACCGTGTCAGTCCTTCTAGCTATCCGGTCCAACTGCAGAAACTAGAGATCTTCTTCGGGAACCGCGCCAACGGGCTGGCAGTAAATACCACGATCACGCTGCTGGTCGGCTTCAATGACGGCCAAAAAGGACACGGCACCACCGAGATCAGCGGTGGCAGCAACATCAACGGCATCAAATTCCGCAAATTTCCCGACTTCCAAGTCGGTGTTCTCGGCCAGTGGAATGTGTACGATTTCAGTGCGACTCCAATCCCCCCACTGGGCTCCGGAGATTTTGTCGTCGGCTTTGAGGTCAACAATCTACCCAATATTTTCCCGGCAGACGAGGACACCAGCTCCGCGTCGCAGGGCCGTTCCTACGTCTCGACCGATGGCTCCAGTTTCAAAGTCATCGATAGCTTTGGCTCCAGCTTGGCGGGCAATTTCGGCATCCGCGCAACAGTGCTCCCCGTATTTGGGATAGGGGGCGGCTGCACCAGCGTGACGAGCTTGGTCAAGCCGTCGGGCACCGTGGTCTACCAACCCAAAGCCAAGAAAGCGGCCAAACAAACCTTCAAAGTTACGATCACGAACCAGAGCGGTTTGGTGCAGACGGTGAATGGCTTGGTCGCCGGGCTGGGAAATGCGTTTACGATCACAAGCATTAGCCCCACGTTGCCTCGGACGATCAAGAATGGGAAGAAACAGAGCTTCACGGTAAAGACAGAGCGAGCAGCGGGATTGGGCATTGCCGTAGCGACTGCTCCGTTCTTCACCATCAACCTGAGCTGTGGGGTGTTGACCACGGCTGGGCTATTGGCTCAACCCGTTTTGTTCAGTTCCCAGGGAATCCGCGTGGAAGTAGAAGGAGTGGGAATTGAGTCGGTACAGCTCCAGCTCTTCGATTTAACTGGCCGACAGCTATTGGAGCGTACGACTGAAGGCACGGCACTGTCGCTGCCAGGTGCTGATGAGAGCGGCAGGCTGCTGTCCAATGGAGTCTATCTTTACGTCGTCACCGCAAAGGACGGCGCTGGCAACGTGCTGCGCTCGGTAGTGCGCAAGCTGGTCATCGGCGCTAATGTCTCGAGTGCATAGAGCCGGGATCGTGGTATGGCTCTCGACCCTATTCTGAGTTCCTTGGAGAAGTTCTCAAACGACAGGAGGTTCCTGATGAGCGCACCGCACTTCGAACGCAGGACTGTCTCGTTTATCGTGCGACTCTGGACAGAATCATCAGAAATACAGAAAACTTCAGACTGGCGAGGGCAAATTGAACATGTGGGAAGCGGGGAGTTGGCCTACTTCCAGGGCGCTGACCGATTGGTAGAAACGGTGATCCAGCTTGTGCCCGAACTGGCGCCGCTCGAAGACTTAACCCTCAATCGCCGGGAATCGTGCACGAAGAGCTAGTTTGATCCTTTGATCCAGTAGTCGTTTACGATTTTCTGATTGCTGCGTCCGCGATCTCGAGCGCGCGGTCGATGATTTCAAAACCTTCTTTGAGTTGGGCTTCGTTGATGCAGAGAGGCGGATTGGTGAAAAACGTGTTCCAGCGGACGAACGTATAGAGTCCGTTCTCGCGGAAGAACGCTCCCAATTTCTGCATCTCCGGGGAGCTGCCGTTGTAAGGCGCCATCGGCTCGCGAGTCTTCTGATCGCGAACCAGCTCAACGATGCCAAAGAGACCCAAGGAGCGCACGTCGCCCACGGAAGGATGTTTCTTTTTTAGATCGGTGAGCAACGCAGACATCTTTTGCCCCATGCGGCGGGCGTTTTCAATTAGGTTATCTTCTTTATAGACGTTGATGGTTGCGATCGCCGCTGCCAAACTCATGGGGTGCGAGTTGTACGTCAAGCCTCCATAGAACATCTTGTCCTTAAAGTGTTCGCCGATTTCTTCACGCATCGCGACGGCTCCTAGCGGGAGATACGCGCTGGTCAATCCCTTGGCCATCGTCATGATGTCCGGCACAACTTTCCAGTGATCGACGGCGAACCATTCGCCGGTCCTACCGAAGCCGCTCATCACTTCATCGCACACCAACAATATACGATACTTGTCGCAGAGCTCGCGCAGGCCCTTCATATATCCCGGCGGCGGCACGATGATCCCGTTGGTTCCTGTAACAGTCTCAATGATAACCGCGGCGATGTTCTGAGACCCTTCATATTGGATCACTTCTTCGATATGGTTGAGGCAATCCATCGTACATGACTCTAGATTTTTGCAGAACGGGCAGCGGTATCGCAGAGGATCGAAGACGCGCACAATGCCAGGGATGCCGGGTTCGGCTCCCCAGCGGCGCGGGTCTCCGGTGAGCGTGATCGCTCCAGCCGTAGCTCCGTGATAGGAGCGGTATCTCACGATGATCTTATGTTTTCCAGTATAGGCTCGCGCTATCTTAATAGCATTCTCGTTGGCTTCTGCTCCACCGAGTGTGAAGAAGAATTTATTCAAATTTCCAGGCGTGATCTCGGCTAGCATTTGCCCAAGCCGAGCGCGGACTTCCGTAGCCATAAAAGGGTTGGCGTACGCCAGTTGCTCTGCCTGACGACGAATCGCTTCGATGACGCGCTCATCCCCATGCCCGATGTTCACGCACATCAACTGAGAGTTGAAATCAATGTAGCGCTTGTCGTTCGCGTCCCAAAAATAGATACCTTTGGCCCGCACCACTGGAATGGGGTTTACGTTGTTTTGCGCCGACCATTCAAAGAGCGTGTACTTCTTGCTCAACGAAACAATCTCATCTGCCGTCATCCGCGTCTGCTCGTGTAGTTTTGTGTTCATAATCTTTTTGTAGTTATGGCAAGTTGTACGTGTTGCGCTTGATGAATCGACCATCGCCGGACTTGCCAGTGAACTGATCACCCTCGAAGATCACCTTGCCCCGAGAGAGCACATAAGCCGGAGAACCATCTACAGTCATGCCTTCGTAGGGATTATAGTCCACGCGCATGAAATGCGTCTTGGCGCTGATGGTATGCTTGCGGTTGGGGTCCCAGACGACGACATCAGCATCGCTACCGACCGCGATCGTGCCCTTGCGCGGGAAGAGTCCCATGAGCTTCGCTGGAGCCGTAGAGACGAGTTGTACAAAACGATTCATGCTCCAGCCTCTCTCTAGCACACCACCTTGATAGAGCAGGTGCAAGCGATTCTCCACGCCGGGCAAGCCGTTGGGGATCTTGCTGAAGTCGCCTTTACCCAGCTCTTTTTGCTTAGGCAATCCCTTAAAGCCTTCTTTCATACAGAAAGGACAGTGATCGGTAGAAACAGCCTGCAAGTCATCCACTTCCAAAGCCTTCCAGAGATGTTCTTGATTGGCTTGCTCGCGAATGGGAGGCGAACAAATATATTTGGCGCCGTCAAAGCTTCCATCCGAATAATCTTCGTAAGAGAGAAAAAGATACTGCGGGCAGGTCTCGCCATAAGTAGGTAAGCCCTGGTCGCGCGCGGCTCGGATCTGTTCCATCGCCCGATGCGATGAGACGTGCACGATGTACACAGGCACGCCTGCCATTTCCGAAAGTTTTATGACACGATGCGTCGCTTCTTCTTCGGTGGTGGCCGGTCGCGAAAGCGCATGATAATTCGGACTGGTCTTGCCCTCGGAAAGATTTCTCTTAATCAACAGATCAATCACGCCCCCGTTTTCCGCGTGCATGCAAATCAAAGCAGCGTTATCGGCCGAGCGCTTCATCGCGCGAAAGATCGTGGCGTCGTCCACCATGAAAACACCAGGATAGGCCGTGAAGAGCTTGAAACTCGTGACGCCTTCACGGCGTACGAGCTGGTCCATGTCGGGCAATGTGTTATCGTCCAGCTCGGTCAAAATCATATGAAGACCGTAGTCGATAGCAGACTTGTCTTCGGCCTTTTGCAGCCACGTATCAAACCCTTCACGCATCGATTTGCCACGATACTGGACGGCAAAGTCTATGATCGTCGTGGTGCCGCCGTGCGCCGCGGCAATGGTGCCCGTCTGAAAGTCATCGGAAGCAAACGTCCCACCGAAGGGCAACTCCATATGCGTGTGCACATCGATGCCGCCGGGGATGACGTATTTTCCGGTCGCGTCGATGACACGATCCGCCTTGAAGGGAAGATTCTGTGCGATGGCCTTGATCTGCTCTCCGTCAATATAAACATCCGCTACGTAATCATCGACTGCGGTGATCACCCGGCCACCTTTGATGAGCGTGCTCATGCTACTGCTTCCTCCCTTCCTCACTCAGTGAATGACGAAGCCGTGTTTCTTGCGCCAAGCTTCCATCTTTCCCCAGTCTTGGTCGATGCCGGGATTTTCAGCGACGATTTGACTCCAGCTCTTCTCCCCGTGTCCGCGATCGACGTCGATCATGCTGATGCAGTGCACCGGGCACACAAGTTCGCACATCCGGCATCCCACACATTCGTCGTCTAAGATTCTTGGGTAGCGCTGGCCATTCTGGGAAACAAGCTCGATCGCTTGGTGCGCGCCATCCTCGCAGGCGACGTAACATAGATTGCACTTAATGCACTTGTCATAATCGATCTTTGCGATTGTCTTGTACATGATGTCGAAGTCTTTGTAGTCGGAAACACGAGGGACAGATTTGCCGATGAAGTCGTGGGTATTCTGAAAACCCTTCTCTTCCATCCAATGGGTCAACCCGTCGATCATGTCTTCGACGATGCGAAAGCCCAACTTCATGATCCCGGTACAGACTTGCACCGTGCTCGCTCCGAGGAGCATATACTCTGTAGCATCCCTCCACGTCTCGACGCCGCCGATCCCAGAAATCGCGAGTCCTACTTCAGAATCTTTTGCGACTTGCGATACTAAGTGGAGACCGATGGGCTTGACCGCGGGCCCGGCGTAACCGCCATGCCCGCCCTTACCGTGCACGTGTGGTTGAGTCTCAAGAGAGTCAAGATCGACTCCCATAATGCTGTTGATCGTGTTGATCATCGAAATACCATCGGCGTTCGCTTTCTTGACTGCATGCGCTGACGCAACAATATTGGTCACGTTGGGTGTGAGCTTAACGAAGACCGGGATTTGCGCAGCTTCCATCACCCACTCGGTGATCATGGTGCAGTACTCGGGTACTTGGCCGACCGCCGAACCCATACCGCGTTCCGACATCCCGTGTGGGCAACCGTAATTGAGCTCTATCGCGTCGCAGCCGGTATCTTGCGTGCGCTTCACGATCTCGTGCCAGGCTTCTCGTTTAGATTCAACCATCAGCGAGACAATCACTAGACGATCGGGCCAACGATTCTTGGCCTCGGCAATCTCTTTCAGGTTCACACTGAGAGGACGGTCGCTGATGAGCTCGATGTTGTTAAAGCCGATCACGCGCTTGCCGCCGTAGTCGATCCCGCCGTAACGATTCGTGACGTTCAAGATGGGAGCGCCGATCGTCTTCCAGACAAAGCCACCCCAGCCGGCTTCGAATGCTTTGTTCGCTTGATAAAGAGTGTTGGAAGGTGGCCCCGAAGCGACCCAGAAAGGATTGGGCGATTTGAGTCCCGCGATCTTCACGCTAAGGTCGACCATAGCACTCCTCCTTTATGTTTTCGCGGTTCCTTTTGCGTCTTACGGTCTCTTGCCGTCCCATGGACTGTGTTGAATAATTGCGGACTATAAATCAGCTCGTGATCATGCGGACGACCGACGAAATGCCCCCCAGGTCACAAGCGCAAAAATCGCAACGGCAACGTGCGCTACTGTCACAATGCCAGCCAGGAGCGCGATGCTGGTACGTGATTGCCCCAACTGAAGCAATACTTCTCTGACGTCCACGAATGCAGTAGCGGCTGCAAGGATGGCCACCGGCACTAGAAGCCTTTGTCCCCACCGGAATAGGCCCGCGGCCAATACAAACCATACCGATGCTACGACGGTTATCGCCCAAGGGTTTTCGAGGTTGAAGCCTAAAACCCTTTCATTTGATGCTGGTTCTTGATGGGCACGCTCCCCCGCTTCTTCATGGACACCAGGGGCTTCGCCAGCCTCGCTGGGGTTCCGTTCCATCATTCCACCGATGATGAATAAAACAGTGGAGATAACCATCATCCCGGCAATGAGCCAAAACCTTGTGCGAGAATCAGCAGAATTCTGTGGCTTCTCTCCCATGGGTCACTCCTTAGGCTGTACCGAACCCAGGGGTGATTTGCTCAAACCCTGAGGCAGCCATTACTTTGAATTACCCCGCTCTTGCCAACAACTGGTGTATACCTCTGGCCGCGATCTTGCCGTGTTCGACGGCGATCACCGTAGCAGCCATCGCGTTCGGAGTTAGGACACAATCTCCACCAGCGAATATCTTAGAATTCGAGGTGCGGCCAGTCTCGGACTCGATAATAACTCTTCCCTTGTCGTGCTTTACTCCGAGATTGTCCAATAACTGTAGATATTTGTGTTGACCTGTAGCCCGGACAACCATATCCACAGGGATTGTGAATTCTGATCCAGAGATTGGTACAGACACTCGGCGGCCCGAGGGATCGGGATTCCCAAGCTGAGTGCGAACGCACTCTATGGCATCGACACGATGATTCCCCAAAATGCGTACGGGAGACGTAAAGAAGCGATACTCGATTCCCTCGTTCTTCGCAAATTCATATTCAAAGTCATACGCGGTCATCTCCTCCTGCCCGCGACGGTAAAGAATAAGAACTTGCTCCGCTCCCAGACGTTTGGAGATCGTCGCAGCGTCGACCGCCGTGTTGCCAGCACCGATGATTGCTACGCGGCGACCGACTTCAATCTCTTTGATAGGTTGGGTACGTGTGGCCTCAACGAAGTCGAGTGCATCGTACACTCCTTCGAGATTCTCCCCAGGAATACCCAGTGAGAGCACACGGCCTAGTCCGACCCCCAAAAAGATAGCATCATAATTGTTCAGCAAATCGTGAGGTGTAACATCTTCGCCAACTTTAACACCCGTGCGGACCTCGACTCCCAAATCGCGAACCATCTCTACTTCTTTAAGACTGACCTCTTTTGGCTCGCGAAAGACGACGATGCCGTAGGTGTCGAGTCCACCGGCCAGCTCGCGCTTCTCGAAGATAGTAACTTTGTGTCCGAGCTTGGCAAGTTCCGCGGCGCACGAGAGACTGGCCGGGCCGCCGCCAACGCACGCAATGCGTTTGCCCGTGGGAGAGCCAGGTTCAAATAAACGCCAGTTATTGGCAATCATCGCGTCCGTCGCGTAGCGCTGTAGACGGCCAATAGCAATAGGCTTTCCGAAGGGCTCGTAAACGCAAGCACCCTCACAGAGTTCATCCACAGGGCAGACACGGGAACAAGTCGCTCCCAAGAAATTTGACTCCATAATGACTCTCGCGGAACCTTTGAGATTACCCGTGGCGATCTTCTTGATGAAGCTGGGAATGTTGATGTGGGTGGGGCAGGCGTGCATGCACGGCGCGTCGTAACAAAATAGACAACGATTTGATTCAACGAGCGCTTCTTCCGGTTTCAGCGGTGGCGTGATTTCGACAAAGTTTTTCTGCAGCTCGTCGGGGGATAACTTAGCTGCACGCCACGCTTCTCCCATATCCTCACATCAGCTCCTCATCGAGCGCTTATTGATTGACCAAACTGCCATAGGCTTCGGGACGACGATCTCGGTAGAACTGCCACGTATTGCGCACCTCGCGAATCAAATCCAAATCCAGGTCAGCTACAAGAACTTCCTCTTCTTTGTCTGAAGCAACGGCGACGATCTGCCCGCGGGGATCGGCGAAATAACTGGAGCCGTAGTAGTCGTTAGGCCCAAACTCCGACTCTTGGCCCACACGATTGTTCGTGCCGACAAAATAGCCATTGGCGATCGCATGAGACGTTTGTTCGATTTTCCATAGATGCATCGATAGTCCGCGTGAAGTCGCTGACGGGATGTAGACGATCTCCGCACCGTTCAGTCCGAGTGCCCGTGCTCCCTCGGGGAAGTGACGGTCGTAGCAGATATAGACGCCTATCGTTGCATAGCGCGTCTTGAACACGGGATAGCCTAAGTTCCCTGGGCGGAAATAGAATTTCTCCCAAAACCCCTTTACTTGGGGTATGTGGGTCTTGCGATATTTCCCCAGATAACTGCCATCGGCATCGATGACGGCGGCGGTATTGTAATACACGCCGGTCTGCTCTTCTTCATAAATGGGGACGATCAAGACCATCTTGTGCTTTTTGGCAACCTCTTGCATGAGCTCTGTGGTAGGTCCGGGGATGGGCTCTGCGTAACTATAGTATTTAGGGTCCTCGATCTGACAAAAATAGGGACCGTAAAACAATTCCTGAACGCAGGTGATTTGAGCGCCCTTTTCGGCCGCTTGTTGGATGAACTTTACATGCTTATCGATCATGGCCTTCTGGTTGCCTGCCCACCTCGCTTGGATGAGAGCGCTACGAACGATACGCGCCATGTACTCCTCCTTTTCCGTGCTGAGGAGACCTCCTGGATTTATGAGGCCATCATTATATAACGAAAGGCTGGGTTTGTACAATAGATAGTATTAACCAGAGATTTGGAAAAACTTTTGACAAACAAATTTAGCTCACGTAGAAAGAAGAAACAGAAAGGTGCAGAAAAGTCAAGTGGGCGTGTTCAGAGAACGTTGATGTTATGAAATGTTCAAGGAGGTAGCGGTTTTAGCAATGAGATTAGGGGAGTGATAATAATGACAAACAGCTTTCAGATTTATTTTCGCTTCTTCAAGTGTGCCTTGCCTGACATCTTTATTGTTTTACCTTGAAGTTGCAATCGTATATCGGAAAGTCTTGTGGCAACCATACGATAAATCTTTTCTGATTCTCTTTTCCCAATGCCCCAAATTTGAACTTTCTTTTCACTTTCTATGATCTTATAAACGATGCGGAAAGCATTGTTGGCAAAATGCAATTTCCTGAACCCCGTTAAGTCCAAGCCATATTTCTTGCCACATGTATCACCGAGTTGGGGATTTTCTTTGAGTTTTTTGAATTGAGAATAGGCTAGTTGACGAATTGAACCATCTAAATTATCGAAATCGTCCTGTGCAGCGGGTATTAGGGTGACGTTATAGCTTGTATTTTGTGGCGAGTTTTTCAAGCGTCATTTCTTCACCCGATTCTGACTCACGGGCCTTCAGTTCAACGTAAAGCATGGTGTGATCGAGCGTATCTTGTAGCTTTTCTAGCTGCTTCTGACGAGTTTCATACTCCTTCTCACTCATCATTATGGCTGCAAGTTTATTGCGGCGCATAATAAATAATGGTTGCCCTTGAGCCTCATCAAGTATCTTGGCAAAGTCGCGGATCGCTTCTGTACTGGAAATCATTCTATCGCTTGAGATTTGGACTGACATTCTATTTCACCTCCGTCTTACATAGTATTTATAACATATTTATACATAAAAAACAACATGTAAACGCATGTATGAAAATTCTATGAATAATATGCCTAGAATGCCAGCTCAGACGCATTTTGTGTACCTTTCTCGCCCCTCCATAATCAAGCACACTAACGTCTTAAAATCGTCATAGAATCGCTAATAACCTCTTGATAAGTAGACAAATATATGCTATGGTTCTAGTGCATAAAGACAAGAGAAACCGAAGGGCCGTAACCCTCCGGTTTCTTATGCGGACAAGGAAATTGCGCTTCCTAATCCGACACAATCTCTTACTCGTCTCTTTAAGGTTAGCGCATTTCGCTTGTCTACGCAAGGAAACGAATGCGCAAACTCAAGTCCCAAGACATCTTCCAGAGGCTCAAGCAAAGCCAGAAGCGTGTTCGCTCGTTGCTCAAGCGCGGCCAGCACGATGATGTCTCACTCACGTCCTATGGGCGCTTGGGACATTTCTTTGACTTCATGTTTAGAGTTGGCGTGCTCAAGCTCTTCAACAAACTCGGCATTGACAAAGCGCGTCAGGGAATCCCTGTCCAGATGCTCATGCTGCTCTGGTTAGCCAAAGCTCTACTCGGCTTCAAGTACGTGGACAACTTGCAGTATATGTTCAGAGACAAGCACCTCATGCGCCTGTGTGGATTCAGCCCTGAACAAATTAAGCGTGGGTGTTCACATCGCACATCAGGCCGAGGACGCAAGCCGATTCACACAGACAGCGTTCGTAACTTCGGCGCAGATTTACCCTCAGCCCTGAGCGAGAAATTCTTTAGCATGATCGTGACGCTTTGTCAGAGCAAAGAGCAGATCAAGGGCACCACGTTTGCGCTCGATGCTAAGTTTATTTCTGTTGAAGGCAGGCAAATGGAGAAAGCGGCGTTGGGCTTTGACCCGCACGCGAATGAAGTCAAGACAGGTTACAAACTCTTCTTGCTGCAAAATATTCAGCAGGGGCATGAGTACATCATCTGTGTGGCGCTCATGCCGGGCAATCAAGATGAACGCCCGATGCTGCTACGCATGGTCGAGAAAGCTATCTCGATGCAGCCGCGCTTTACACGCTCAAGCACGTTCACGGGATAGACTTCATCATCCCCGGAGAAGAAAGACTACACGCGATTCAGGATGCCATCGCATTGACGCGACTGCCCCAGCATAAGTTTGTTGAGATGAAGAAGGGCGTGTTTGTAGCGGGCTGTCCTGAGATAGGCTCCTACTCCAGCTATGGCGATGAGAAAGGCAAGCGGGACACCATCAACGTGCTTCTGGTCAAAGACCACAACACCAATTACACCGATGACCCTGAACGAATCTTCAGCTATCTCACAAGCCTACCGATGAAGCTGGGAGCGAAGAAGCTCGAAGATTTGCAGGCTCTGTATGACATTTATCGCGCCTACAAGAAGCGCTGGGTCATCGAGAATAACGCCTCCAAAGAACTGTCTGAGCACTGGAACCTGACCAAGAAACCCGGTGGGAAGTTCAACACGATTTGCTGCCATCTCTACTTCACGCTGGCTGCGTATAACTTGGTCCTGCTATTCAAAAGCAGCTATGGCAGTAAGTTTGCCAGCATGAGTTTGAGCACATTCAGAGAGAAGGCGCTCAAGATGGCGGACATGGTGATTGTGTATGCAGGGGAGTTATTTGCTAGTCTTCCTACTGGCTGAGTTTATGAAACTCACGAAGACGGGACCACCACTCTTAAGCGATATTCTCCAGCTTCTTTTGCCAGACTCCCTTGAAGTGCTCTAATCTTGTTAGGAACTCCATTTCGAAAAGGATTGGCTTGTATCTTGGGTATGTGCTTTTCTCGAATTTCTTTTTGCTCTTCCGATGACAAGCTAGCAAGATACCTTTGCGCTTTTCTATTGACTTTCCCCATTTCGTAGGGCCGTTCTTGAGCTTGTGACATGCAAAGCTAAGATTTCAATTCCTTGAGAGTTTCTTCCCAAGAAATTCCGGAATTTTTCGTTTCTTCTCCAGCGCTTCCTAGGTTTGACTGACCTTCTTTGTCTGCTAACAACTCCGCAGTAGCTTCCCAATCCAACAAAAAGTTTGCTACAGGGCTTAAGTCTTTGTCAATGCAAGCCTTTCTCATGGCATGTAAAGCTCCAGAAGCTAATTCTTTAACATCACTATTACTTAAATCAGAGATCATACGATCTAATACTTTGGATGAAGGTAGTTCACTGGCTAATTCTGGGTCAAGGTTTACAAAAGCAATCCCCTCAATTGGGCGTGAAAATGCGGAGGTTGTTCCCTGAACAGTTTCTAGAGGAATGTACATATCAGTGAAAGAAAGAGAACCGGTCATGATTGCAAGCCATGTTTTATTTTTTGATTTATCTTCATCTCTCAGATCCCATGGTTCATTCTTGTTTTTACGAACAGTGAAGTTAGGACTGATTCTCTGCATATAAATCTCCTTTCGCGGCAATCTCCTTACCCGATAGAACAAGCTCTTCAAATATCTGAATAATCTTATCTTGAGGCAAAGGGCCAGGAAATTCTGGTACAGTATTAATATCCATTTCGAGGCGGCACGCCATTTTACTCGATACAGATTGGATACTTGCCATTCCAGTTGGAATCATAGTTAATTCCAGGGCAGACCAGTTTGCAAGACGATTCAATTTCAATTCCTTTATCCCCTTCACAGAATCCTTACGTCTGTTGATTTGATACACAAAATCAGATGAATTGTTTTCATCCAGATGCGCAAATGGAAGATATGTTTTAAGTTTTTGGTAAGCTTCCATTTTGTTTTCTAGAAATTGCAGAAGGATGGCACCGAAGAACTTCGTCACCTCTGTTTTCTTTCGATACTGTGATCTGTTTTCACCCGTGCCGAGAATTTCCAAATATCAGATTAACTCGCAAAAAATGCGCATGAGCGATGATTCTGGAGATAAGACTAAAGCCAACCGTTGCTAGCGTCATCATTCCTGCCTGGAGACTTTGGTACTCTAGAAATTTGACAGCCACCACCGAACATCGTATCGTTTCTACTATGGATAAACCAGTGACACACTTGCTCTCGCTGGCGGACTGGTCGGCGGAACTTATCGAGAAAACGATCGAGCTAGGGATGCGCGTGAAGCAAAATCCCAAAGAGTATGCTCACGCGCTCGATCAGCGCACGCTCATGATGTTCTTCCAAAAGCCCTCGCTGCGCACGCGCACCTCGTTTGAGGTCGCGATGGTGCAACTGGGCGGTCATGCCATCTACTATGATCTTGGCGCTTCGCCCTGGAGCAAAGGGAAAGAAAGCATTCCCGATACGGCCTGCGTCGTCTCCCGCTTCTGCGATGCTCTCAGCGCCCGACTCTACAGCCATGCCGAATTGGAAGAGATGGCCGAGTACGCGACCATTCCCGTGATCAACGCACTCACAGACTATGAACATCCCTGTCAAATTTTGGGTGA
Organism: Candidatus Acetothermia bacterium; assembly: GCA_016179105.1. Taxonomy (GTDB): domain Bacteria; phylum Bipolaricaulota; class Bipolaricaulia; order RBG-16-55-9; family DRXL01; genus JACOSB01. The sequence goes on from JACOSB010000023.1 coordinate 17,634, forward strand.
CTTGATGACACTCAAAGAGAAGAAGGGCAAGCTCAAGGGACTCAAGCTCGCGTATCTAGGCGATGGGAACAACAACGTCACACACTCGCTGATGTTTGGTTGCTCCAAAGTGGGAATGGACCTCAGCGTCGGTTGTCCCAAGGGAGTAGATTACGAGCCGCAACCCGCAGTGCTCGCGAAAGCCAAGGAATTCGCGAAGAAGAGCGGAAGCAAAGTGGAAATCTTTTATGAGACTCGCTCTGCGATTGCGCAAGCCGATGTCGTCTATGCCGACAGCTGGATGAGCTATCATATCCCCGAAGAGAAGCGCGACGAACGCTTCCGCATTTTTCAACCTTTCCAAGTCAATGCGCAAGCCATGAGCTATGCCAAACCGTCAGCTGTGTTCATGAATTGTCTCCCGGCACAACGCGGCGCCGAGCAAACGGCTGAAGTGATCGACGGGCCTCAGAGCATCGTCTTCGATCAGGCGGAGAATCGGCTTCACATTCAGAAGGCGATCTTGCTGACGTTGGTTGGCAGAGCGTGAGTTCAAGCATTGTCTTCGAGTTTGCCCCACCTAGTTGATTCAGTTATCATAAACCGATTTGAGCACAAGCTAAGAAGCTTTTCGCGAGGACTGGTTTCTGGTATGGGAGAGAGGTCAAAATTATGAGAAACATCGAGCGCAAGAAGCAAGAAGTTGAAGAAACTGTGAATGTCTTGTGGGATGAAATCACCGAAGACGCTCTTAAGTTCGTGACAAATCTAGCAAGCCTCCGTCGCGTTCCAAAAGATTCTGATGAGTACGATGACCATTGGGGAGAAATCGCTGCTACTTTGTTCGAATTGAGACTCAAATCCACTGAGGCCTACAAACGTATGGAAAAACTAGAAGCGCTTGAGTACGAAGAGTCAAAGAAGCTCGTGAATAGTAAAGTTTAGTCCCATGGTTTTGAATAGAGAAGCATTGTTTACAGAAATTCGATCTTTAGTCCAAGCTGCTTGCTACACAGCGTGTCTTTTGTTGCTAAATCAAGAATTTTCGATGGTGAAATGATGGCACACTTAACGATCGTGCAAGCCGTCAACGATGCGCTGCGCACGGAGATGAAGCGCAACCCGAACGTCGTCATCTTGGGCGAAGACGTTGGGAAAGTCGGCGGCGTCTTCCGCGCAACCGATGGTCTTTACCAAGAGTTCGGTCCCGAACGCGTGATCGACACTCCCTTGGCTGAGTCGGGGATCATTGGCACAGCCATCGGTATGGCCGCGTATGGGTTGAAGCCCATCGCTGAGATTCAATTCATGGATTTCATCTACCCGGCGTATGATCAGATTGTCTCTGAACTCGCGAAATTTCGCTGGCGCTCGGGAGGGCAGTATGCTGCGCCCGTCGTGATTAGAACACCCTACGGCGGCGGCATCAAGGGCGGGCTCTATCACTCACAGAGCGCAGAAGCTTATTTCGTGCACACGCCGGGACTCAAAGTCGTCGTGCCCTCGACGCCCTATGACACGAAAGGCTTGTTGATCGCATCGATGCGCGACGAAGACCCCGTGCTCTTCATGGAACCCAAAAAGATCTATCGCGCGATCAAGGGCGAAGTGCCTGAGGGCGATTACACCGTCCCTTTAGGCGTTGCGCGCGTCGTTCGTGAAGGCAACGATGTTTCTATTTTCAGCTACGGCGCGATGATCCACACGTGTCTGGAAGCTGCCGAGAAAGCCGGGACAGAAGGGATCAAGACCGAAGTGATTGATCTGCGCACGTTGCTCCCGTTCGACAAAGAAGCCATTATGAAGTCAGCGACCAAGACAGGGCGCGTCGTGGTCGTGCACGAAGCGCCCAAGACGTGCGGCTTCGGTGCAGAGGTCTCAGCTCTCTTGGCCGAAGAAGCCATCGAGTATTTGAGAGCGCCGATCGTGCGCGTGACGGGCTTCGACACGCCTTTTCCGTATACGCTAGAAAATGTCTATCTGCCCGACGCAGACAGAATCTTGAACGCGATCAAGCGCGTTGTGAATTTTTAATTAACCACAGAGATGAGGAGGAGAAAATGGCGTTCGAGTTC
>JACOSB010000024.1 GCA_016179105.1 Candidatus Acetothermia bacterium
AGCGGGTACGTAAGCGCGTGGAGACAAGCTTCAGTCAGCTGACGCAGCTGTTCGCCAAGAGCATCCACGCGGTGACCGCCCGTGGGTTTGAATTGAAGATCATCTGTTTTATCCTGGCTTTTGTCCTCCTCAGTTTCTAGGTAGCAACTTGGGTTACTACTATTACGACAACAACAGACGCCAACGGCAACTACGCTGTCTTCCTGAATTTGCCGTCCAACCAGACCTACACCGTCTCGGAGACGCTACAAGCGGGCTGGACGCAGACCTTCCCTGCAGCTCCCGGAAGCCACACGGTGACTATCGGGCCTAACCAGACTGTCAATAACATCAACTTCGGGAATCGGCAAATCGGAAAGTGCGAGCTGGCGATCAAGAAGACCATAGACCCCAATCCGCCCATTTCCGGTCAGCCGTTCGCCTTTGTGGTCAAGGTCACCAACGTGGGGAACGCGCCGTGTCCGCCCACCACGACGGTCACGGATAATCTCCCCATAGGCTTCATGGTGACTTCGTTTTACCCCAACACCGCGGGTGGCTGGACTTGTCCTCCTGGGCCGGCCAACATCGTCTGCAACAATCCCACGTTGACACTACAACCGAGCCAGAGCAGCACGGTCTTCGTTGTCGTGGGCACCTTTACGCTGGGAGCTGGGATCGAGAACTGCGCGGAACTGCAGAACCCGAACGACACGAACCCGAACAACAACAAGGACTGTGTCAAAGTGGCGTTCGTACCACCGCCCAAGTGCGACTTGCAGATCAGAAAGTCCGTCAACCCCGACCCCGTACAGAGCGGGCAACCAGTGACCTTCACCCTGACGGTGGATTCTATTCCAAAACGGGGCTAAAGTATCGACATAGTCGTGCGCAGATGCACCCCAATATTTTTTGTGCGGAGGGGATGTCTCAAAAGGGCGTTAAGAGAAACTAGGCCCATAATCGGCCGTATTTCCGCCTGTCCTTTTTCGTACCCTGTACGTACTAACATGATTCAAACCCTGTAGCCATCCGGCTTCCATGAGTGTCGTCTCCCTTCACTATACGAGTAGGTCCCGCCCGAGGCAAACGAGCGAGCGGGAAGGAAGCTGTCGTCTTCCGCCCTAAACTGCGACATTTACAACACGATCGCAAAAAACACCAACGTCAAACGGGCCTTCCGTAGCCAATTTTTAAGAAAAGCTTTCAGATGAATTGCGACATTGTCGTCGCATTCTTGAAGCAAGTACGTCTTGATACAGAAGGAACAGTTGATTCAAAGTATCATTTGTGATACCTTATCTTTTCGGTGAGATATGCCGACAGTGGCTCGTGAGGGAGAGTTTGAGTTCATTGTTCATACCCGCGAGCTACCGTTCGAGCCGCCTCATGTTCATGTGCGGTTCGGCGGCCAAGAAGTCAGGATAGAATTGCGGGGAGGCACCTTCATGAAGAAACCTCCTGCAGGAAAGAAGGCAGCTATTCTCGAAGCTTATCACAAGCATGCGGTCCAGATACGTGAGACCTGGGACAGGATTCATAAGAGATAATGACCATGGCAACTCTTACACACGTCGCAGGCGCAGAGCAGATGATGGTCGGCGCGAGGATTGCTCATCAAGGAATTTATGTGCAATTTGCTGATGAAGCTAGCGGAGTGATTCCTCTAGCTGATCTCCAGCTAGCTGGTAGGCCGGCGTCGGTCGACTTACCTGATCCTTATGTACTGCATATTGAACTAACCAACGGGAACGTGGAAGAAGTCCCTTGGGATTTTGCACGCCACTATGCGGATGTGAATTATCGCGCTCAATCGGAAAAGGCGGGACGCCGTGGGCTCAAGTTGCTGGGTAAGAGAATACAAAAGCTACGAATCAATGCAGGGTTTACCCAAGAGGAGCTGGCAAAGCGTAGCAAGCTAGGTCGCATCACGCTAGTGCGCCTAGAAATGGGGCAGCATTCGCCGCGCTTTGAGACTCTGGTAGCGTTAGCCAAGGGATTGGACTGTGATGTGAGCGAGCTGATGTAGTCTTATTTCGCACCAAATAAGACTATTTCACCCCCTCCAGGGCCACTTTCTGCCCGAAAACTTGCCTTTTTAACCCCACTTGTCCTAATATCAAGCAGATTAGGACAACTCGGTGAGATGGATGATGGATCAAGAACGGGACTCGATGCGCTCAAGGCGGGCTGCAATCTTGGCCATGCGGTCAGAGATGGCCAGCCTTTGCTCGATACTAAAAAGACGGTTCTCAAGAGCAACCAGTCTCTCCCTGATGCCCGTCAATTCGTTTGCGGGCGACAAGTTCGCATTCGGCTTGTTTCCCTCAAACACATCGTCCATACCTTTCTCTATATACCTACTACGCAGATAGGTGTTATAATGCACGCTTTTGCCAAAAACAATGTTCTATTCAGAGAAATAATACTAATTCGTCATTGGAATGTCTGGATAAACTGGCGGCAAAGGCTGGCTGGAAGAGCCAATCATTCGGACATTTAGAAAGCAAAACAGTATAAGTGACCAAATTCAAGCGTCCCAAATCTGAAAATTCTCGCCCAAGTATGAGACTGAAATCTGGCCGTTTTGGAGTGAGTGTGCCAGAAATAATGATCAGGTGAGGAATCAATGTGTCTCCTAAGAATAGTTTGAGACAGGACATTTTCGCATCCATCTGCGTAGTAGGTACTCTGGGTCAAGAGCCGGGAGGAGCGCGTGTCGCGTTCGCCCTAAACTGCGACATCCACTCCGCTAACCGCAATATTCTCGCAGCATGAAAGAAGCCTTCCGTACTCCATTTTCCCCAAAACCCCCCTCAAAGAAATTGCGACACAATTGACGCACTCTTTCCTCAAAGACGACAAAGCTTCTGACTGACGACGAGCGAGACCGCAGATGGCAATCGGCCTGTCCTATTCCTGACAATTTTTGGACAAGCACAGTGTCCGATAGAGGGGGTCTCTAGGATGACAGAACGTAACTGACTATCGGGCGGAGCGAATCGCCGTTTTCGATTCCCGGCTCAACCTTTGCTTAATCCAGAGGCGGATCAGCGTCGTATGCCCAATCCCCATGTGCTGTGCCAAAGACTTCAGCCGCAGGATATCCTTTTCATTCAACTTTACTGATACAGCGCGCTGCGCTTTGGATACCGCTTTAACTCGGATCGGTTCGGTCTCTTCCCAATAATCCGCCGAATCATGGGTTTTCCAGAAATCATGTATCTTTTGATCACTCCAACTATCCATATTCGGCAATCGCCTTTTCATTTTAGTGGCCATATTCACCCCTTTGTATACGCAGATACAATCTCTTTTCTTTGACCGTCGTATTCCGGGCAGTAACGACCTTGCCGCGATTCCGTCCGAGATAGCGCAAAACCACAAAGAGATAACGTCCTGCTCCGGATTGTCCATAGACGTGATAAGTCGCTTCACCTGAGCCACGCCGGTAGTGAGGCGCGTCTTCAAAGATCAGTTCTTCTACTTCGCTTGGGACAACTTGATGTTCGGCGATGTGTTCGATGTTGCGGGCGTCCCAAGTGAGTTCATGGACTTCCACAAAGGTAAGGTATCACAAAGTGATACCCATTGCAACTTTGCTTTCCCGATAGATCATGCATCTTTCACATGGACTGGGGTGTATCCATGCAGCTCACGCTGACGCAGAATTTGGAGAGCATACTGTTCCAACTCTTCTGGAGTGCCCCAGACAAACTTGCGCTGTCCCTTAGTTCCGATGCGTCCCCAATGCTGGACTAAGATCAGCCCGCCCCACAAATCCACGGAGAGACTCAAGCTGTAAAAGCGATAGCGGTTTCTTCCAGAATCGATGGACTGCCAACGAATTGTGGATCTCATCGATTTCATGCCGCTCCCATCTCTCTCAGCCTCTTATTCATCGTCGGCCTCGACACCCCGTAAACGCGGGCCAAGGAAGCCGCGCTCACCTTCTTCTCGAAATGCAGCTTCTTGATTTCTTCCAGCTGTTTCGGGTCGGTCAGCAGTTTCCTTGGCCGATGGGTGAGCTTGCCCATCTTCTCGGCTCTGGCCCTTCCCGCTTTCATGCGCTCCCGAATGATCTCTCTTTCAAATTCTGCGAAAGCGGCCAGGATGTGGAAGAGCAGCCGGCCGTTGGGCGTGGAAGTGTCAATATTGTCCCCGACACTGATGAAGTGTTGCATGCGGTCTTGGAGTTGATTGATATGCAACACCAAGTCCTGGACGGAGCGACCGAATCGGTCCAACTTGGTGACCACCACGCCGTCGGCTTTCTTGGCTTCCAGCTCCTTCAGCATTTTCTCGAAGGCAGGTCTTTTGTCAATAGAAGAGATGCCAGGGTCGCTGTGTAGCTTCAGGAGCTTATGACCTTGCAGCTCACACCATTTACGGATTTGCTCCTCTTGGGCCCTGAGACCACCGGGAGCCTTCACTTGGCCTTTGGTGCTGACCCGGATATAGCCGAAAAGCTTGAGTTTTGTGGACATGTTCTGAACATTGTATTATAGTTTACAATATATGTCAACTCATATATAAGGTAAGGAAGTTTTAACTTATGAACACTCTGAAGCGGGCGACCTGAATATAAATGGACGCGCACACCCATCCAGGTAAGATCTTTAGTCAAGCTGTTTGTGAACTCGTCCCGGTAGATCCTTTCTCCGGATCAATGTGGCAGATGGCTGGCCAGCCATGGCAGAGCCCCAGGAGTCTTGTGCCAAACCTCCAGGGCCTCCGATGCGTACGCGATGGCTTCGCTTTCGTCTCCGAATCCGATGTATTCCGGCAATGTCTTCGGCAAGCGCTTCATCCCCAGCAGATAGGCTGGCACATAACGATTCCCATCCAAGGCGTCTCGCAGTTGCCCCTCTGCTCCTCTTGCTCCTGCTTTGCGGAACATCCACAACGCCCGAGAGTAGAGCCAAGTAGCCGAGGCATCTTCTTCATATTGGTCCAGGAGTTTCGCAACCGCCTCGTCGGCTCTCTCTGCCAGCAAGCAATTCACCAAAAGGTCGCGGATTCCCTGATTGTCACCCGGGTTGAGCCGCAGCATCTCCGTAAAATGCTCGATGGCCTGCTGACGCTCCCCCACCCACAGGCATTGGGCTAGGCCCAGGCGAGCACGCATGTAAGGGCGGGTTTCCAAGATCCCCCAGAAGTGACCTACGTCCTCCTGAAACGCCCGAGCACCCAGGGCCCGCTCTCCAGCTTGTATGCCCTCTGCATAGAAACGCTTGGCCTCTTCCAGGTTTGCGGCTGCATCCTCGGCCAAGAGCACATAGGCGTCCGCACAGTCTTGGGAAATCTCAAGGGCTTGGCGAGCTAATTGCACTCGCTGTCTTCCCGAAGCATCCCAAGCTTCGTACATGAGAGCTTGAGCTTGTTCTAAGGGAGTCTCGCTCGCCGCTGGGGGCGGACCTCCGGCAGCAACTATCTCCTGCAAGAATGCATTGGCTGCCTCCAAGGAACCAAACTCGCGCTCGCTCAGCAGTTTGCCAAGATCCCGCAGCGACTTTTCCATCGCCCGGCGATCCACGACAGGCGGACCCAGGCCGGATTTGGGCTTACTGGAGTTTCTCTGCTTGGCCTTCTTCTGCCCCATGGCTATTCCCTCCTTAAAAACCAATCTGGTCGGATGTTTCATCTCAGTTTAGTCCTTCGCTGCGGAGGAGGCAACGTCATCACTTCGACTCGCCTCTGTCATCCGTGCTCTTTGTGCGGCGATTCACTTTCGCTGGCCGACCAAGATCGCTCTGCTTCGGCAATAGACCTCTTGGCGCTAAGGCGGAATCACACTCTTCTCTCGGTGTACAATGCAGAGCCATGGAAGAACTCCGCGGCACGCTCGAACGCATGGTCTATGAATCGGACGAAGATGGCTATACCGTCGCTCGCGTGAGTTCTGCCGGATTCCCCGACTTGATCACCGTGGTCGGTAATCTGATGGGTGTTTCCCCCGGCGAGCATCTGCTGATGCAGGGCGGGTGGACTCACCACCCCAAGTTCGGTCGTCAGTTCCAGATCCAAGAGTACCAGACGCTCATCCCTGCCACCGTCGTAGGCATCTGCAAGTACCTGGGCTCGGGGCTGATCCGCGGCATCGGCCCGGTCATGGCCGAGCGCATCACCCAGCACTTCGCTTTAGAGACTCTGCGCCTCATCGATGAAGAGCCCCTGCGCCTCCAAGAGGTCGAAGGTATTGGACCCATCCGCTGCGAGCGTATCCAGCAAGCCTGGCAAGAGCAAAAAGAGATCCGCCAAGTCATGCTCTTCCTCAAGGGCCACGATGTGAGCACTAAATATGCCGTCAAGATCTTCAAAACCTACGGGCAAGCAGCAGTGCGGATCGTCACCCAGAATCCCTACCGGCTGGCCCAGGACATTTGGGGGATCGGCTTCAAGACTGCAGATAGGATTGCTACCTCTTTAGGAACTGCTAAAGATGCTCCTCAGCGCCTGCAAGCGGGTCTGGTTCATCTGCTCAACGAAGCAGCGTCCGACGAAGGCCATGTCTTCCTGCCGAAATCCGAGTTGCTCCGCCGCAGCAGTGAGATCCTCGGAGTAGAGACAAGATTACTCGAAGCAGCTCTGCAAGCGTCGCAGAAAGAGCAGGGGATTAAAGTAGATGCTCAAGAAGACCCGGCCATCTATCTGCCCGCGTTGCATACCTCAGAGAATGGGATCGCGCAAAGATTTCTGGCTTTGTGCGCCGGCACTCCTTCCACCCGAGGAGAAAGCCAAGTTTCCAAGTGGCTGAGTGAGTTCCAGCAACGGGAGAAGATTGAGTACTCGCAGCAGCAACGCCAAGCGATCCTGGCTGCGCTGCAGCGCAAGGTGCTCATCCTGACAGGGGGGCCTGGCACCGGCAAGACCACTACGGTGAAGGGCCTGCTGCATCTGATGGAGTGCATGGGTTGGAAGATACTGCTGGCCGCTCCCACCGGGCGAGCCGCCAAACGCTTGAGCGAATCCACCGGTCGCCCGGCTCAGACCATCCATCGTCTGCTCGAATTCTCTCCCCGGGAAGGATTTCTGAGGAACGAGACCCATCCTCTGGAAACAAATGCGCTCATCGTCGATGAGCTGTCCATGGTCGATGTAGTGCTGATGCATCATTTGCTCAAGGCCGTTCCGCCAGAAGCCTCGTTGGTCTTGATCGGGGATGTCGATCAATTGCCGGCGGTGGGGCCGGGCAGCGTGCTTCAGGATCTGATCCGTTCGGGGGTAGCAGAGGTCGTGCAGCTCACCGAGATCTTTCGCCAAGCACAACAAAGCCAGATCATCACCAACTCCCACCGGATTAACCGAGGAGAATTCCCGGACCTGAAAGCACAGTCGAGCGGAGATTTCTTCTTCCTGCAACAGGAAGACCCGGCCGCTGCCGCAGAGCTGATCCTGGATTTAGTCACGCGACGCTTGCCGGCGCGCTACCGTTACGACCCTATCGATGACATCCAGGTGCTCTGTCCGATGTATCGCGGCGAGGTGGGAGCAGACCAGCTCAACCGAGCCCTGCAAGAGCGGCTGAACCCTGCGGAGGAGTTGGGATTACCCCATGCAGGCCGCGAACTGCGGGTGGGGGACAAGGTGATGCAGATTCGCAACAACTACGAGAAAGACGTCTTCAACGGAGATATTGGGCGAGTCCTCGATGTAGACCGAATTGAACAGCAGGTGAGTGTGCTCTTCCCGGGCAGGGGGCGGGTGGAATATGAAGTAGCTGACCTGAGCGAACTGGTGCCGGCCTATGCGATCACGGTGCACAAGAGCCAGGGGAGCGAGTACCGGGCCATCGTCTTGCCGCTGCTGACCCAGCATTATGTGATGCTGCAGCGAAATCTGTTGTACACCGCTCTAACGAGAGCCAAGGAACTGGCTGTGCTGGTGGGGACGAAAAAAGCCCTGATGATTGCGATCAAGAACAACCCAGTAGTCCAGCGCAACAGCCAGCTGGCCCTGAAACTCCGTCACCCCACTGTACCCAGCCAGCTGTAACAGGTTATGCTTGATTGAGACTTAATCCGCGACCTGAGACATTTCACAGCACCCAGCCCATACTCAGAATTGCGCGAACACATCGAGTCCGTACACGCGGGCTAGGTCCTTTATGGTCGAAGTCCGCCCGATCAAGCGTCGGCGTAGTTCTACCATCGTTTGCCTAGCCTCCGGATCTCCTGCCGCTAGCGCCCGCTTCAGCTGATCGATCGTAGCCACATTGTAACGTTCTACATTCTCGCAAATCCCGGCGATTCGGGCGCGCTTGGCGGCTTCCTCCGCGACTCGATCGGGCACAGGTGGCGTCGGCTCACCCCGGCGAGGCTTGAGTCGATTGAACCACGTTCCTAGTTCATCAAGATGCGTCAGTGCGTAGGCCACGCCGAAACCAAGCGCGACTGCACTGATGACTCGTAGCATAGAGCTTCCGTCGTTATGATGTCGTAGCTCTCGCGGTACATCATCACGAGATGCCTCCGGTGTCGGCTTGACGGTGGGCGGGGGTGTCATGCCCATCGCTGGAGATGGGGGTGCTGGGTTGATGGGCAGCTTATTGACTGAGGGAAGCGTTTCAGATACCGGTGGCAACTTGATTGGCACCACTTTCTCCATCGGATGATCGATCGATGATTTCTCCTGGGGCGGTTCTAATGCCTGGGAATTCTTCGGGAGAAGCTCAGTTTTGTTGGCCACCTCAGTTGATAATTCCACCAACCGCAGCATCTCCCTCTCTCGGATTGCTCGCCCGGACCGCAAGAGATTGGTTGTGATTGCTGCCAGCTGACGCCCGGTGAGGTTCAATAATTCCTTCAGGCGCTCTAATGGGAGCTGACGGTCCGAGGCCCGGCTAAGTTCTTCTAAAGCTCTCTGAGTTAACGTCATACGTGCCTCGATTATACCCATTCGCTCCCCGACGGTCACACAAGCATGACCGCTGCTTGGACCATCACTCACAGGAGTCCGGACCGTCGCTTACGCACGCTTACGCACGGTCACGAGCTTCCTAACCTCTTTTAATCAATTGACGTTCTAACCTTCGCAGGGGCGATGACCGTGCCTATTGATTAATCAATCGATACAACCAAAACGGACAAGGTTGTCCTGACCGTGGCCAATACGGTCCCACCGTCGCCTCGACAGAACGGGATGACCGTCATTCCCACGGGGGGTTGCTCCTGTAAAGATCGACGCTCTGACCGTCTCTTCTACGGTCAGGACCGTCGCTAACCGTACCAACCCAGAGAATTTAGTCTACTAACTTAACTCAAGTTGCTACCAAAGAGGTGCAAAGGAAGCAAGTTCCTCCGGGAAGTCGATAGAATTTTTCTGAGCGAGAAACTTTCTATCGAACCGGAGGAACCAATGCCCTATTGTATCATAGCCATCTACTGTGTGTGCG
>JACOSB010000004.1 GCA_016179105.1 Candidatus Acetothermia bacterium
CTTGGAGGCGCTGGAGCAAGCCTTGGGAGAAGCGCTGCGCCCCTATTGGGAAGCACCGGCGCACTTGCGATGCTTGACCGCTTATCCCTGGTGGCTCAGGGGTCTCCACTCTATCCAGACATTCCTATGACAAATTAGTATAACGACAGCTTTAGAAGCGAGCTCATTTCATCACGTGGCTCAAGCAACCGGCTGTTCAACTCCTCTGCCAGGGTTTGCTAAGCTATCTGTAGAGATTTATCATTAAAGGGACCTGTATGGGAGTTCGCGCCAAGTTCGTCATCGCCGTTGCCGTTACCGCGACTGTGATCGTCTTACTCATGGGCGGCTTTTGGGGCTATCGCTATGCCCAAGACTTGGAGAGCCGAGTCGTCACAGAGAGTATCTCCAACGCGAACGTCGTCGCCGATATAGTCACACGATATTTCATCATCAAACCGACTCCCACTCTTCAAGACCTGCGTGATCTCCAGAATTTTATTCCGATGGAGGACAAGTTCTATGCCCAGGTCTTTACGGAAGGAAATCTCATCTTCGTATCGGGAGATGATGCTCTGGTCAAACGCACCCCAGAGCCAGAATCCTTCAGTGAGCGGCTCTGGCTCGCGAAACAAGTCAAACCCGACGGAACCCCTTACTTGGACATCATTCGCGTCCTCGACCTAAAATCTCCCCCGGATCAAAATATCCACAAAAATTACATTCGCTTGGGCTTCTCTCTGACCCAAGTCAGCAACCAAATCAACCTCCAAATCGCTCAGATCACTTTGATCGGGCTTGCGATCATTGTCGTGATGGCCCTCAGTGCTTATCTTTTGAGCGGGGTCTGGTTCAAGACGAGTCCCGCAGCGACCGTATCGGTACCTTTGACCTCAACTTCAATAGCACCTTCGCTCAATGAGGCTAAAACGCCTAGGGATGGCGTCTATCTCAGAATTCGTGAGATCGAGATCGACGAGAAGAGCAAGCAAGTGCGCCGCGCGGGTCAGATCGTCGCCATCTCGCCGCGTGAATTCGCCTTGCTCTCGCTCCTCGCCAGTGACCCCGGCCGGGTCTTCTCCAGCGACGAGATCTTGAAATCAGCTTGGGGCGATGGAACGTACCTGACCGCCGAAGACGTCAAGAAATATATCTACCAATTGCGCCAAAAACTCGAGCTCAATCCAGAAAACCCTCAACTGATTGTAACGATTCGCGGGTTCGGCTACAAAATTTCACCCCCTTGACCTAAACAGCACCTTAACAGTACGACTCGCCCACTGTCTGCGTATGGATTCAGCACGCATTTCTCTCTTACTATAGCTTTGTTAATTTCTTAGGAGGTGCTTTACACATTGTTCTTGTTTCGCTTCAAACACTACCTCTCGCTGGGGGCAATCGTTCTGCTCGTGGGCAGTGCTCTCTTCGTGCCGGGCGCGAGTCAAGGAGATCAATATAACGTAGGTACTGATGTGCTCAACACCGCCGATAAAGCGATGGCTCAAGCCGTACAAATACGAGATTACGCTCTATTGGCTTTGACCAGCCTTTCAGTTCAAGACGCGCTGAAAAACATCCAACAAGTGCTCAACCTAGTCGATGGATTGGGCGCGACGACGGGCATCCTGGAGTTGACCAGAGAGTTGCTCAAAGCAGCGCTGGACAAACGCTGGACTGAAGTTTCTTTCACTCTGAATAACGTCGTCTCGTTCTATGACGTGAGCGGTCGCAGGAATGCTCAAACGGCCTTGGAGATAGCGAGACGCTCGACTCTATCAGCGCCCGTTCCCTCAGAGATGAAGAACGAGATACGTGAATTGTTCGCGTTTGTGACGGCGGCTTTGGGTGCAGGTGAAGACCCGTTGACGCCCGTGACAGCAGGCGGGCTGCGTACCGTTCGTGATTTCTTGAAGAGACAGAAGAGTTAAAGGACCGGGCGGGGTTGCCCTTAAAACAAGGAGGGAGGCGAAGAAAAACTAAATCTTAAACGCTGCGAAACGCCTAGCACTCTCATAATTTGAGAGAGCATTTGCAGGAAGTCTTTCGAAGTTTCCTTGCACAACTACAACTCAAAAGCACACGAGGAGGAATCGTTCATGCGTATTTCAGCAACACGGATTGGTTTGTTCATGGCTCTTCTCTTACTGACGAGCACGCTCGTCTTCGCTCAATACGGGGGGGGTAGTGGTAGCGGAAGCCAACCCGCTGGCCCGAACAGTGTGAACATCCAGAACTTCAGCTTCAATCCCCCAGAGCTCACTGTTTCTGTCGGCACCAAAGTGACTTGGACCAACTTGGATAGTACCACGCACACGGTCACCAGTCGCTCCGGCCTCTTTGACACGGGCAACTTGGGACGCAGCCAGCAAGGCTTTTTCACCTTCGATAAGGCCGGTAGCTATGATTACTTCTGCAAGATCCATCCGAGCATGGAAGGAAAGATCATCGTCACCGGCAGCCAAGCCGCTCAAGCCACGACGAAGTTCGGGGCTAACATCACGCGTGAGCAAGAAGTGCCCGCGCCTGCGGCTTTGACTTCTGGACAATCCTCTGCTTCTGCCATGGGCTTCTTTGAGCTGAACGCCGACGAGACTGAGCTGAGCTACAATATCACCTACACGACGATGACCGGAAACGTCGCAGCCATTCATTTCCACAAAGAGAAGGCGGGGGTAGCGGGTGGAGTCGTCCGCCCCATCTGCGCGGGAAACTGTCCCTCCGGCACGAGTAGTTTCGTCGTGGGTGCCTGGAAGAGCACCGATGCTCAGCCGCTCACACCGGACCTAGTGAAAGCCCTCAAAGCCGGTGAAATCTACGTCAACTTGCATACGGCAGCGAACGTTGGTGGCGAGATCCGCGGCCAACTCGCTCCCGCGAGCTTCATTGCTTTTTTGAATAGAGATCAAGAGGTTCCCGCGCCGAAAGCCCTAGATGCCAACCAGACCCCCGGCTACGGCACGGCGTTCTTCCAACTCAACGACGCTGGAACCGAGCTTACGTATAACGTCACGTACACGACGATGAGCGGACCGATCTCAGCGATGCACTTCCACAAAGAGAAGGCGGGGGTAGCGGGTGGAGTCATTCGCCTCATCTGCAGCGGGAATACCTGTCCGTCTGGCACCGGAGGTACTGTCTCTGGGGTATGGAAGAGCACCGATGCTCAACCCCTTACCCCTGACTTCGTGAAAGCCCTGAAAGCCGGCGAGCTCTACGTCAACCTGCATACGGCGACAAACCCCGGTGGCGAGATCCGCGGCCAACTGAAGTAAGTAAGTGACGCCCAAGTTCCCATCCATGGATCTAGAGGCAAGCTATACGCAGAGCCGGGCTGAATTTAAGAAGCTCAGCCCGGCTCGTTCTTACATCTTCGGGCAAACTCCATAGTTGAAAAATAAGGAGGCCGAGACTGAAATGATGGAAACGATGATGAGAATAGCCATGTTGGTGGCGGTTTTAGCGCTCGGTTTACTGGGCATGAGCTTGAGCTCTGGTCATCGCCAGCCTCAGCAACAAACCGCTAAACACTTCGTCGTCGAGGGCGGAGATTTTTATTTCGATCCGCCGGGCTTGCTTGTCCAGCCGGGCGACACCATCGAATGGGTCTTCGTCGAGATCACCGTGGATGGCCACACGTCGACGGCCTACCATCCGGCGAACAAAAAAGAGCTGAGAATGCCCGAAGCCGCCCAGCCCTGGGATTCTGGTTTCATTCTCGACAAAGAGAAAACTTTTTCTGTCACATTCGATACTATCGGCATCTATGACTACTTCTGTCTCTTCCATGAATTCTTAGGGATGATCGGCCGTGTGATTGTGAAAGAGCCCATAGGCCCAGTGGTGGACAAACCAGCGGTTACGGGTTTACCCCCAGCGGCTCAACAAGCGATGCCCTCGATCGCAGAGATTATGGGGTCGGTCGGAAAACTTTTTAATCTCTCTGGAGAGCTCAATGACGCTGTTCATCTTTATCGTCTCAAAGATTCCAAAAAAGCGTTGGAACATCTTGACGGGACTCTCGCTGATCTACACGCTGGAGCAGACCGCGATGGCTCGCTTTTTGAAGTTCTAAAAAAAGTGAATTTGGAGAGCGACGTCGAGAAAGCGCTCCAAGAGTTACGCAATATTATCTTTAGCAACGCGGTTCTAGAGACTGTAGAAAAACAATCGAAAGCAATCAAGAGCTTACTCGCGGAAGCCCGTAAACGACTCAAAGAAAGCAAATAGCATTCAGGTTGAAGGCACTGAGATCGGTTATTCATCATTCTTTCAGAAAGACGCGAAGGAAACCAAAGCATAGCCCTGCAGGGTTATGCTCTAAGACGAATCGAGCAGCGCGGCAAATCCCTACGGATTTAAGCTCCCAGGACGTTACGCTCTCATAATGCTTGACAAAGCTCTTGGGAACAGCTATTCTGGTGCGAGGTGAAGCATATCAGATGAATAATTTCACGGCTATCATTATCGTTGTCCTGCTTATTATTCTGGCTGGTTTGGCTGGCTTTGTACTTATCGTGAATCGCAACAATATTACAGGAGGAACTGCAACAGCACCGTCACCTGCGGGCGGCAACCAAAATGTGAAGCTTTTGCTAAATTTGGGAAAGCTTACCCCGCAGCAGATTGACCTGAACTCCCAATGGCCAGTCATCTTTACCATAAATAATTTTAGCGACGAGAAACATGACTTAGTGATCAAAAAATTGGATGCTCAGGGGAAAGAAATCGGTGACCCACTAAGAAGCTTTGAGATCATACCCACACAAACCGCCAGTATTCGCATGAAGTTAGAACTGGGGCAATATGTGATTTACTGCACCATTAAAAAGGGTATTTACTCGCACCGCAAGTCTGGCGAAGAAGCCAAGATTATTGTACATTAAATTCAGGAGACAGAATTGATGACGCTTTCATTCGTCTCTTCTTACAAGGCAAGGTTTTTGATATGAACAACTTTCTCATCGTTATCGGGCTGATCGTGCTCCTCGCGGGCGCCGGGATTTTCTTGATGCTCGGCCAGCATTCAGACAACGAAGCCCCCGGCGGCAACCAGAATATCAGAGTTCTGGTAGAGAATGGGAAGATCACCCCCAAGCAAATCGACATGAGCTCCCAATGGCCTGCTATTCTTATCTTTCACAACCTCAGCAGCCAGAAACATGACCTCGTGATCAAAAGACTGGATGATCAAGGCAAAGAGACCGAGGAGATCAGACATTTTGAGATAGATGCCTCAGACAGCATGAACATCCGCCTTAAGTTGGCTCCGGGCGAGTACATCCTCTACTGCACGATCAGCCAAGGCGAGCACAGCCATCGCAAGGACGGCGAAGAAGCTAAAATTATCGTCCAGTAAGGCGTATCGGCGATTCGATCGTTCCGCCGCCGAGCACCCGATCTCCCCGGTAGAAAACGACCGTCTGCCCCGGCGTCACCGCTCTCTGGGGTGCTCCGAACTCTGCTAAGAATTTTCTTTCGGGTCGCGCTGAGAGCCGCGCGCTCACCGGAGTACTTCGATAACGGATTTTCACGTGCACGTCGATGCTCTCCCTGAGCTCTTTGAGGTAGATGAAGTTTACTTCAGTGGCGATCAAGCCCGTCGCGAGTAAATCTTCTTCAGAGCCGACGATAACTCGGTTTTGCGCTGGGTCGAGCGCCACGACGTACGCGCGCTCGCCAACGCTCACGCCTAAGCCCTTGCGCTGCCCGATCGTGTAGAACGCCAATCCCTCGTGCTGGCCAATCACTTTTCCATCCGTCGTCACAATCTCGCCGGGATGCAGATGGCCGTTTCGCGAGCGCTCACGCAAGTACGCCCGGTAATCTCCGTTGGGAATGAAACACAGGTCCATACTTTCGGGCTTGCGGGCTGAAACTAAATGATGTTCACGAGCGAGTCGCCAAATCTCTGACTTCTCATACTCGCCGACGGGCAAGAGAATTCTTCTCAATTCTTTCTGTCCCAGCCCGAAGAGATAGTAAGACTGGTCTTTCAAAGAGTCCTTGCCCTGAAGCAAATAAAAGATTCCATTCTCCTCGGCGACGCGTGCATGATGGCCCGTCGCCAAATAATCGCAGCCGAGCTTTTCGGCCCACGCGAGCAGAGCGGGAAAACGAATCCAACGGTTGCAGCGCTGGCAGGGGCTGGGCGTGAGTCCGTTCGCATAATCTCTCAGAAAGAGATCGACGACTTTCTCCTTGAACTCATCGCCCACGTCAATGAGATGGTGTTCGATCCCCAATTGCTGAGCTACCGTGCGCACCTCGAGCGAGCAGCACTCGTTGTAAGGCTCTTGGCGCCCTTCATAAGACCAGTTGTTGAGCGTCGCGCCCACGACATCAAAGCCCTGCTGCTGCAACAAAAGCACCGCCACAGAGCTATCGACACCGCCACTCATCGCGACCAAAACACGAGGCTTTTGCATTCAACTCACATTCTCAAAAAAATTAGTTGACTCATCAAACCCTCACCCCGCCTATCGGCACCCCTCGCCCGTTTGAACGGGAGAGGAGACGGGGTGAGGGAAAAACTCGCATATCTCGTACGAGTCTAACCATTTTAGGGCCAGATTTCGAACTTTTCGGGCGAGAGAATACCCCCGGAAATTATCATTTTGAGGGCATCTTCGACGGTGATGTCCGTTTTTTTGACATCTTCTTCCGCGAGCAATTCCAAAAATCCCGAGGTCGGGTTCGGCGTCGTGGGCACATAAACTTTCACAAACTTCTTCCCATGCTTGTCTTGCATCGTGCCTGTGTTGAACCCCAGCGACCACATCCCCGGGCTAGGAAACTCAATCAGCACCACACTCTTAAACTGAGACCCTTCGGGAACAGAGACCGTCTGGACCACTTGCTTGGCGGAACCGTAGATGCTCTTCACGATGGGCAGTCTCAGAATGAGCGACTCCCCGAACTGGAGCAGCCGCCGCCCGACCACGTTCGTCGCGACAATTCCGATCAGATAAATCAAGATCAGCGTCGCGATGAACCCTATCGCGAGCGCGACCCATGGCACCCATTGACTATCCCGCTTGATCAAATTCTCAGCCAGATCATTGATGTGCAAGACCCCGCCGACGAACTTGAAGAGCAGTTCCAAAATCCAAAAAGTCACTCCGACGGGCACGACGAACAAAATGCCCGCGATGACCCGAGACCGGGTATTTCGCCACAGGCGTTGCCGGAGCGACAGTGGCTCTTGCATGGTGCTATTGTAACCCAAGTTGCCACCTAGAGACTATGGATAGCAAAAGCCAGAATAAACCAGACCAGCTTCAGTTCAAACCCACGAGCCGTCACCGCGTGGATGCTCTTGGGAAAGAGCCCGGTGAGTTGACTGAAGCTGGTCTCGATGC
>JACOSB010000005.1 GCA_016179105.1 Candidatus Acetothermia bacterium
AGACCTGGCTGACCGGACCAAAGTACTTGGACATGACCGCGTTAGCAGAGTGGACGCAGTTGAAGTCGAAGGAGTTGATTGCGGCCTAAACCGCTGCCGATCTTGGAATCCAATTTACAGAAAACTACTTGACACAACCGGAAATCTTCCGTCCGGCCACAGCCCCCATGGTCGTCCTCTATGTGAAGCCTGACCCTGAAAATTGCGAAGGACCGATATTGGTGACTCGCCTGAATACCCAATTGCGGACGTGAGCCATCTCCGAAATCCCATTCGTAGCGAATTATCTTCCCGTCAGCATCAGAGGAGCATTGAGCATCAAACGTCACGATGTCTCCTATCTTGGGTTCTTTAGGAGAAAACGTAAAGCAGGCTTGCGGTGGCTCTCGAACGTTGATCATGACAAAATCAGAGGCAGTGACTCGTAGTTGTTTGTCACAATTTTTTCCCTCAGCGTAAGCCAAGGTATACACTACAGTCACACGATAGTGACCGGCTCTTACGAACTCGTGACTCGCAAATAAACTAGAGCTTGAATCGCTCGTTGTCCCATCATCGAAATCCCAAGAATATGCGGGCTTGTCACATAGCAATCGCGGAGCAATTTTGCTCAGTGCCCCAAACTTCACCGTCAGAGGTGCTTGACCATTAACTGGATTCGCTTCGATCTTTACACTGACTAGGCTTTGTGAAAAATTTTCTATAGGTTCGAGACTGGACCACAAGATTAGGAGAACCAGAGAGCATAAGCATTCTCTCACATACCTCAAACGACAACAGCTCGGCATATTCTCACCTACTTTGTCCCTTCAGTGGTAAAACTGCAATTATTCGAGGGAGTCGAAGTTGATAACACCACTCGATACAAGTTGTTGTTGTACGGTTTTATGTCTTTTTCTTCGACCTTACACTGTCCTTTTGCCAATTGCAGCAAATTTTTTTGGTCATCCCATTTAGCCTCTCGCCACGTAAGCGTGACACCATCTTTACCCGCCTGCTGAGACCATTCGACCTCAATGAAATCTTTGAACTGAGTGAGCTTGGAACCCTTTTGTGCCTTGCCTTCGAACAGTGTTTTGTCGGATCCAGAAATCTTTAGTATTTGTACGTCTTTTGTTATTTCAATCTCAGCCCATATCATTTTGGTAGCGCCTTCTAAGCAGAGAACACCACCACAGGTAGATTCCTTCGGGTTGGCTAGTGCCTCAGAAATTTGTCCGAGTCTTTTTTCTATCTCCGCAAAATTTTGGTTTACAGTTGATGAAGCAATGGTGTTCTTTAGTTCAGAGAAATCTTTCTTTAACTGCTCAGTCATGGCTGTGAGTACAGAGTTGCCATTCGGGGCTTCAGACATCCTGAGACTAGCTCCCAGATAAATCCCAACCATAAGCAAGAGACTGAAGCCCATCAGGAAAGTACCGACGGCGGCCTGGAGTCCTTCCTTCTCTCCTTTTGATAGGGTGCCTTCAGGAACTTCTTTCTCATCTTTCTGATCTCCTTTTTTGCCCATCCTCGCTGTAAAGAAATAACCTGCGATGCCTCCCAAGAAGGTCAAAATAGCTGGCATAAGGGTGCTTACCACAGGAGTTTGACTTAACCCTGTTGCCATCCCGATTACGCCACCCAAGGCAGCAAAGCCGATGGAACCAGAGTAGTCGGTTCTTTTCTTGTTAGCTCGCGAAGCCACAACTCCTACGATGACAGCGAATACGGCCAAGAGCACAAACGCTCCTAATGCTTCCCAATTGTTGTACCATTTCAGGGGAGATTGTCCAGAACTACTTGCTTGGCTAGCGTACAGGATTCGAGAAAACAAACAGATACATAGCAGTCCTGCGATATAGGCTACATGCTTTCTCATTGGTACTCCTTTTTCTCATAGATTCATGAGAGATCGAAATGAGTATATTCTTTGTGCGTTAAAAAATCGTTAAATGATATTGAATGGCACAGGTGTGATATGCAAATTCTCTTCTTGAATTCTAAACTTCTAACGATTCAATTTCTTTCTAAAGACTTTGTGAATCTAGATGATTCAACCTCTATACTCGGATCTGTCAGGACTGGCTCACACCCAGTTGCATAAGGGTCTTCTCTGATTCAAAGAGGGTTTGATGGATCGGACGAAGTGGATTGAGAGACGAGTAACTCACTGACAACGGTTGCCGATGGAGAAGATGCAAATCGGATAACGCTTGATCATCAACCTATGGAGACTCCCTAGCCGAATGCTTGTAGTGGACGCCTAAAGCTGGCTCTTCCGCAACTTTGGTGCTGCGGCACCAAAGCGGTGGATCAACAAACCAATTGCGAGACGTTTGCTCAATTTCCTAGTTCATTAACGGAGGGAGAGGGATTCGAACCCCCGACCCTTGCGGGTAACAGTTTTCAAGACTGTCGCCATAGTCCACTCGGCCATCCCTCCGGGTATTGGCCCCAGTGTACTGGGTGCGAACGCTCTTGACAAGAGCGTAAATCGGTTCCATACCTTTGCTCTCTGAAGGCCATCGTCGAACCCTCAAAAAGGGGAGACTGTGGTCCTTCTATGACACCCTCAGAGACAACAACCTTGCGGACGTTGGCTGACGCGATCGACGCCTTTCTACTCTATGCACGGATTGAAGCACGCCTACCCAGCACGATGCACTGTTACGAGGAAGCCTTTCAAGACCTTATAGGCTTTGTCGGGACAATCAATATCCCATTGACGCAGCTCACGGCCGGAGAATTTCGTAGATGGATCGCTACGCGACTCGATCAAGGCTACGCTAAGACTACGATCAATGTTCGGCTTCGGGTCTTTCGTACTCTCTTCTTTTGGCTTGTCAGAGAAGGCTATATACTTGAGAATCCGTTGGCGCATATCAAGCCCCTCAAGGTGCCAAAGCAGTATCCCTTTGTTCTCAGTGACGCACAAGCCCAAGCCTTGGTCAAAGCGGTAGATCGCCAGAGCTGGGCCGGCAAACGTAACTGGACACTCTTGCTCATTCTATTAGACGGTATGCTTAGACTCTCCGAGTTGGTCAATTTGGAAGTAAGAGACGTGAGCTTCTCTGCTCATTCGATCCGCGTCCGTCACGGTAAGGGAGATAAAGAACGCATCGTCTTTATGGGCAAGCGCTTAACTCGTGCGATGCAGGACTGGTTTCATCTTCGGGGGCAACCTATAGGTGAAGACCGATTGTTTATCACTAAGGCCGGAAGCTCCCTGACTAAACGGAGCGTTTCTCGGATTCTAAAACGTTTGGCAACCAAGGCCAAAATAAAAGACGTTCGATGCTCCCCCCATACCCTGAGACACACCGGCGCTACGCTCTTCATCAAATATGGCGGTGACCCCTTCAGCTTGCAACGGCTCTTAGGCCACTCCGATATTTCTACGACGATGATCTATGTGCACATGGCCGGGACAGCGCTGCGAGAAGCGCACGCCAAGGCCAGCCCGGTGGATCGGTTGCTGGGGGGCGGTTAAACTACTCCGACGCTGGGTTGATCGTCGAGGGTAGCAAATCGTCGAAAGTAATGTAAGCTATTGACTTTTTGTCACTTCCCAGAGTAAAATCTTTTTACATGCGGTTAGGAGGACAATCGTGAAACTGTCTCTACTCGTTGTATTTCTTTTGTTGGGTTTGTCTTTGATAGCGGTGAATGCGAGCGCAACAACCAAGATTGGTAGCCTTGTGGCGATTCAAGCAACAAAGGTTGTGCTTCAGGAACTTCCTAGCTTGGGGACGCGCCTCACAGACCTAAACAACGGTTTTAATGCGTTTGGTCGGAACACTGTGGACGGGTTAGACGATCTTCTGCAAGAAACTCGCAATCGCCTAGTAGCTTGCGGTGACTGTGATGACCTGCAAGTGTTACGCGGTGCCAAAATTCTTTTGCGGACTGCCATAAAGAAAAGATCAAACCCGTTGATTAAGTTAATTCAACGAACTTTACTAACAACAGGTAGGGTCGCAAAAGATTTATCGAAACTACAGAACAATCTTCGTAGTTTAACGCTCAGCGAAGGCACTATTTCGGATGTTATGGGCTGTAGCAGCAACATTGGAACAATTCAAGCCAGACTAATTCTAATCTTAGCCGATTTGAAGGCAATTCGAGAGCTTGTATCCAATGCGCTTGATCAAATAGCGTTCCCTCCGGTCACTGTCTTCCTGTTGGCAAACGCAATCGCAAACTATCAACAAGCGGAGGATACTAGAGCTGAGATTGCTGAGAATCAAGCAAATATACTGCTTTCTTGCACCAACATTCTGACAAAACTATTGAATGAGCTGAGAGCCTCAACAAGCTCTACAAGCTCTACGAATACCTCTTCCATAACCATTGACTTAGCTGCCGCTAACTCTGGGCACATTCAGCTCTACACGCTCCATGGCAAGCTTGTGGCTGATAGCCTTGCTACTACAACGCTGGCTGCTAACTTAAACAGCCTTGCGAATGGTGCTTACTTAATTGTCCGCTCTTACGCCGATGGCCACCGCGAGATGCAGAAACTTAGCGTCGTGCGCTGAATACGAAATTGTAAAACCATTTAGCATTTATCGAGTGATGTCTTTGGCGCTCGCAGTTCCACTGTTGCCCCGAATGCAGATCGTCAACAAAAGGCCCGTCTAGTTTTCGGGGACAACCTCTTGCCTGGCTCGCTTTTCTTCGCCCATCTCGGAGACACCCGTTTCCTTGCCATTTTAAGACCTGGCCCACTAAGGTATGACTGGTTTTCAATTCATGCCCGGTTTCCATGGAAGGCGGGCGCAGTCTGAGGACAAAACTACCGGAGGTTGGGTGGGCTTCCGAGGACTTCGGTAGAAAATCAAAACTGTGCCCGCAAGAAACATCTTACCACGCAGCCCCGTGTGAGACAAAAAGGGGTAATTTAGTTACAGGCTAATCCGAAGAGTTGACTGGCGACTCGATGCGGTTTTCTAGCCCATCTTGGTTTTGACCTTTTTGTAACAGTCGCCGAATCGTCTGGTGACTACACCCCTTGACAAACTGAGAGAAATACTCTGCCGTCTTGCGTAGGCTTCTAGTTTCGTCGTATTTGGCTTTGACCGCAGCATGGTCTAGTTCGATCGCGGGGCGGCCCCAGTCTGCCAATTCTCCGGCCTCACGCTTGCGATTATAAGCCGCCTTGACTCGATCGCTGAGTTTGATCGCTTCGAGCTGGGCTTGCCAAGCCAGCACTTCAGAGATAAATCGTCGTAAGATCGCGCCCAACTCGCCTTCAACGTTAAAGGAATCCAGAAAGTCTTCTTGTACCGAGTGTAGTTTCACGCCCCAGAGAGATAAATCATTCAAATCTCTTATCAAAACCTCTGAGCCTTGCCGCGTCCAACGATCCAAAGCCCAGACGACAATGTGCTTGAACTCGCCAGCTCGAGCGTCACGCTTGCACGCTCAGAGCTTCTGACAAGCGGCCAACTGATTTTCTTCTGTTTGCTCTTCGGTTGAGACGCGAAGATAGATAGCGGCCCTCATAGCTTAATCTCTTTCAAGTTTACCAGACCCGACTCGACCAGCGCTTCAGCCAGTGGCATCGCCCAACGGGTCACCAGGTCCTCTTCTCGTGCTTCGCTCATCCTTGGGCCGTAGGTGTAAATCAAGGCGTGCAACAGCTCGTGGACCAACACGTAAAACGCTTCGGCCGGCTGATCTCGCAGCTCAGGGTGAAGCTTGATCGTCCCGCCGACAGGGTCGAAGAGCCCGTCCTCTTCTCCATCACGAAGTCCCTCGATCGTCCAGCGCAGCTCGTAGCGGGCGAGCCCGATCTTGATCCAACGTAGGCGCTTGCGTCGGTGGGGCATAACTCACTTCCTTCGGAGAATGACCAACAAAACGGCCGCGACAGTAATCACAATAGAGATGCCAAGCGGGGTCAGCCTCAAACTTCCAAACATTACGCATTCGCCTTTTCCCAGCGTTCGATGATCGCGTTCATGTCTTTCTGGCTGAGCTTCCCGGCAAGCCACTGCGCGACGGCGGCGAGGGCTTCCGCATCCGTGGGCGGGGGAGTCGGTGCCGGCGCGGGCGTCGCGGGCGCAATAGTCGCCCCTTGGAGTTGTTCACTCTTGGGTGAGTGGCTCTGGGCAAACAAGAATACGATCGCGACGCCGATCAGCAAAAGGAGGGGCATATCAAATCACCTTCAATGCTTTGAGCAGATTCATAACGGTGGCCCGGTCGCCCGTGCGCACGGCATCGAATATCTTGATGATGAGTAGCTGACGGGTTCCCGCACTGAACCCCGATGGATCGGGGGGTGGGGGCGTTACCTTGGGAAGCGGGACGAACACGGGGGGCGTCACTGTTGGGACCGGTGGGATTATAAGGTTGTCAGGTGGCGGTGGTGTTGTTGCCGAAAAGGTGATCGTTTGCATCGCCACCGTCTCGCCGGCGTAGACGACGACCACTTGTTGGGAAGGGAGGCTTGGATCCTGATTTTTAATAATATCTGGTGTCAGGCTAACCACATGGTTGGTCTTGCGGTTATTCCACAAATCTTGCGCTTCTGCCTCGCTTAAAAAACTTCCCAAATAGCGATGAACTCTCACCCTTCCCTCTTCAACCACCGCGCCTCTTGGCATAGGCGGTTTGTTCAGAGTGAACGGCGCGGGAGAGTCCGCATCGATCTGATGGAGCGCCCCTCCCCGAAGCGGATCCGGCCAAGCCCACAGAGCGCACGCCGGGCCGAAATACTCCGTAACATTCGACAAATCCGTCTCCAAGGCGTCCGTCTCTGTTGGGACGGGTTTCCCCTCGAAAGTAAAAGTGTAGACGTCGGGGGCATTATAAATGCGGAATCTTTTGATATTCGGATGGCGCGTCAGTTGATTTATAAAGGCCAAGAACATCTCCCCATCAATCAGAAGATTTTTCCAGTAATCGGGGAACTGAAGCAGGCCGGGTACGTTGAGGTCCCGGCTTTCCTTGCGAATTTTCTCCAGGCCAGGATTGGTGACTTGAGGCCAGAGATTTCTGTCCTTATCACGAGCGAACCACCGCAGTTCAAAAGAGGCCCGCTTGATCCGTTGCGCACCGGGCTTCTCCAGAATCAATGACCAGGCATGATTGAGTCCGTTGAGATGTAACCCCCCCGTATCTCTTACTAATTTCACTTTGCCCGCGTCCCAGAGAGAAACCTGTTCTCCCTGATTGAGACGGTTGACGAGATTCTGTAGACCGCTAGGAAGTATGAGTGTCATCGCTAATCCTTTTTCACATCAGCCGGAACATGGTGGCTCGAACTTTCCCAGGGCCAAGAGACAGGTATAAGCCGTTGTCAAAAAAAAGCGGAAGGAGACCAATCAGGTTATGCGAACTCTGTGCCGTCTGGGTGAGATTGTAAAACTGAAAAAAGTTTGTCCCGTCTGTAAGGCCTATGGTAGTCGTAGAGGGTGTGCCTTCCACGGAAACCGTCCCCAGCATCCACAGTTCTCCGAGATTTGGTTGGAACGTCACCTTGCCACTACTGATATTCTGGTCAATTACATTAACGCCCAGCGCCGGCCTAAATAAAAATGAAGATTTGATAGCCATATAATTCCCTCACACGGTTGTTGGGATCTTGTAAGCGGAGACAAATCCATACGTCCCCGCCGCCGCCGCATTACGAAGGTAGACCGCATTGGTGAGTAAAAGTCCGGGCCACATGGCGTTTTGGTCGAGGCTCGGGGGTATATTCGGCGGAGCATCCCACTTCTCATTGAACAGGCCCCGATAGGGGACAGAGTCCGCCGCCACTCCCTGGGCGCTCGCTAATCGAAAGTCTCCTCCATTACAGGCGGTAACGATCCACGCCTCTCCCAAGGGAGGACGAAAATCCGCCCCGCCATTGACTAGCGCGGAGACAATCCACTGAGCTTCGGAGATCAGCCCCGCTGAGATTACAGCGACGCCAGAACCACTGTGATGGATATATGTCGAATTCGTGATCAAGGTTGCTGAGCCACTATCGGGGGAAGAGTTTATGCTATTGACTCCATCTGTGAAAGAGAAGCCGCCTGATGTGGCTTGCGCCCCCCAAACTAGCCAAGCCTCTCCGAGGTTGGGACGAAAATCCCCCACCCCCGTCAGACTCTGCGTCCGGGAGGCGGTTACCAATTTGACCAGGGTGGGCGCAGAAAGAAAATCAGCCAAAGCTCACCCCTGTCCGGGCGTGGGGAGACTCGCCGATGCCGCCCCAACGCCGAGCCGATCGCTCAGGCGTGTCAACCAGAGTGAAGCAACCAAACCCATCAACGCGCCGAAGAAAATCCAATACCAGGACGGGCCGTCATCCACGCGATTAAGCTGGCGTCGGTTGCGCTGCCAGATTTCGTAGAAATTCGGTTTCTTCTCGTTCATGGACGCTCCTTATGATCGTCGAAGCAATCGTAACGTCATCCGGTCAAATCGGGCGGTTCGCCGCCGAGCCGCCGCCCCCTGTGCTCGTTTGGCCAAAGGGCAAAACGGGAAGTTGGATGTTCCACAGGCCCAACGTGTTCCCGGAGCGAAGGACGAAGTAAATTCCGATGCCCAAAGCTCCGATGCCGACGAGACGATCCTTCTTGCTGCTGAGATGCCGGAGGCCGTAGAGCGCCAAAAAGCCGGCACCGATCATCTCGTAAAACTCTAGCTTGGACACCCACAAGGAAAGGTTAGAAATGTTGAAATTCATACGAAGTTACTCCTTCGAGATGTCAATGGCATCTTTCGTGGGTTCGCCCGCGAGCTCGCCGAGCGCGTCTTCGAGCCCCTGAATCCGCCGCTCGTGATCAAGCACGAGACCACCGATCTTCAGGATCGCCTTGCGATCGGCGACGAGCTCGCCCAACAGGGCTTTATCAACTTCCGACATCTGCGAAGCTACTTTCTCGATAGGCGAAGCGCCCTCCAAAACAGCGAGAGCGTTGCCGTTCCCGTTCTTCTTGCCGTTGCGTTTTCTATTTCGAGCCATAATTTAGCTCTCCTTTCGTTTGGAAATCTTTTCTGCTTCTACAATGAGGCGATCGAGCTCGCCGCGCATCTTGCGCAGCTCCTTGATGAGCTGAGTCGCCTTGACTTCAACATGGGTGCGCGCTGAGAGCGAAGAATCTTGTCCGCCAAGCCAGCGTCGGTAGTTCGCCAACGGAATCCCCAGCGATTCCGCCGTCTGTTTCTGAGACCAGCCTAGGGCTTGGCGAGCTCTTTCCAGCGCCCGGATAAGCTGCTGCACCTCATGGGAGTCCATGACAAGAATATTATCATATGATACATTTCTTGTCAAGTCTTCTCAAAAAAAATATCAACTCGCGCGGCGCTGGGCTTGTTGTTGGCTCTTTTTCTCTTCCAACAAACGCCAGAGAAAATATCCGGCCAGTCCCCACCCCGCGATCGCTAAACCGCGCCAGAAGGAGAAGCGACCCTTAATCTCAGGTAACATCTTCTCAACGCGATCGATTTTATCTCCTTGTGCGGAAATTCGTTTTAAGGCCGCACTTAAGTCTGGAAGCCGTTTGATTGCCATAAAATCACTCCTTTGCAAGTATTGATTCTCGTGATATTATACCATCGTGCGCCAAGATGCTGAACCGGTTTTCCTCAACTCCGCTATCATCCCGTATCTCGAAGCGGCGGGCTTTCGCCCCTCAGATGAATACCTCCGCACACTTAATTCCCTCATCGGCGCACATATCGCGTTGAGCCGGATTAAAGCGCACGCCGCCGGACGCACGGAGTTGCGCGAGAGCGATCTCAGCGCATGGCCCGTAGAGACGTTGGCCAAGCTCGAAAGAATCGGGCTCAACGGTCACACTCCCCGTGAATCCACCCAGACCGGGTAACGTAATCCCTAAGCTCCTGAGCCAACGTATCATCGGGGCTCCAAGAGATGGGTTTTCCACAACGAGGGCAAACGAACATTTTCTGAGCCTTGGCATGAAAATGTGCCGCCTGCATGAGATAACCGAGAACCTGCCGCAGTCTTTCCGGGTCTTTGAGGCAACCCTCACCCAAAGACTCTTCTAAGAGAGCAACACATTCAAAGGGGATCGCCAAGTCACGGCCCCCAGCCACGGCACCGTTCAACGCCCGCTGGACCAGGAGGTCAGCCGATGGCCCTAACGCGGCCCCAAACTTCTCAGCGAAGGCCACCAGAAGGCTATAAGTTTCTTCTGTGATTCGTATAGTTCGATTCATAAATCACGTGTGATTCTACTGTGATTTGGCAAAATCACCATGTGATCTTAAAATCACACGCGAATCACACGCTGTGATTTCTCGGTGATTCGACAAAATCACATGTGATTTTTCGCCTATTAAATCTATAAATAGGCACCCGCCTGTGATTCATGGCCGGGCAAAGCGGCACCCGCCGACTCGCGCCCAATAGGTATACCAAGGGTCCCCCTTCTCATTGTTCATAGTATCCAAACGAGACACCGCACACGACGTGAACACCCGGAACTGCGGGCCCATCGTCGCGTCAATCTTATAATGATTGATCCACGGGAAAAACTGAAACTCCAGCAAATACCCGTTCCAACGCCCATCCGTGATCGTGTGCGTAAAGCCACTGTTGGTGAACGTGATCGTTCCGTTGATAGTCCCGTCGCCAAACACGTCCAACGAAAGTTTAGACGGCTCTTGCGACGGAAGATAAGCTACGCCGATCCACGCGCCCGATGGATCCGTGTAGGGCGGTGATAAATCGATCGTGCAACTTGTCGCCATGAGCACCAAAGGCAACAAGACGACGCCAATTAACAAAATCCAGCGAGACATAAAACTCCTTTCTCCGGGCCGGGGCTCTTCTCAACTGGCCCCGGCCCGACTATTGTCATTTTACGGCCGATTCAGTAAACTCGGAAACGACTTCCTTTGGGTCGCTCGGCTTGGCGTTTGTTTTCGGGACACCGCCTTGTCCGGGCGATCGGCTTTCTTGCGGCCAGCGGTGGCGGCTACCCAGCCACCCGCCGAGGACGACTCCGATAAGAGGCACTGCGATCGCGATAAGCCATGTCATAAGCATCACCTCCCTCTCAAGAGTAAATTAACGCCTTACGCGAACCGAGGCCGGCGTGATCCAAAAGAACTTGCCACGAGAGTCTGGTAACGTCTTGTAACTCGATTCGTTGTAGCAGCGCTCGCGGCGTCTCTTCTGTCAATCGAGTAATGCACCAGGGCGCAGCCCATTCGTCGAACTTGAAGCCCGCTTGCCGCAAGAGTGAACGCGTCGGCACGCGACCGGCTGGGCACGCCTTGATGACCAACCAAGGATGATAGATCGTCCCGGACGGCCCTTGACTGACCGAATAAGCGCACCAGTCGCACGGAGAGCCAGTCTCGCGCATCGCCCGTCCGCGCGTCGTTAGCCGTTGGCGGGCTCGCGGGCACTCAATGGTTGCGGCGTTCATACACTCACCTCCCCGATTTTGCGGCGCACAAAACCGCCTGTTCTTTTGTGCGGCTTCTGTCCAGAATTATCTAGGCTCTGCTTGCTTTCCGGCATGGGTCGCCCACAGACGGGACACTTCTCGTGACGGCCTAATAGCCAACGACGCCAAGATTTTTGCTCACGTTCCGTTGGGCGTATTGCCATTGCTGCCTCCTTCAAGTGCGAACACGTCCACGATCTTCGAGTAGACTTACCCGTCCTTGCCGGTCTCCGTGGTGACGACGATCTCGCATTCTTTGCCGGACAGGGCCAACAGGTCCACGACCTGCCCGTCTTTAAGCGGCCCTAAAATACGCATTATCAACTCCGTGAGCTTCGCCCGTGGTGTCAATCTCTGTGAATAAGTCTTACTCACCGTTCGGCCCTTGAACTCGCCTTCGAGAATCTCGAAGTCCACTTTGATCGCTTGCTCGCCCTCTTTGAACGTAGAGGCTTTTCGCGTCAACGCCTTGATCTTCACGCGATGGCTGCCCGGTTTGACTGGTTTGAACTCCTGGTAAGTGACTGTCATGGTTGACATGTAAAATCAACTCCTTTTAATTTCTGGCCCCGTTGCTTCGGCGGGGCGGGCCGACGACAGAGTTAGTTGGCCGCAAACAAACTCTTCATTCCGCTCTGAATCAATATGAGATCGGCCAGCGCGATGAAGCGCGTCACGGCGAAGCGAGCGCCGTCGCCGTGGAGAAAGCTCTTGCGTTCAAAGTCATTGGCGCTGACCTCGCGCACTGATCCGTCCGGGAACTCGAAATGAATAAGATTGACTCGATCTCGATGATCTTGCCAGACCGTTTCGTCAATGCCGATCGCCTGTCGAAGCCTGAAAATGTGGCGCTCGTGCACGCGCTTGACCAGCGCATTGCCTTCGATCCGATAAGGTGATGCCCGACCGCCCATCGGACTCATTACTGTTAGATTAGACAAGATGGACCCACTCCTTCCTTTTGACTTGAACAAAGTGACAGTATCCTGTCACTTGATCTCGCGACGGGCGATAACACGGAAATCTTGGTCATTTCAGCCATCTAACTCCTTGAAAGTCCGCTTCCATAGGCCCGGCTGAATAGTTGTGACGGGTTTTGTCCAGGACTGAAGGCCCGGCTGTATAGTTCTGTATGGTTTTGGAAGCTTGGCTGTATAGTTTTCTCGGCTTCCATTGCGGATTCTGTATAGTCTGTATAGTTTTTCCATAACCTTCGCGTAAGCATTTTGCGTATAGGAACTTTATGGAAAAACCTACAGGACTATACAGCCAAACTCTGGAAACCCGCATCTGAAGGCCCGGCTGTATAGTTTGGAACATTATGGGTTACACTCCTCGGCTGTATAGTTTTCCGCCTTCAACGCTAATCCAAGGTAGAGATTTCCCCGTTCTTTGCGTTGCTTTTGGAACCCGCGTTCGGACAAACGCCGACCGAATGCCGTCGAGGAGATCGGGTCAACATTGTTTTGCTCGCACCAGTGCTTATAGGTTCCATAGAGCGCTTTGGCGTAGCACCAAAGTCCTTGCTTTTGGATGCAGCATTCTTCAAGAAACTGTCCAAAGAGGTCCGATTCTGCTTGGTATTCGCTGGTCGCTTGAGTGACGATCTTCGGAGGCTCTAAACCTTGCCTCTGCCAAGTCAAACAACCCTGAACCGCCCATGTGAGGATGCCGGGAGCTTCTTGCTTAAGTGTCTCAATGAGGCGCTTGTCCGCTTTTTCTGGGGGGAACTGGGCTTGGAATGGGATTAGCCGAATTCTGCGCCAGAAGCCGTAACTTTCATCAGTCACCATTGGCTTGTGATTCACAGCGAGCCAAATTTTGTAAGTGGGAACGTATGAAAAAAATTCGCGGAACAAAAATCGTGCTGTTACTGGATCGCCGCCGGTCATGGCTTTTACTCTGGCCTCGTTGAGTCCAGTTCGCTCTTTCGTTTCAGCGCTCGTGACCAAGCGTTTACCATAGAGAGCGGCTACATCGTTGGTAGAGGTTTGGCTACGAATGTCTTCGAAAGTTTGGAAAGGTGTGTTGGCGGCATAGTCTCCGAGGGCGGACCGCAGCGCCGTCATAAACACAGTCTTGCCGTTGGCACCTGTGCCATAGCAAAGGAACAGACATTGCTCACTGGTATCGCCCGTGAGACTATATCCGATGGCCCGTTGAATGTAATCGATCAGGTTTCGGTCACTTGGAAATATCTCGTCCAAGAATTGTAGCCATCGTGGGCAAGTCGCATCGTGGCCGAAGACCACGCCAGCGCCCATCGTAATTTTGTCTTCGCGTCGTCCCTCTCGTAATCGACCGGTGTGCAAATCCAAAACGCCATTTTCGATGCCAAGCAACCAAGAGTCGGCATCCCAGCTCTCACCAGAATCGGCAATAGGCTTGAGTGACCCCGCCCATTCAAGAGCGGCGCGTCTACTGTAGGCAGACTCACTCCGAAGCGCCCACTTTGCCGATGCTTTATGCGAGTCCTCATTGGGGATGCCGGCAGAGGTGCGTAGTCTGGTCCGCGCTGCTTCCAGCGCAACACGATCTACTTCGCCATCACAGTCGGGCATCCAGCGAACGTTGTTCCAGAGTAGCCAACGTTTTTGTCGATGATCGAAGCGCAGTCGATCGCCTGAGAGTAGGACGATCAACTCGCCGTTGCCTGCATCAGTGAGTGACATATCGCGTATCTTCACACTAAGCTCAGCTTCTGAAAGTTGGGCCTGACTAGGCTTCCATTCTGGCGCTTGCGCGACAAACCGGCCCAGATATTCTTTCGTTCCATCACTAGCGAAGAAATCAAAGGCATCGCCTTTATTGGGCGCGTCCGGCCATTCAAGCCATCGTATTTGACATCCGATTTCGCTCAGTTTTTGAGCAATGCCTGTCATGTGTTTGTGCCCGGCATCGTCGTTGTCGGGCCATAGCACTACCGTGCGGCCCGCGAGAGGTTTTAAGACTTCCAATTCAGGGATCACGCTGGCACCGCAGACGGTGCTCAGTGCTGGAAATCCATTCTTCCATAGGACTTCGACAGCCTTCTCGCCTTCAACAAGCAAAATGGGCTCGTTGAACTCATTAAGCCGCTCTACGCCATAAAGAGGCAGCTTAGCCGTGGGGAAGCCGTCGAGACCCTTCTCATTTGACGGGCATCGCCAGACAAAAGATTTACCTCCATTGGGAAAATCAAAGCGCTCGTGAATGGCAATGAGCTGCCCTTGGGTGTTCTTGATTTTGTAAATGGCACTGGGCAAGCTCTTGGGCTGTGGATTGCGGGGACTGCCGTTGCCGGCGGGGTCCGCGTTTCGGAAGAGATCACGTGGCTTAAGTCCCACTGCGTTTAATACCACTTTATAATCGCAACCGGCATGACAGTGAATCAAAACCCGTCCGCCATCTCCGTGTGAAATACTCAGCGACTGTCTTTTGTCATCGTGATTTGGGCAAAGAGCTTGCCACCCATCACCGACGCGTTTGACACTTTCGAATCGAGTTAGAATATCGTCAATGGTCATCGCAAGTCGCCTCCAGTTGAGCAAGTAGCGCATTGCGTTCTCGCACTTTAATAATCAGATGTTGCTGAAAAGCGATAACTCGTGCTCGATCACTAAATCTTTCAGCCCGAGAAATATCTGAAAGAATTTTGTGAATTTGATTTTGCAAGACGGGAATCAAGTTTTCGCTTTTCTTGTCCAGGGAGCGAAACCTGCTATAATTAAAAAGAGCATTCGCCATAATTCCACCTTTCAAAGCGGGTGCTCGAAGTATTTAACGCCAGTGCGGGGCGGGTAACCTTAGCGCACTGGCGTTAAATCTTTTTCGGAATTTCTTACTGTCGCGCTTCGTTCTTCCCGCTCAGTTAATTCGCGGAGATAAGATTCCAAGGCTCGTTCAAGTAGCCCCGAAAAAGAAATCCCGCGAACGCGGGCCATCTCGTGTGCTTCCCCTACAATGTCCCGATCGCACGAGCCACGCACTATAAGCTTGCGCATTTAAGCTCCCTCCTTTTGCCATAAACTAGGCATAGAAGGAGTATACCAACTTGGACATGATTTGTCAAGAAACGTTTCTATTGCGCTTCAGATAAGGATTTTAGAGAATGTGGGTTTAGCGATTGTATTCTTTCCAAAAAGCGCTTGCGTGGCTGTTGGATTTGAACAATTGGTCTTTCCTATTCTTCACGAAGAATCTCATACAATGTGGGCATCTTCCCAGTTTAGCCATCCACTCTAAAGGATTTCCTTCAATGAAACGTAATAAGCGCCACACGATTTCTCCTTGGTTTGCGGATAAGGAAACACGGATTTCTAGATTTGCGGGGCCTCCGGGCTTATGGATTTGCAGATTTAATTCTCTTAGCCTTCTATTTAATTCAGCCAAAGCTTTATTGAACTCTCTTGCTTTATTTGTTATGAACTGATCTCTACTCTGTTTTCCATCTTCCAAACGAACTTTCAGGTAGTCACGATAGGCATTCTGATCTCCATAATGGAAGACATAAAAATCGTAGATGATTTCTAAAGTTTTCTTGAGCCAATCTTGAAATTTACCAAGTTGTTTCTCTTTTCCCTCAGTCAGTTCTATATCATAGACATCCCCCGCAGGGTCAGGGAAAGCTTGGAAAAATCTTTCAATCAGTTCTTCTTTTTCAGCTCCTATAAAATCCAAATGATAAAGAAAGCGATCTTTGATAGAAAATTTTTCTAATGCCATGCCCTCATTTTACGTTTTTTCCTTTGTGTGACAAGAGGGCGTGTCGTTGCTCATGCGCCTTGCGTCCGCGTCTCAGTTCACCGCGCGGGCTGTCCGTGGGCAGTGATTTGCTCAGTATGGGGTAATTGTGCTAGGTTGAGCTAGGCCGAATGAAGGGAGGGCTTATGAATTCACATCGCAAAATACTCTGCGGGGTTTTGCTCCTAGCGAGCATGGTTAGCCTTTTGAGCGGGTGTAGCTTGATGTCCATCTTTGGGTCTCCGTTCTTCATAATAACCGGGTTCACCGGCCCCATATCGGTGGATGTGGGCCAATCCGCAATCTATAACGTGTCGATTGAGAATACGGGCCAACAAGCTGGCACAGGCAACTTAGTCGTGAAAGTTGCCGGAGAGGAACGCTTCCACGGGAGCTATACATTAAAGCCAAATGAATCTAAGACGTTTGACGTAACGCTGACCTTCTCCAGTCCGGGGTCTGTTGACCTCAAAGCGGAGACTCCCAACAGTTCTAGAGGCTTGGGCGTCACCGTTCGTTCTCTGCAACCGCAACCACCTCATGCAGACTTCACTGCTTCGCCCACAAGCGGGACAGCTCCTCTTACGGTTTACTTCACCAACCGCACTACTGGCTCATATACAAGTCTGATGTGGCAATTTGGTGATGGCATGACCAGTGGAGAAACTAATCCGGCTCACACCTATAGCAGAAGTGGCAACTATATTGTGCAACTCACCGCTCACGGTCCCGGTGGTGATGATACCGCCAGAGGGACTATCTCAGTCAGTGAGCCGCTCGTGCAGCCACCCCATGCCGACTTCACGGCCTCACCTACTAGCGGGACAGTGCCCTTGACCGTCTATTTCGCAAATCGCACAACTGGCTCTTACACAAGCCTCTTTTGGGAATTCGGTGATGGAGCGACCAGCAATGAAACGAATCCAGTTCATACCTATAGCAGCACGGGATACTACACTGTGCAACTGACTGCACGTGGGCCGGGCGGTGCGAGCGCTGCGACTGCGCTTATCTACGTGAACGCAGCACCTCCACCGCCATCTTACGGAACTTTCACCGGCCATAATTTTGTCGGCGAAGGGAAATGGGCATATTGGAAGCTGATGCTAACCGCAGGTGAGTTTCATTTAGATTCTGCAACGTTTGTAAGGTCCGATGGGAAGGACGATAAAGGAGAAGCATGGCTACTCACGAATGAAGACTATGACAACTGGACTCATGACCGATCGGTCTATAACATTCTGACACGGGGATACCATCTTACGAACTTGCCTGCGGGAACCTATTATTTCTTGGTCTACAATCGCAGCGATTATGACTTCGTAGAGGATAAACTTGAGTATGCGGTGACAGGACGATACAGGTGACATTCGCTCGCTGTGGCCAGCGCACGGAGCATGAGTGAGGGGCACCGATTTGACACGCACCGGTGCCAGACCAGCGCGATTTGACTCGGCACAACTTGATCGTTTAAAGTGGGTCGAAAAAGGAGAATCCCGTGAGAAATGAGGCAGTCAGGTAAAGCACAAAAGT
Source organism: Candidatus Acetothermia bacterium (assembly GCA_016179105.1). GTDB lineage: Bacteria > Bipolaricaulota > Bipolaricaulia > RBG-16-55-9 > DRXL01 > JACOSB01. The sequence goes on from JACOSB010000005.1 coordinate 17,658, forward strand.
GCGAAAATGTTCTACCATTCTGCATAATCACGCGGAATTGGCAGACGCGCAGGACTTAGGATCCTGTGGGGTAACCCGTGGGGGGTCGAGTCCCCCCCTTCGCACCAGAAAATCCTGTGTTCCTCTGACAACCACCTTCACCACCGAAACGCACGATCCCTCAACGCAAGATTCAGGAACTCCTTGTCTTTAGTTAGAACGGACACTTTCTTGCCAGAGAGAGCAACGTTTGTTAGTCTGTGATTATCAGAATTCTATATGAAACCGCCAAGACGCCAAGGTCGCCAAGAACATTTCTTATGCAGGGGCAACCCTCGTGATTGCCCTTCAATAAACAGGGCAGATACAGGGTCTGCCCTTACTCATCATGATTCGGAAAACTAAGGAGGACATTCATGCGCAAAAAAGTAACGATCGTCGGCGCAGGCTTCACGGGCGCGACCATGGCCCAGCGCCTCGCCGAGCTCGACATCTGTGATGTTATCTTGGTAGACATTCCCGAAAAAGAAAATCCTACCAAGGGCAAAGCGCTCGATATGTACGAAGCCGCTCCCTTGATGGGTTTTGATAGCAAGCTGATCGGTACGAGCAATTATCAAGAGACAGCTAATTCTGATGTCGTTGTGATCACGGCGGGCGTCCCACGAAAACCGGGCATGACCCGCGAAGATCTTATTTCCATCAATACCAAGATCGTGAAAAGCGTGACCGAGCAGATCGCAAAATTTTCACCCAACGCGGTCTTGCTCATCTTCTCTAATCCGCTCGACGTGATGGTCTTCGTCGCGCACAAAGTGAGCAAATTCCCGTATGAGCGTGTCATTGGGCAAGGCGGCGCGCTCGACTCGGCGCGTTATAGAACCTTCGTCGCGATGGAGCTGGGCGTCTCGATGGCAGACGTGCAAGGATTAGTGCTCGGCGGACATACGGACGTCGCGATGGTGCCCCTGCCCAGATACACGAGCGTCGGCGGCATCCCGCTCCCGGATTTGTTAGACGCTGCTCGCATCGAAAAGGTCGTGGATCGTGCGCGCAAGGGGGGCACGGAGATTGTCCAATTGCTCGGCGAGGGGAGTGCTTATTATGCACCTTCAGCTGCCGTGCTCTCGATGGTCGAGAGCATTCTGTTAGATAAGAAAAGAGTCATTCCCAGCTCAGTCTATCTCAACGGTCAGTATGGGATCAAAGATTTGTTCTTGGGAGTGCCCGTTGTCCTCGGTGCAAAGGGCGTCGAGCGTATCATTGAGTTAAAACTTAATAAAGATGAACTAGCGCAGCTGCACAAGGCGGCTGAGATGGTGCGCGAGACGGTGAGCAAAGTACAAGTATGAAAGAGGACAGCGAGTGACAACGCTCTCGGGTATACCCTTCATATTCATCCTTTTTTTTCTAATTGCCCTTTATCTGCTGGTCGTTCCCGTGTTAATTCAGTGGGTATGGAATAACACTATATCGGAAATCTTCCCGAGGGTTGCAGAAGAGAGATGGGTCAACCCTAAGATCGAGTTCAGAACAGCATTCAAAATAGTGCTGTCTCTCTCTTTGCTGGGTCTGATATCTTTTTTAATTATTGGGAGCGGCACTCGCATATTTCTACGGTAGAGCTGAGGCTTCAATGACGAGGCACCATTCGTCGCAGAAAGTTTTGGATCTGCGGGGCTTAAAATGCCCCCTCACGTTCGTTCACTTGAGGCTCGCGTTCGAAGAGATGAATGCTGGCCAACTCTTGCGTATTTTAATAGATGACAAGCTCGCGAGCGTCGATGTCCCCAAGAACGCCGAACTCGAGGGACATCAAGTACTCTCGGTGAAAACTCTCAGCGATCAGCTCTGGGAAGTCTGCGTGCGCAAGGCTCCTTTCAGTGACTCGCCGGCTTCGTGATCGAGGGCATACCTATCGGAGCCGCCGGAGTCATTGGGCTCCAGAAGATGACCACCTTCCCATAAGTGTCTTCGATCGCTGCCACAACTTTCTTCGCTTCTTCTTCACTGAGCCCTGGCAGTTTCGCGTCGACTAAGGGGATCTCTACTTTGTGGTAGTGCCAGCTCATTTTTTCTACATCGGGTAGCTGTGCATAGATCTGCGAGCTGATGATCGTCTCTTCGCCAATCAGATGCGCGTTGGGCGCATCGCTGTCGAAGAGCAAGCACTGAGTCACTTGCGGGTCGAGCGTCTTGCAATAATGATGTACCACGAGCTCAGGAGCTTCGTTGATGTGCTTCTTCGCATCGATGTGCAAGGTGAACCCTTGCGCTGGAGTCGCCATGGTTGGCATTGTTGCCGTAGGTTGCTGAGGCTGTGCTGACGTTTCCCGGGCCTCGACGACGATCGTCCCCTTCATCCCCGCTCCGATCGTCGCATGCACTAGGCAGACGTACTTGTAGGTGCCAGGCTTCGTGAAAGTGAGCGAGTATGTCGGTGCTGGCTTCCCCTCTTCTCGTAGCAGGAAACCAGAGTTGAAGTAGCCACTGCCCGCATAAGTGCTTCCACCCTCGGGCTTCTCGGCCTTGGCATTCACGACGAGCTTAGGCGGACCGTTGTTTTGGGGCTCTACTAGCGCAAACTCGGGCAGATTCTCGGGATCTTCCGGGAAAGTCACCGTATGCAGCTCAGTGAAATCCTGCATCCGCCAGGTCACCGTATCGCCGACTTTGATGTGCAATGGCGAGGGCACGAAACTCAAGATTGTAGCCATCGTCTTCATGTCACCGACCAGCTCTAGCAAGTATTCTTTAGAACCATCTGGCCGCGATGTCACCTGGGGTTGCATCAGCTTCTGGTGAAGCTCATGGGTTTTATTGAGTGCCAGCTGAGCTTCCATACGAGCCATCTGGTCATAGTCGGCTTGTGTCTTGGGAAGTGGCTGATTCGTCGGCAAGACGGTGATCGTCCCCTTCATGCCGGGATGGAACGCGCAGATATATTCATAGACACCAGGCTTCGTGAACGTCAGGGTGAAGGTACTTTGTTGACCTTCCTCACTCGAGAGCACGCCGCCGCTAAAAGGACCGCTCCCATCATAGGCCTTGCCCTCAGAAGCAAAGAAGACAGCCGGATTGAAGTAATCTCGCCCATCCGGACCAACGATCTCTAGCATGGGGAGTGGCCCCCCTGCTGTGAAGTAAATCGTGTGCTCATTGGTTGATTTGGTGTCAGGCTTCCAAGTGACAGAATCCCCCACATGGATAGCAGTCTTTTCGGGCAAGAAGCGCAGCGCTTGTAACGCCCCGTCCTCCTCGTCCGTGCCCGTTAGCACGGTCCAGCTCTGCGCTTTCTGCGACTCGACACTCTGCGATGGCTCCACGACGATCGTCCCTTTCATCCCCTTAATTCCTTGTGTTCCCGCCGTCGAGTGCACTAAGCAAACGTACTGGTAAGTGCCGGGCTTGGTGAAAGTGAGCGAGTAGGTCGGGGCCGGCTTTCCCTCGGGTCTTAACAAGTATCCCGAGTTAAAGTAACCGCTGCCGTCGTAAGTATCCCCGCCCGCAGGCTTTTCGACCTGAGGATTCACGACCAGCTTCGGCGGTCCATTGTCCTGAGGCTCGGGCATCACAAACTCCGGAAGCTCTTCGGGGTTCTCCGGGAAAGTCACCGTATGCAGTTCGGTGAAGTCGGACATCTTCCACGTCAGGGTATCGCCGGCTTTGATGTGCAAAGACGAAGGCCCGAAACTCAAGGCCGTCGCCTCGGCCTGCATATCACCCATCAAGTCAAGCGTGTATTCTGTGGAGCCATCGGGCCGCGAGGCCATCATAGGCTGAAGCGTTTGCTGGTGCAGCTCATGGGCTTTCATGAGCGCCTGCTGGGCTTCGGCTTGAGCCATCTGGTCATAGTCAGCTTGCGTCATCGGGAGCTTCTGATTGGCTGGCAAGACAGTAACGGTTCCCTTCATACCGGGATGAAACGCGCAGACATACTCATAGACGCCAGGCTTGGTGAACGTCAGGGTGAAAGCACTCTGCTGACCTTCTTCGTTCGAAAGCACGCCACCGCTGATCGGGCTTGTCCCATCGTACGTCTTAGTCTGCGAAGCGAAGAAGACCACGGGGTTAAAGTAGTTTCGCCCGTCAGTGCCGGTGATCTCAAACGGAGGGATGGGTCCTCCTGCTGTCAAATAGACCGTATGTTCTTCCGCTTTGGCATTGAGCTTCCACGTAACAGAATCTCCGACATGGATGGTTATTTTCTGAGGCAAGAAGCGCAGGGCTTGCAAGACCCCGTCTTCCTCTTCCATCCCCGCCAGCACTGTCCAGGTCTGCGGTTCGACATTGGCAGTGGCATGAGATTTGGGGATCAGCGTGAAAGCCACGACGGCCCCCAAGAGCACAAATCCCACAATAATGAGCAAACGAGTGTCCATAACTTCTCCTTTCAGCTTCTTTTTCTCTTATGTCAAGAATTTTGTCGTCTTCTTCAAAGTTTCTTCTGCCTCAGCAACAATTCGACGCACGATCTCCTCTAGAGTAAGGGCAAAGGCTTCTTCGTTCAGAGAGGGAACCACGTGGTTTACTGCGAACGGTCGGTCCGTAAGCTCGTGCGTGCGGATCAATTGCTTCTGCAGGTCTTCGGCAGAGCGTAGCACTGCTCCGAGACTGCCGAGACCGCCGGCGTTCGAGACGGCCGCGACCAGCTCCGCCGAGGTGAATACTCCCATTCTCGCCTGAATAACCGGGAATTTGATCTTCAACAAATCGCATAGGAGAGTGCGCAGCACAGTTCACTGCCTTTAAAGATTATTTTGTCGGCAGCGGAGCGTCGCTATTCCAGGTGTCTACAGCGATCTTCCAAGAGCCATCGGTTTGGCGTTTCCAGATCGTCACATACTTGCCCATGTCCGTCATGGCGGAGCCGCTCTTCGGTTGAATTTTCAGAGTGTACCCCCCTACCTCATACGCCAAATCGCTGCGGGAATCGACGTCTTTAGTCTCCAGGGTTAATTGCACGGTGCCCGTTTGAAGGAAGGCTTGCCAGAATTCTTGAATGTGTTGTCTTCCTGTGACCATTTGGCTATTCGGCGGAAGGAGCTTCGCGTCTTCCTGATAGAAGGCAGCCAACGCTACAGCATCTCCCCGACTGACCGCCGCTACAAACTTAGCCCCAGCATCCTCGATCGCTTTTCGGACCATTCCTGTATCGGTCGGTGCTGGTCCTAAGAGCTGGGCACAGGACGTCAGAACAAACGATATGGCTAGCACGGCTAATGACATGAAGAACAGTTTCATTGCAAATTCCCCCTTTTGTTTTGTTCAGATGACAAACTTCATCCTTGCGAGCAACCATCCTTCGTTTCAGCGTTTGGTCGCCACCACTTCAAGATAATCGCTCGGTGCTGCCATCGTCTGGTCACCCGAGCGATTGAAGCGGTTCAGCAATTGCGTGAGGTCATGTGCCAATTTCTCCTGACCCTTCGTATCCAATGCTTGGAACGCTTTGAGCGTAGGACCAAAATACGTTCGGAAGTACTCCAGCCAGTGCTCTATCGACCGATAGCGGAAGACAAGGCTGCGTTTGGTGATATGAAGCGACGCGATACGATCACCGAAGAGTTCGCGCAGTCGCTTTTCAGTCCCCCAGAGAACGGGCGGCTTTAGGTCGGGAGGCGGCGGAACATGCTGGGTCGTAACCCGAAAGATCTCTCCGGCCAAGCCGTCAGGAGTCCAGTTGGTCATTCCAATCTTGCCGCCGGGTCGGCAGACGCGGAGTAACTCGCTTGCCGCTTTCTCTTGGTTGGGGGCAAACATCGCGCCAAAGGTCGAGAGTACGACATCGAAGGACGCATCAGGAAACGAAAGATTTTCGGCATCGCTCTCAAGAAAAGTGATGGGCAAGCGCTCTACGGCAGCCCGCTCTCGCCCTCGCTCCAGCAAAGCCGGGACATAATCGATACCGGTCACTTCGCCCCAGCGGCGTGCGGCCGCCAAGGCCGTATTGCCACTCCCTGTGGCCACATCGAGAACCTTTTGTCCGGCATGTAGATCGACAGCTTCACAGAGCAGCTCCCCTACGATGGTGGCGCTCGTGGCGACCCTCGAGAAGTCACCGGAAGCCCATGTCTGCTGCTGACGCTTTTTGAGCTCTGCTAAATCAGTCATTGAACTCAACCTCGCTTTCTTCAATTGATTTGGTCTTACTCTTGCACGACAATCGTGCCGACCATTCCGTTGAGAATATGCTGACGACAGATATAGCGATATGTGCCGGGTTTTGTGAACGTCACTGAAAATTTCTCGTCGCGCTTGGTGGGCTTGGAGTTCCAAAGAAGAGAGTCAATGCCCGTCGTCGTGTGGCGATTGTTCCCGTGATTGACCCAAGTGACTGTCGTTCCAACTTTTACCGTTAGTTTTCCCGGCGAAAAGCGGTTGTCCAGCATCTCAACGACCACTTCTTGACCGTTGCTCACGGATGTTTCAGAAGTTGGTGCAGGTTCGGTCTTCTCTGGAGGCGTTGCTGCATGTCCATGTATCTCAGAGAGTTGAGTAGGTGATGGGAAGCCTGCATAGTGCAGAAACGTCATCATGCCGTTCTCGCCATGATTGAGCATATGACAATGGAACAGCCATACACCGGGGTTCGTGCCGACGATTTCCAAATCATAGCGCTCGCCCGGACCGAGGAGAACCGTGTCTTTACGTAGGCGCGCCGCGGGCGGCACCGGATTCCCGTCGGCAGCCACGATCGTGAACGTGTGGCCATGTAGGTGCATGGAATGGGGCAAGCTACCCAGATTGATCAGTCTTAGCAAGATGCGTTCGCCCTTTTTGATCTCGATGGGTGGAATCGCATCGGCAGCTTTTCCGTTGATGAGAAAAAAGTCATACTGAAGAGCGCCGCCGCGCCCGTTGCCCGCATTCTCGTGCTCCAGATGTTCTTGACCCAGAGCGACGCCGGGCGTAAAGTCTTGGGCCAACTCATCCAAAATAGCGACATATTCACGATCATAGTGCACGGGCTCGGGCCGACGAGGCTCGATAATCAGAGCGCCATAGAGCCCCAACTCCAGCTGACTGCTTGGGTCTTGATGGCTATGATACATGCGGGTACCGGCAGGATAGGCGACAAATTCATACGTAAACGTCTCACCCGGCTGGATCGGTCGTTGCGTAATACCCGGCACGCCGTCCATCGCGTTCGGTAATTCGACTCCGTGCCAGTGGATGGTTGTGGGAACGGACAAAGAGTTTTTCACTTTGATGCGAACGAGATCGCCCTCGCGCACACGCAGCTCCGGGCCGGGCACTTTTCCGTTGTAGGTCCAGGCGTCGACCGAAAAATCTTTTGAGATTTCCCAGCTACCGGACTGGACATTCAAATAAAAATCGCGCACTTGGCCACCGGCGAGCATCTGGCGTGGGGGCTCAATAAAAGAGCTTTTCTCAGGAGAAGGCTGCGCCGCGAGTCGCGATAAGACTAGAGCGACTAAGAAGACCCCGGCAACGATGAGCGACAGACGTAAAATTGTGGTTGAATCCATAAACCCCAAACCCCGATTCCGCGAGAGTAACTTAAACCTTAATTTAGCAGATCGAGCGCACAGAAGTCAATTAGATTTGTTCCCATTCTTTGAGTGTAATTTTGCGGTGGAGGAGTTGCTCTACCTCGCGAAGCAGTATTTTTAGCTGCGCCACAGAGTATTCGTCATCTTTGGGCAAAGTCAATCTTGAACCGTTGTGACGAAGGAATTGGTGGCGCGTGCCCGTAAAAGGCCCTTGAAAACCAAGTGCGGATAACTTTCGAATGAAATCACGTCGTTTACAAGGATGCCAACGACTCATTGGCAGCTTTTTTGTTTAGATCAATCCCATCGATGACAGGAAGAGTGTCGCTCAACTGCAAGCCCACCAAAACCCAGTCCTCCAGTACCGAACGAAGCTCGATTTGACAACCGCGTTGAGTATTCGCAAAAGCGAGGACTCCCGGACAAGCAGGGATTCGCCCAGCAAACGTTCCATCTTCTAATTTCTCATAAATAGCTTTGGCTATGGCCGCTTCGAGATAGCGAACAATCATACAAACATATTATAGCTTCACAATCTTTAACAAATCAATAGAGAAGAGACATTCTAGAGCACTCTTCGCTTAAACTCGACATGCATCACCCAGCCGTCTTGGAGCGCGCAGCGAATGATCTCGCGCCCGTAGGTAAGATAGACTATGGGAAAGCCGATAAACTCTTCGTTTCGCCGAAAGGTGCTCAAGAGTTTGTAACCGCCCGTGCCCAAGATGAGTGTGTCACTGCGCTCAGGGATGCCGAGCCATTCGGCTTGCACGTCCGTATGCACCGGCGCATATTGTTTCCAGGCACTGCCGCCTAGATGCGGAATCTGTGGAGCGGTCACGAGTGAAAGAATCACTAGGGGCATCGTCGGGATCACTTCGAGGTGGCGCAGCGCATCGAATATTTTTTCTTGGGGGATGCGCTTCTCGCCATCTTTATCGTAGGGGAAAACAAATTCTCCGTTCTCGAAGCGCACGTGCTGGCGTCTTTTGTTGGCATCGAGGCCCTCGACGAGAAACGTGTCTTTCCAATACTTCTCCTCGGGTACGGGCATTTCCCAAAACGGAAAGCCCTTCTTATAGAGCGCTTCGAGCACGTCAGCCGTCTTGGGCTGTAGCGTGAGCGAGTAAGCGACCTCGGGAATAAAGTCAAACCCGACGAGGTCAAAAAACTCTCGGCGGATCCCGAGTATTTTTTCAGAAGCGTTTCCCTCGCCCGAATATTTTTGGTAAATACTGTCGAGTTCGTCGAAGCGTGCTCTAAATTCTTCGAGCTTTTGCTCCGGGGCGCTGCGCACGCGATTCTGGCCGTCTTTGAAGAGAATCGAACGGTCATAACTGAGTCGATCTTGCACGCTCGGAATAATATCCGGCTCCATGATTTTCGGATTGACAATCCCGAACTGAACGGTAAAAGCCTTGGGCGTGTCTTTTCGGGGGATGTAATTATCGTAAGCACAATTCGTCACGTGTGCCCGGTGGAGGCCGGCCCGCTGGGTCATCTCGAGCAAGATATAATTGCTAAAGACTTCGTCAAAGGGCAGGTTCGGGGTCAGATGCGCGAAGGTTGAGATCAGTCTCGTCGGGCCAAAGATCTCGCGAATCTCGGGGAAGAGCACGCGCCGATCGCGGCCCGCTCTGAGCGCCTGAACGTTCTGGTTGATGAGATTCTCGACATCTACTGTGTCGCTAACCTCTTGGGGGAGCGACTGACATTCGCCCATAGTACGTCGTTTATAGCAAAGATCGAGACGGCAAACAAGTAGACTCCAAGTATCGTGGGGGTATTGACAAAGGGTATTTCGGTATAGTAGACTAATGTCTACCTATAGGAAAGAGGGGTATCTGATAACTGGCCGAAAGCAAAGCTCCCGAAAATCGAGACCAAGACAGGTATAGACCCAACATTTTCTAGAGGAGGTGAACGATGAACGAACACTGTCATTCGTGCGCCGCGCCCTTGATCTTGATGCCAGAGTTTAAGGGTGCATCCGATCGCTACTGCAAGTTCTGCGCCGATGCGTCGGGAACGCTTCATCCCAAAGACGCTGTGCAGAAAGAGATCAGTGTCTGGCTCAAGCGATGGCAGCCGGGCATCACCGAAAAGCAAGCGCTCGAACGGGCCGCGCACTACATGAAAGCCATACCCGCCTGGGCAGAAAAGTAGAAGCAGGCCTCTATGCTTGTCCCGGATGGCCACGGAGACCCCTATTGCGGAAATCAATGAAATGAAAGGAGACAATAGTTATGGGTAAGCACGCAATTTGTCATGTCGAATGGGCGTCAACGGATTTCAAGAAGACCCAAAATTTCTATGGCGGACTCTTCGGCTGGAAGTTTGAGCCGTGGGGTGAGGAGTACGTGCTCTTCAGTGTTTCGGATGGCATCGGCGGTGGCTTCACGAAGACGAAAAAAGTCCAAACCGGCCAATCTCCCACCGTGTACATTCAAGTGGACAATATCGATCCTTATCTCAAGAAAGCAAAAGACCTCGGCGGTAAGGTCGCGGTCGACAAGATGGAGATCGATCCGAACGTCGGCTGGATGGCGCATCTGACGGACCCCGACGGCAACATCGTCGGACTCTTCCAGCCGGCGAAGAAGTAAATTTCTGGAGGGAAGGGCAATCAAGAGAAGGGCCAGAGGCAAGCGACTGCCCTTCCCTCAACATTTCACATAGTGCGCTGAGCATTCGGGTTAGATAGGATGAGTGCTATACAAACCTGAGAAGGATGATCAATGTCCATACCGACTCAACTAAGTCTCAGTTTGGGGGAACCGCGGCCTCAAGAAAATCAAGACCCAGAACTGCCTATTGACCGCTTTTTCCCTGAAGAAGCAGCCAACGAATTGGCAAAGCTTGAGTCCTTCAACAAGCACTTATACCGCCCCAATACTTATCTGCACAAATGGTGGGCACGCCGCTCCGGCACCACTTTTCGCTATATCTTAAAACAATTAGTCCGGGATTCAACAAAGCGTGATTTTTATGTCCGCGGAGGATTAGAGGAGATGATTATCCTTGATCCGATGATAGGCGGTGGAACGACTCTACATGAAGCTATGCGGATGGGAGCGAATGTCATCGGCGTGGACATAGATCCAATTCCTGTCTTACAGGCGGAAGCATCATTGAATTTGATCCCTTTAGAACAAAAAATGAAAGTGTTTGAAACATTCTTTAAGGCTCTGCGTGAAAGCCTAGCCCCCGTTTATCAGACTAGTTGCTCAATCTGTCAGGAGGGAGCTGAGATCCAATTTACTCTATTCGGTTTACGGCGAAGATGTGGATGTCACGAAGCTTTATTTGTGGACAGCCTTATCCTTAGAGAGAACAACGGCGGCCCGCATGTGAAGCTTTGCAGTATATGTGGATCAATTTACCACTCGCCTCAGTCCCATTGTGATAATTTTCCTGCAAAAGCGATGATTTTAACCAAGGAGCAGTCCAAATGTGAAGTATGTCGTACTCCATTTCAAGAGATTCGTGAAGAGCCTTATAATCAACGTTATCAGCCGCTGACAATCGTGGGAGTGTGCTCTGAACACGGTCAATTTTTTAAACCTCTTGACGAGAATGATCGAAAAATCCTGCAGCGAGCTCGAGAGGCAGCAAAACTGCTGTATTTCGGGAATCGCGAAGAGTGCAGAATTCCCAATGGACCCAAATCCGATGATTTGCACCGACGGAACATTGATAACTTCCAAGAATTGTTCACACCACGCCAACTCCTCTATCTGCATAAAGCAATTGATTTGTTGGCTGATTTTTCTCGAGAAGATCAACTATGGCTCCCCTTGTTGATTTCGACTTCATTGGAATTCAATTCCCTGTTATGTGGCTACAAGGGAGCTGATCGGCGACGCCCTGGTGCTATTCGTCATGTCTTTTCACATCATGCTTATTCTTTCCCGTACACTGCTCTAGAGAATAATCCAATTTCCACAGGCAAGACCTCCGGGACGTTGCAAAGACTCTTCTCTGATCGAATTGTCAAAGGTAGTCGATGGGCGCTGACACCCATCGAACGACGAGTCGTTGGAAGTAAAGCACAGGAAGTGCAGATCAGCGGAGAAGTGGATGGAGGTCAAGTGGTATACTCAATTAGAGAACTGCTCGAAGGTAATCGCCGATTCTATCTCCTCCAAGGAGATGCGAGACGACTTGCCCTTCCTGATAAGTGTGTGGATTACGTAGTGACCGACCCTCCTTATTATGACAGTGTACAGTACAGCGATCTTTCGAATTTCTTCAGGGCTTGGCTTAGATTGCTATTGCCCCAGGAAGCCAACTGGATTTATGATCAACAGGCTTCAGCGGTGTTCGAAGGGGAGAGCACCAAGGTGGGCAGATATGCTGAAATGCTGGCTCAAATCTGGGGAGAGTGCGATCGAGTTCTCAAAAATGAATTTGGTCGATTGATCTTTACTTTTCACCATTGGAAAGCTGAGGCATGGGCTGAGCTGACCATATCCTTAAAACGCGCTGGGTTCATTTTAGTGAATCGTTATGTTGTTTTTTCGGAAAACCCGATCTCTGTACACATCAGAAATCTCAAGGCGCTTAAGCATGATAGCATTTTGGTGCTCAAATCGAATAGAGTCTATGGTCAAGCTCCCCCTTGGGCTAAACCTGCTCGGATCAATACTGAGGACAGCTATGCCTTTTGTCGTGATTGCGGAACAACACTAGGGTGGTTATTGAACTCTGATCTAGGTGAGGAGCAAATATACAACGAATGGAGTCATTTGATTAAAAAGGATAAAAATGGCAAAGCATCCGGCTGAAATCTTCGGACATCCTCCCGATGTCACTTCGGCTCAGGCTCAAGATGATCGGAGGAAGTATTGGTGTCCTTTTGTGAATCAGAAGTGTAACAAGCAAAGCCGCCTCATTAAATATCCAATGGGCGTCTGCGCTGTTCAATATGGTAAAGAGATTATTGCCTTATCTCCCAGAAGATTCTTACAAGACAACATAATCTTCAAGGATATCGCAGATCACTATTTCAATAGTCGTGATGATTTGCTATTATTCAGCGAAGTTGGTTTGAAGAAGGTGGGAACTTTCGACTATGTGATGGTCAAGCACAAACCTATGAGCAGTGAAATCGAGGATTTTGTCATAATTGAATTCCAGACTGCTCAGACTACAAGCACAGGAAAGCTAGTAGAAGCGCTCAAGGATTTTCTGAAGTACCAAAGGATCGACGGGAGAACTTACAAATTTGGGCTGAATCTTGCTGATATTTGGAAGCGATCTTTTACCCAGATTTTGAACAAGGGTATAGTTTTCGAGAATTGGGGCCATAAAATATATTGGGTCATTCAGGAACCTGTTTATCAAGATTTGTTAGCTCGATATAAACTTCAGGGGATGCGCTACAATTCCACCCACAAGAGCGTTTTTGCCATCTATGACTTAAGACGCGTTGGCGATAAGCATGAGCTGTTCCAAACTCGAGTTGAGTCCTCCACTGTCGATGATTTATTCAAAGCTTTTCGTCATAACTCTAACGTTCCACCCAAAGATAAGTTCATCTCCAACCTGGAGCGCAGACTGAAGGATCGAATGGAGTTGAAGATACAACTAGACTGATCTTTGAAGTGGAAAACACCATTGGTGATCACCTTGGACAAAGTGCCATTGTTGTTTGCCAGTATGGAGTGATGAGATGGAACCAAGGTGGGTGAGAGAAATGATTAAAGATTTTGACAGAGCAACCGCGCTCACGAATTCTATACGCACTATTTCACTTACCCTTGCCCGCCGTCTCTTCATCATGCGCCAACGACTGGCCGGGCCGCGGCCTGCGGCCAACTCTGAGGGTATCATGCATGTCGTGCGTGATTTGGGATGTCTGCAACTCGACCCCACAAGCATCGTTGCGCGGAATCATTTACTCGTGCTCTGGAGCCGGCTGGGACCCTATGATCCGACGCATCTGGACAAGCTACTCTGGGAAGAGCGGCAGCTTTTTGAATACTGGGCCCACGCGGCGTCAATTGTGCTGACCGAAGACTATCCTGTCCATCAATTGAGAATGCGCCATTATCCCGCGGGTGACTCAACTTGGACTGAACGAGTTCGCACCTGGATGGATGAGAACAAATCATTACGCGACTCTATTCTCAAAGAACTTCGACATCAGGGACCAATGCTCGCCAAAGAATTTGACGACAACGCGGTGAGAAGCTGGCAGTCCAGCGGTTGGACCAGCGGCCGCAATGTGGATCGAATGCTGGCATTTTTGTGGAGCCAAGGGAAAGTCATGGTCGCCGGACGCCAAGGGGGGCAAAAGCTCTGGGATTTGTCGGAGCGATGTCTGCCTAAGTGGACTCCACTAGAAGATCTATCGGAGCGTGATGTGGTGCATCGCGCGGCGCAGAAGTCGCTGCGTGCCCTCGGAGTCGCTCGCGCCAAGGACATCGAGTTACACTACACAAGTGGTCGCTATCCGGGATTGGCGAGTGTTCTGAATGAGCTTGAAGATGAGGGTCGCATCGTCCGTGTGCAGATTGCCGAAGATAAACAGCTATGGCCCGGTGATTGGTACATCCATGCAGAGGATGTACCTTTGCTCGAGCGACTCGATGCGGGCGAATGGGAACCGCGCACGACGTTGCTCTCTCCTTTCGACAATCTGATCTCTGAGCGACCACGAACAGAATTATTGTTTAACTTCAGATTTCGTCTGGAAATCTATGTGCCAAAGGCTAAGCGTCAGTACGGTTATTTTGTGATGCCAATTCTGCACGGAGACCGGCTGATCGGTCGCATTGACCCGCAGATGGATCGCAAACAGAAGAGACTGACGATCAATGCCGTTTACGCTGAGCCGAATGCTCCAATGGCCAAGCAGGCGGTACAGGCTATTGCCGGTGCGATTGAAGAGCTAGGTCAATTTTTAGGAGCGGATGAAATTGCATACACTCGGCGCGTGCCCGCAAAATGGAAGAGTGCGCTTCGTTGATGAATTAAGGCAATCAAGAGTTAACCAAAGGAGATCGATATGACCCAAGCACCCACCCGCGAAGAGGTCGAACAATTTATCATTGCCGCACATGGCAATTTCCCCAAGATGAAAGAGCTACTCGACGCGAACCCAGCCTTGTTGCACACGCGCTGGGACAAGACGAACGAGATGGCAATTGAAGCGGCTGCACATGTGGGCAACAAACAAGCCGCCGAGTATCTTTTATCTAAAGGCGCCTCACTCGACATCTGCACGGCTGCGATGCTGGGCATGAACGACAAAGTGGCTTCATTCTTAAAAGAAAATTCAAAGCTGGCCAACGCTAAAGGTGCACATGGCATCCCCGTGCTCTTCTTCGCTGCACTCAGCGGGGACACAAAAATAGCTGAGTTGCTCGTCTCACATGGCAGTCGTGAGGGTGTCGATAGCGCGCTGCAAGGAGCCGTTCGCCTAGGCCGTACAGCGATGGTGAAATGGCTGCTTGATCGTGGAGCGAACGTCAATACCAAGGATTTTGAGGGCAAGACACCGCTCCAAGTCGCAACCGAGCGCAATTACACGGAGATAATCGCACTCCTGCAACCGCATGCGAATAAATAGAGAGGAGATAATCACATGGCTGCAACCATCAACGATCTGGTCGAACTGTTGCGTCACACACGCAAGCATTTTCTCAAGCACTTGAATGGGCTTAAAGACGAGCAGTGGGACTGGAAGCCGTATCCAGAGTGCAAGAGCATTCGAGAGACGTTGGCACATCTGATTGCGGACGATCGAGCAGCGCTGCAATCGTTGCAAACGGGCAAAGAGCCGACGTACGAAACTTTACAAGAATCAGAACGGGACCTCACCAAACTTCTAGCCCTGTTGGACAAATCGCACCAAGAGCTCTGTGAGTTCTTGCTGAAAAAGTACGCCAACGCTCCGCTCGATACGGAAGTTTGTGTATGGGGAACGAAGACCAAGATGGCCAGGGGCATCCCGTATTTCTTGTCGGAAGATTTTTATCACGCAGGACAAGTCGCGTTCATCCGCATGGCGACCGATCCCAAGTGGGATTACTACGCTGCGATCTATGGAGGTCAGGGTTAAAAGAGCCATGCCAATTCGATCTGCTTCGCTAAAGCTGGAGTTTCATCCAGTCACTCCGAAGCACTGGGCCGATTTCGAAAAACTCTTCGGCGAGCGTGGCGCGTGCGGCGGTTGCTGGTGCATGTTCCAACGTATCACGCGGGCTGAGTTCGCTCAGCAAAAGGGTGAGGGCAACAAGCGTGCGATGCGAAAGCTTGTCGACTCAGGCGAGGCTCCTGGGATTCTCGCGTATGTTGAGGGAGAGCCGATCGCCTGGTGCTCAATCGGGCCGCGGAAAAATTTTTCAGCCATCGAGCGTTCGCGTATTCTCAAACGAGTGGATGACAAGCCCGTCTGGTCCATCGCTTGCTTCTTTGTTGACAAAAAATTCCGGCGTCAGGGAGTCACGGTGAAGTTGCTTGAAGCTGCGGTCGACTATGCTCGCAGGCAAGGAGCGAAGATCGTTGAGGGCTATCCCGTCGAGCCGAGGATGGAAAAGATGCCCGATGTCTTTGCCTGGACGGGGTTTGCTTCTGCCTTCAAGAAAGCAGGGTTCAAAGAAGTTCTGCGACGCTCGGAGACGAGGCTGATCATGAGGTATGTTGTAAAGAAGTGATGTAGTTCATATCCTCCTAACTAGACTTCTATAGCATTTGACGTTTAACGCCTATCGTTATACACTTTTCTTGTGATCAAGTCGTTTAGGGAGAAAGAGACTAGAAAAGTTTTTGCTCGTCAATATTCTCGAAAGTTGCCATCCGACATTCAACAAATTGCCTTGCGCAAATTGCGTATGCTGAACAATGCTCAGACTTTGAATGATCTTCGCCTTCCTCCTGCAAATCGCTTAGCAAAGCTGACTGGAGATCGGATTGGCCAATACAGCATTCGGATCAATGACCGCTGGCGAATTTGTTTTGTATGGCAAGATGGTAACGCTTATGACGTCGAGATTGTCGATTACCATTAGGAGGTGCATCATGGCACAGAATAAACTTCATCCTGTTCATCCTGGGGAAGTTTTGCTTGAAGAGTTCTTAAAGCCGATGAAGATAAGTCAGAACCGATTAGCGCTGGATATTGGAGTGCCTCCAAGACGCATCAACGAAATTGTGCTTGAGAAGCGGAGCATAACCGCCGATACGGCGCTGCGGTTAGCGCGTTATTTTGGTATGTCTCCGCAATTCTGGCTTGGGTTACAGGCGGATTACGACCTGGACATGGCGATGGATGAACTAGGCAATAGGCTTGAGAAAGAGGTCAAGACGCACATGTCTGTCGACTAAGCCTGGGCTGCCCGCTGACGAGCAACCTCATCTTTCGGATTGATGATATAATTATTCCATGAGGTAAATATGGCTAAACCACGCGTGTTTATAAGCTCCACGTTCTATGACTTACGTCACGTTCGCGAGGATTTGGAGCGTTTTGTTAACAGTCTTGGCTACGAGGCGGTTCGTCATGAGACAGGAGAGATTCCGTATGGATCAGAATCACCACTGGAAGAATATGCCTATCGTGAAGTCGAGTTATGCGACATTCTTGTGTGTATAGTTGGAGGACGATATGGCAGTCCTTCTACTTCACGTGAAGGTTCTATTACGCAAAACGAACTTAAGAGGGCTTTTGAAAAGGGTATCCAAGTCTTCATTTTCATTGAGCAAAATGTTCTCGCTGAATTTTCAACCTACCAAATCAATAAGGACAGGACTTTCGCGTTTCAGCATAAATAGGCAGTAACCGCCCGCCTAGCAATGGACCATTTGTAGTCATACCAAGAAACGGCGGTCTGGAGGCGTTGCCATTCTAGCTTAAGAAAAGCCAAGAAGGCACAGAGAATATG
>JACOSB010000030.1 GCA_016179105.1 Candidatus Acetothermia bacterium
CCGTCTCAGAGCATCTCAATTGCTCGGCCGCGGACTTCAAAGATCTCTCAGCCCAAGTACTCTTCTTTAAGAGCGGCATTCAAGTATCCGAAGTGGTGAAGCGCGCGGAGCAGTGTGCGCTCCCGCGAACGGACTCGTATGCTTAAGATGAAACTGACGAGCTAGCACGCAGCGCTCATCAGTGAGGAGAACCAGATTAGCGTGACGATCGGCGATCAGCCGGAAGCGGCTGATAATATCTCGGCCCAACAGACTGGGTAAAGCCCGTATCTGTTCTGTTCGCTCTTATGTGTCGACTACTCCGCCGACCCCTACCGTTTCCCAAGGGTTGCTTTCCCAATTTCGAGTAGTCCAACCCCAGCGCCTGGGGAGCATAAAAATGTGGGGGAGGCGGGAGTGACACTGTGTGAGTAAAGTGATCTCCACCGCGTTTGTGGAGTCGCAGGTCAACGAGTTACTGGACCGGCGCTTTGATAAGAAACAGCAAATGGGGTGGACTCCCAGAGGGGCGCATTTGCTGCTCCAGGCTCGGGCTAAGGTGCTCAACCAGGAGCTGGTTTCAACATTCCGTACCTGGTATCCCGACTTCCAGAACCAACTCGTCAGGGTGAATTAACCCCCTACATTTTTATGCTCTCCAGTTTGACCCGCTCGTCTCGACGTTGACAACCTCATATTCTTCCTGCTAGAATACAATTACTCGTATCTAGGAGAGGATAATGAATGACTAGGGATGGATTTTATAGTCAATAAGGTAGTTGGTAGCCTTTATCGTAGCTAAGGCTACTTCAGTTTTCTCTCAGTTTGCACAAAGCACCTCTTCACGAAGTCCGCCAGTAGAATCCCTCAGAGAGTTTCTTGTCTGTCCAATTCATCGTTCTCACGTTTGGCCATTGTCTTTACGCACGCACATACACAGAGGAGGGATCTTTATGCAGAATCGAAAACTCGTTGATCAGCGGATTGTGACGACAATGAGACTGATAGCCATCGCTGGGTTGTTTGCCTTAACTTTGTCCATCAACCTAAAGCCAGGGGTGGCCCAACCATCGGCTCTTCCTACGATCCAGATGGGAGATTTCTTCTTTGCCGTCCCGGGAGGGCCGCACGCTTCGTTCAAGCCTGGCACTCCTGCCCAGAACATTCTGACTCTCAGCGGAGGAGCCAAGGGTAAGATCGAACTGAACGTCGAGAACACCGGCAATATGCTCCACATCTTCTTGAGTCCGTTGCTCACTGCCAGCGAAGAAGTCAAAACACAGTTGATCGATGCCAGCGGCAAGGTCGTGGGCGAGGTCGAGAGCTCTGAGCTTCGGGAGTTGGAGTTGCAACCGAAGATGAAGGCAAAGTTAGAAATAATGCTGGCCGACAATATCAAGGAGTCGCTGGCGCGAGATCCCAAACTGACGATGGTCTTTGAGATCTCCTGCCATGCGGAAGGCCACTATGAGGCAGGGATGCGCGCCCTCATTACCGTAGCACCGTAAACCGACTGATGAACGAAGCAGGGCGCATCCTCGACGGATAATGGCACGAACTGCTGAAAGGAGTGATGTGCAAGCGTCGTGTGCAGACGATTTCTTGGAATTGACGAAGAATCCCTGTAGCAAATGAATAGTCAAGGAGAGGATGGCAGCCTTTGTCATCACTGAGTTCCTTGTTTAGAATCTGTTAACACAAACACTGCGACGAAGGAGGAACCATACCTATGTTCAAAGCCCATCGTGTTTTCGCGTGTACGCTTCTCGTTGTCGGTCTCCTGTCTCTGGCGGGCTGCATGAGCAGTCAACAAGCAACATCGGACTTGGACGACAGCAAGCTCCAGCCAGAAAGCTCATCGTCGATTCGAGTGATCACGATCAATGAAGGCGCGTTCTTCTTCGAGGGGCCCGACGGCCGATCCAGCTCCCATGATAACCCCGCCGTCATTGCGACCATTAAGAACGGTGAAAAAGTCCGGTTCATCTTCAAGAACGTCAGCACCATCGACCACGAGATCATCAGCCCGCTCTTCCGATCCCCTCTGGAAATAGTCCGAGACATTCGTCCCGGCAGGAGTGTAGTCGTGCAATTCACCCCCTTCTTTCGATCGGTGGAAGACGGGACGGTGTTTGACTTTGAGCTGGCCTGCCATGAAGAGCATGGCACACCCGAAGATCATTACTTCCAGGGCATGAGGGCGATCATCCGCGTGCAGAAATAAGCCGGCCTATCCCAAGCCATTTGGAGTGCTGGCCCCAAGCGACTCACGGGCGCAGAGAGCTGGAATTTGATACCGGCGGGGTTCGTAGCTTTTGTCGCACAGGTACTTCAATGAACGGTGGGTAGGCAACCGTCCTGACCAAAACAGTACCAGAAAAGTACCTCTGAGACACTCGACATGTATGGACTTGGAACGAATCTTTGCTCTAATATTCATTCGTGGCTTTCTCAAAAGACAGAAAACCTAGAACAGAAAAGTAAGAAAGGAGATGTCATGAAGATTCTCGCCAGATTTTCGCTCGTGGGGCTCCTCACTCTGATTGGGGTCTTGGGGGTCTCTCAACAGCAATTGCCCTCAGAAGTGACGGTGAGTATTACCGTTTCGATGTCGGGAGGGTACTACGGGTCGTCCACATCGGTATCATTCAGCCCCAACGCGGTCACGGTCGCCCAGGGCGGCAAGGTCAACTGGGTGAATCAGTCCAACAACTCGGTAGGGCTGGCCAGTCCCCCAGCAGGTTTCCAAACGACCATCGCGCCTCAAAGAAACTTTGAGTTCATCTTCAAGTCAGTGGGAGCATATCCGGTGACTGCCGCGGCAGGTTCTGCCAGTGCTGCTATGACCGTCACGGTCTTGGCTCAAGCACAGCAAGCCGAGGAAGTCCAAGAGTTTTCACTGATTCATAGCCTGCAAAACCTGAAGATCTATCCAGCGACCTTGACCGTCAAGAAGAGTGTGAAGGTGCGACTTTTTAATACGGCGATTGATGGCTCCCACCCGACGGTGATCATCAGCAAAGATGAAGCTGGCCAGCAGGCGGTTTTCGGCGTTAAGGCGGTCGATGTCGAAGTAGGGATACTTACCGTGATTGAGTTCACACCTGATACTGCTGGTGAGTTTTTCATCACTCACAAACTACACGGGCACAACATTGTAGCGAAACTGGTCGTAAAATAGCGATGCTATAACGAGAGCATAAAAGTCCAAGGGGTCAGGCTGCCCGACGTTGCAGAGGTACTTCCATTGAAGGTGGGTACACCGGAGACTATTCCAAAGTGGGGGCTAGGCGGCTCAAGGAAGAGCCGCCTCAGCCATAAGCCCAGGTGTATCATGTCAGTCCTGGTGTTCACTTCTTGGGAAGAGGCAACCGCGGAGCATGTTTAACCAGCCCCCGTTTTGGAATAGTCTCCTCCTTGGTCTTCTCATCGTAGCAAATCCAAAACGGCCTTTCCGTAGTAACGGAGCAAAAACCAACGAACTTCCCACAACGGCTGATAATATGGCCATTATCAGGATGTGGTAAAATTCTCAAAACTTATCCTCTGATTAAGAAGTGAGACTTTGATTTTAAGACGTGTTTTGAGACCTGATTATCGCTTTTCTAGCGTACTGGAGAGTTAAATTAACATTCGCCTCAAAAACGAGGGTTTTCGAGACCCTGGCAAAATCGTCCTTTTCCGCCCCTTTATTTTCCGCTTCCAAAGCCGAAATATGAAAAATTGCTATTCGCAACTGGCTAATTATACTCACTCTAAGAGCGGAAAATGAAGTTCGTTGTTTTCTGTACGGTTGCTACGGAAAGGCCAAACCGGGAGTTGGCGAGGTGCGCAAAGTCTTCAGCTCAGCGAAGATCGTGCAGTAATGGGAGATTGAAACTTTTGGCTCTCCGGATTTGTAAATCTGCTAACTAACTATAATCCGACGCAAGGTTCGAGAAAGGTGAGCCGTATGATGTCGCGGGTGTTTGTATGGTTCGTGGGTTTACTTATCGGAGTGTTTGCCGCAACGCCGTTGGCATTTGGCAACACCATTGCGCTCCTGGGGACAAAGTGGTGTAGCAGCCAGGCTGCCGTCTTTATCCAAGCCAGTAGCGGCGTCAGTGCGCAGGCGGTTGCTGATGTCCAAGCCGCCATTAACGAGTGGACCAATGCGATCGCAGGATTGGGCCTATCTTTCAAGGGCTACTCGTTCACGACTGACAGGAAAACGGCCACGGTGATCATCAACCTCAAAGGCGGGACGGGCAACGTTTTAGGTTCTACCCAATTCTCTACTGCGGGGACCTGTTTTAGCGCGGTGCGAGTCAACCTGTCGGGCAAGGCTTTTGGTCAGGGATTATCTGATCCGGCCATCCGCACGGTGACCCGGCATGAGTTCGGTCATGTCACTGGTTTAGGACATTCGGATGATCCCAACGATTTAATGTTCGCTACTTTCGATGCATTTGGGGGAACAGAGAAATTCATCTCTGCCTGCGACGGGCAGGCGGTGAAGACCGTTTACACGCAAAATCCTATCCCCTCCAGCTTCACCTGTTAAAAACCCGAGGCAAACAGTCGTCCTTAGACGAATGCAGCCAATAAAGCTTCACGAAAGGAGCGGGAACGAAGATGCGGCAGAATGTCACGGCACAGAAAGTGTTGCTGTTAGTCATTACCCTCTTGCTGCTCACGGGAGGGATCCTGGGCCAAGGGCAAGGGGGAGGTCCTCCTCCCTGGGCGCGCAATGGGAACTTTGTGCAACTGGGCCTCCCATCCTCGGATCTAGTGGTAATTGGGACAGTGTCGAGCCCCCAGGATAAAGTAAATATCGCCGGCAACCTACGTCTGAACGGTACACTTAACTGCGGTCTCGGCAGTGGCTGTGTGGGCGGGGCAGCGCTGCAAGCTAACAGCGTGAGCTCCAGCCATTTGCAAGCCAATAGTGTGAGTTCCAACCATCTGCAGGCTGGCAGCGTGGGCTCGAATCATCTGCAGGCTAATAGCGTGAGTTCCAGCCATTTACAAACCAACAGCGTCAGTACCAACCATTTACAAAACGGAGCGGTGTCGCCGGGGAAGATCGCGCCCTGCACGGCAGCCAATCAAATCCTGAAGTGGAATGGCACGACTTGGGCTTGCGATGCCGCGCCGATCTTCTACACTCCAGGTGCTGGCTTGACCTTGACGGGCACCACCTTCAGCGTCGATACGAATGCGATTCAAGCACGTGTAACCGGGACCTGCCCGTCTGGCAGCGCCCTGCAGACCATCGGCATGAGCGGGGCGGTAACCTGTCAGAATGTCGGAGCCGGCACTATCACGGCCGTGAACACTCCAGCGGGCTCGGGTCTACAGGGTGGGGGCACGAATGGAGCTCTGACTTTGAGTTTGCTCCCCTGTGCTGCCAACCAGACTCTCCAAGCGACAGGGTCAACTTGGGCGTGCGCGCCCTACAACGTCTACGGACCCGCCCCTGGGGGCGGTTTGACCTTAATTCCGAATCAGCCGAATCAATTGTTCAGTTTAATGCCCTGTCAGCCTGGATTCCTGCAGATTTTGGTGTGGCAAGCTCCTGCCACCGCTACCTCCTCCTGGTCATGTGTGCCCTACAGTCCAGCCAAAGGGAGTGGCTTGAGCTTAGGGACAGATTTGAGCCTGGGTATAATGCCTTGTGGCCCCCCACCTAACCAGATTCTGCTGTGGAATGGACAAAGTTGGAACTGCGCGCCTGCGAACGAGCAGGTCAGCGATCGCAACGTAAAAGAGAATTTCACGACGGTCAACGGACGCGATGTGTTGGGGCGCCTCAGCCAGATTCCCATCACTCGTTGGGAGTATATCGGCGAGGGTCCTGAGATCTGGCATATCGGGCCGATGGCCCAAGACTTCTACGCCGCTTTCGGATTGGGTGAGGATGATAAGCATATCAACTCTGTCGATGCCAACGGGATCGCACTGCTCTCCATACAGGCGTTATACGAGATCAGTTTGGAGAAGGATAAACAAATCCAAGAGTTACAGGCTTTCAATACAGCACTGCAAGCACGTCTGGCAGCGTTGGAGAAGGAGATGCAAGAATTGAAGGCTCTGTTGAGAAAATAAGAGTGAGCTACCCATCTACATGCTGGGCTCGAGGAGGGGAGGGAAGCAATGGCAGGAAGCAGCTCAGTTAAAGTGTGGGTATCGATTTCCCTTTAAGCGTGCCACAGGAACTTTAAGACGTAGCCCCTGGTCTTGACTTATCCGTGCTAGGACTATATAACAGATCTGAGAATACAAGATTTCGCTTGGTGACTGGCATCATCTTGAAGTTCAAGCGGACCATAGAGGAGTAAATTTATGTTCCAGCGATTAAGGCTTAAGTCCTACGCCAGCTTATCGGTATTGGCTGGGCTGTTCTTGCTCGGTGGTCTTCCCAATCCTCAGCAAGAGCAGACGCCGTTAGCAGCCACAGGCGCAATACAGGGGCCTGCTGGTGCAGGTGACGCCCCGGTATGCCCTGGAGCAGAAGTCGGCGCTGCGCGATGTCACTCTCGCGTCTTGATCGATAGCAGGGGCAATCCCTTAGCGACCACCTCGGCCACTGGCTACAATCCAACGCAACTGCGCCACGCGTACGGATTCGATCTCCTCAGCGGCAACGGCGCAGGACAGACGATCGCGATTGTGGATGCCTTCGATGACCCCACCATCTTCAACGATCTGGCAGTCTTCAAACAGCAATTTGGCATTACCGGCTGCAACCTGACCAAAGTCAACCAGAACGGTGGCAGCACCTTCCCCCGCGTCGATTCCGGCTGGGCGCTAGAGATTTCGCTCGATGTCGAGTGGGTGTGTGCCATTGCCCCAGGCGCGAATATCCTCTTGGTTGAAGCCACCACTACCAGTTTCACGAACCTGCTGACGGCGGTAGACTATGGCGCCCAACATGCCCACGTGGTATCGATGAGCTGGGGCGGTTCCGAGTTCTCCAGTGAATCTAGTTCCAATTTCCACTTCAATGTAAACGGCGTCAGTTTCACGGCGTCCTCCGGGGACAACGGCACGGGTGTTATCTACCCGGCCGCCGCGCCGTTCGTGATCGCGGTGGGTGGGACCACGTTGCCACTGGATAGTGCCGGTAACCTCACTGGCTCCGAGACCGCTTGGAGTGGTAGCGGGGGCGGCATCAGTGCGTTCGAAGCCGAGCCCGGGTATCAATCTAGCTATTCGATTCCGAACACCGGGGCCAAGCGGGGGGTCCCTGATGTGTCCTATAACGCGAACCCCAGCACTGGCGTATCGGTTTACGACACGACTCGGTTTCAGGGACAGCTTGGCTGGTTTGTGATTGGCGGAACGAGCGCGGGTGCGCCGCAGTGGGCTGCCCTGATCGCGATAGTCAACCAGGGACGCATCAGCCCGCTCTCGAGCAATAACCTAACCAGTTCTCCTGAATATAACGCGGCTACCAGTGCGGTCTATGCGTCCAACTACCGAGACATAACCGCGGGCACTAACGGTACCTGCGGTAGTGTCTGCACGGCGACGACCGGCTATGATTTCGTCACGGGCCTCGGTAGCCCGCGTGCCAACAACCTCGTGCCATATCTACAAACACATTAACTTGGTTGCACCGATTGGGATTTGTCAGGACTCACTGCGGAGCTAGCGGATCGTGGAGCTTGGCGGTGGCCTAGCATGGTTATAAAAGCTGAGGATATCTGCAAGCCGTCTCAGACTATTGCCTCTGTTCACGCGGAGAAGGAGAGAGCGCCTCGCACGAGGCCTGTGAAGGAGAAGGTGGTCTTGTCCTGGAGCGGAGGAAAGGACAGCACCATGACGGCTTACCACTTACTCGCGTCTCAGCGGTATGAGATAACGGCGCTCATGACGACGGTTACCACGGAATTCGACCGAATCAGCATGCACGGAGTGCGACGGGATCTTCTGGAGCAGCAGGCCGAGTCTTTGGGAATCCCGCTGCACAAGATCATGATCCCGAAAGACTGCCCTAATGATATCTATGAGGCGCGTATGCGAGAGGCCCTCAGCCACTTCAAAGCTCAAGGTATCACGAAGATCGCCTTCGGAGATCTGTTTCTCGAAGACCTTAAGCAATATCGGGATGAGCGTCTGGCTCAAATGGGGATGACAGGAGTCTATCCGATCTGGATGCGTGACACCGAGGAGCTTGTGAGGACTTTTATCGGTCTAGGATTCAAGGCAATCCTGGCATGTGTCGATACGAAGGCCATCGACGCATCGTTCGCTGGCAGGGAAATAGATCACGATTTGCTCCGCGATCTACCGGAGAGCGCCGACCCTTGTGGTGAGTACGGCGAGTATCACTCATTCGTCTACGCCGGGCCTATCTTCAAGAAGGCGATAGCTTGCAAAGCAGGAGAGCGGGTTATGCGGACCCCACGCTTCAACTATTGTGACATCGTGCCGACATGAGTGCCCTAAGAATCGTCTCTTTCCTACCGGCCGCGACCGAGATGATCTACCTTTTGGGCCTGGGAGACAATCTCGTGGGTCGCAGCCACGAGTGCGATTATCCCGTGCAGGTTAAGGATAAGCCTGTAATCGTGGACTGCGCTCTCGACCTCTCGAAGATGTCCATGGCGGAAATCGACATCGCGGTGACCAAGCAGATTGCCTTGGGCAAGAGCTTGTACAAAGTAGATGAGACCAAGCTTCGCGCGGCGGCACCCAATCTTCTGGTAACGCAAAATCTCTGCCAGGTGTGCGGCCCTGCTGGCAATGAAGTTTCTCAGGTCTTGAAGACGATGAGTGCGCCACCTAAGATTGTCTGGCAGACCCCGCGAAGCTTTGAAGAAGTTCTGGAAGCTGTACGAGCGCTGGGTAAAGAGACAGGAACCGAGGAGAAGGCCAACGACTGGGCAAAGAGAGCTGCCCTCCATGTCCAAGAGATTTCCTCAGCTACTAAGAAACTTGAGAGGGTCAGAGTGTCCTTCTTGGAATGGGTAGACCCCATTTACTGCGGAGGACATTGGATACCACAGATGTTGGAATGGG
This sequence comes from Candidatus Acetothermia bacterium, assembly GCA_016179105.1. GTDB lineage: Bacteria > Bipolaricaulota > Bipolaricaulia > RBG-16-55-9 > DRXL01 > JACOSB01. Next base: position 8,986 of record JACOSB010000030.1, read on the forward strand.
CGGGAGCCGAAGACCGCAACTCCAAGAATGGGACGGATTCAGTGAGAATCTCCTGGGAGAATGTGCTCGACTATCAGCCTGAAGTTATCATCGTGTCTCCCTGCGGATTTAAGACCGCCAAGGCGCTGGAGCAATCGGTGATGCTCAAAGAGAGGCCCGGATGGAACGACCTGCCGGCCGTTAGGCAACGCAAGGTGTACGCGGTTGACGCTAACGCCTATTTTTCCCGGTCGGGCCCACGTATCGTCGTTGGCGTGGAACTACTTGCTCATCTTATGCACCCAGAAGATTTTACTTGGACCGGACCCGCAGATGCTTATCGTCAGGTCTGCTAGCTGCCCCACGAGTATCTGACAGATCCCCATTGTGGTTGACTACGAGTTTTACAGCCATTTCACCGGTGAATTTTGGGGCACCGCACGTATAGAGACTAAAGTGCAAGTTTCTCAGTAGATGGAGCGATGGTAGTTCAGCAAGGTTGGCCCCAAAGTCGGGATACCAGATGCCAAATGTTGCAACCGGCTCATGATTGAGCACTGGGGCTCGCCTTTGTAGGATTAAATCAAACAACATAATCTTCACAATTGTCGGCTAATCGCCCGACAACAGACATAGGCCGATCAGATGCTTCCTAACTCCGCTCAACAGTTCTCATGTTTGCATTGAAGCCGCTCACTTGATTATCCCTATTGGTCTGTATCCATGCAGCTTGCGCTCTCGTTGAATCTGCTCAACGATTTGGCTTAGTTCACCAGCCTGCGCCCACACAAACTGGCGCTGGCCTCGGGTGCCAATTCTCCCCCAGTGTTTGACGATAAACACTTCACCCCAGAGATCGATGCCGAGACTCACACTGTAGAATCGATAACGACTGCTCGTTGGGTTGATCGACTGCCAACGAAAGAGTGTAGGCGCAGTGAGAGTTTTATCTCTTTCCATTCGAGTGACCCTTTCGGCTGCCCGGAACGAGCGGGGTGATTCCCTCCGCACGGGCAAAGTGCTTCACGTCAAACGTGTACGCCTCCGAGAGCCCTTGCTCTTTCATCCAGAAGATATTGTAGGCATCGACGAAGTCTATATTCTTATCCGCATAGAGCAAGATGGCACGTCCCACCAGCTCAGCGTTCTCAACGCTGAGCCCCGGCGTGTTTAAGATGGCCAACACGTTAGCCTTGATCTCATCTCGGGCGAGTTCGTAGTAAGATTCTAACGTCCAAACGATCTCTGCCAGCACGAGCACGCTGGTATGGAGCACGATTTCCCCAGCCTTAGCTCGTTGCAAGAGACGGGTAACAGCTTCGGCTTGCGCCGGCACATCGTTCGTGAGATACCTCAAGAAAACATTGGTATCAACGAAATACCTAGTCACGCGCAACCTTTTGAGCTACGCGGCGTTTGGTCTGATGCCTGATATGCTCGAAATCTTCAGGGCGATGGCGCGCCTTCACGCGGCCGCGTAGATCCAGGAACGTCTCGTTGACGCCTTGGAGGACCACTTGGCCGTCTTTGCGCAAAAAGACAACCCGATCTCCGGGTTGGAGTCCGAGATACTCTCTGATTTCCTTGGGGATCGTAGTCTGCCCCTTGGAGGTCAGCTTACTGCCAATCATGATTATCACCTTACAAAGGATATGTGGTATTACCACATTAAATATAACTTACTCAATGCGCTTAGTCAATATCGACTGTATAGAGCCTTACCTATTACATTTAGGCTCCCTGATATCGGTCTCTTTATCTTCGCCGCCAACCGGAGTTAGGCTGGCAGCACTGCTGTGAGAGGCGGCAGTCCTTTCGATGCGTTTTCCCTCAACCCTTCTAGCCAGAGTTGATGAAAATGATGCATCCGAGTCGGCATGAGGAGCTTCCCGAGCAGAGCCAGCCAACCGTGCTGTGTCTCCTCGGTGAGGACGTGGCAACCTTCGGACGTCTTCCGGATCAGCCAAGCATGGTAGCAGTGAATACCGAGAGCGTGTGCGTCCCACGCGATACGCTCATCGGGGATGAATTCCAGAACGCGGGACTCGATAGTGACACCGAAAGTCTTCCAGCGAAAGCGAGCGCCCAAGGAAAGATCGGGTGCCGAACCTTCGATGAATCGGAGGTGGCTGGAGTTTTGGTACCAGCTAGGCCATAGCTCAGCGCGAATCAGCCACGCCCATACCCTGTCGGGGGTTACGGGCATGTTCAGTTCGTTCCGGACATGGACCGGACACCGGGAGGGCTGATACTCTACAGGCCACTGGATAGCCTTTGAAGAAGTCTCGTTCATGACATTAGTCTGTGTGTCGCAATACTGGCTGCCTCGTGAGCCTGGAGAATACTAAGCGAATCTAACGGCCCAACAGAGCGAATCTCAGGGCCTCGAATCGACTCCGACGAGGCTCCGTCCTTGGCCCAGGCATGAGTGCTTTGATTTGCTCTCCTTGGTTTTCAATGATATTCAAGAGCCGATCTCGTTCCGTTGTTAGGTCTGCGATACGATGATCTTTATCAACCAGTTGGACCTTGAGAAGCTCTGCAATTGCAACATAGTCATCTGTGCCCTTTGCTAGCCCATCGCTCGCCTTGTCAGAATGGCCATTCAATCCCATTTCTTGAGCGACGGTGCGAACAGCATTGGGCAAGCTCGCCCCTTGCCGAACTAGATCCTGACAGCGCTCTATGATCGGCAATCCTGTCTCGTCGATAAGGGTTTGTCCCTGAGGCCCACGACGGGCATACGTGCCCAACAACGGCCCAACGTTTTCCCATAACCGTCTCACTTGTTTGGGAGTTAATTCATATCTATCAGCTAAATTCTTCAGAGATAGCATAGGGCTTAAAGTGTACAGCGTTGGGCCCACGTAGGGCACGCCCACATGTCCCGTACTTTGGTAACATGCGTTACTCTCGAATCGCTTACATATGGAAGCGCGAACCCTGAGGTCGGAGGGATGAGGCTTGCGTTGAAGAGGGTAAGCTCCGAATCACGACTATTATGGCGCTGCTATGCCGCCGGAATTAACTCTATCACTTTGCTGACTCTGCCTTTCTTCAGAAGAATCTTCGCTCGATAATTCTCAACAGAGTATTCTTTGCCTATCCGCATTGAATCCAGCTTCCAGCCTAGTTGTTCCAAAACCTCTGGCCACACCCGAACACCGAATTGCTTAAACCTTCCTCC
>JACOSB010000031.1 GCA_016179105.1 Candidatus Acetothermia bacterium
CATATTCTCTGTGCCTTCTTGGCTTTTCTTAAGCTAGAATGGCAACGCCTCCAGACCGCCGTTTCTTGGTATGACTACAAATGGTCCATTGCTAGGCGGGCGGTTACTGCCTATTTATGCTGAAACGCGAAAGTCCTGTTATGATAATTTTACGAGGTGAGCTGCTGTGATAGCGTTCAATTATTCTAACTGGAAACTTATATTAACCCAAGTTGCTACCTAAGAGACATCTTGGATAGAGTGTCCTCCGATCAGACCCGTCAATCGAACAAAACCTTCGAGCTGACCGGAGGAACCTCATGTCCATGCCCCATTATACCACAGCCATCTACTGCTTGTGCGATGAGTTCGTGAAAGCCTTCGGAATCCAAGATGACCCCCAAGCCCAGATGAGCACCGCTGAAGTGATGACCACCGCTTTGGTCGCAGCTTCCTTCTTTGCCGGTAATCTCGAGAAAAGCCGGGCCTTTCTCAAGGACCACGGCTACCTGCCGACCATGCTGAGCAAGAGCCGCCTTACCCGCCGCTTGCACGCTATCCCTCCTCAGTGGTGGATGAGTCTCTTCCAAATCCTGGCCCAGATCCACAAGCAAGCGAATCCTACGGCGGAGTACATCATCGATAGCTGTCCTGTGCCCGTCTGTGACAACATCCGCATCCGCCGCTGTCGCCTCTATCGCGAGGAGCAGTATCGCGGGTACATCGCCAGCAAACGGCGTTACTTCTTTGGACTGCGGGTGCATCTGTTGGTTACCGCGCAGGGCAAGCCGGTGGAATTTGTTCTGGCTCCCGGCGCGGCTGCCGACGGTCCGGTCTTGAAAGGGTTCGATCTGGATCTGCCCGAGGGGACGGTGATCTATGCCGACAAACTGCACAACGATTACCAGTGGGAGGATTTCCTGAAGGAAGCAGCGGGCCTCGAGTTCCAGCCCTTGCGCAAGAAGAACTCCCACCGCGCGGTCGAGCCGTGGGTGAAGTTCTGGTGCCAACGGACCCGTAAGCGCATCGAGACCAGCTTCAGTCAACTCACCGGGCTCTTTCCCAAGAGCATCCACGCGGTGACGGCTCGTGGGTTTGAACTGAAGCTGGTCTGGTTTATTCTGGCTTTTGCTATCCATAGTCTCTAGGTGGCAACTTGGGTTAAACAGCCAACAGCCCCGACAGTTCACCGTCGAAGTGAAAGACTATGACCGTACTATCGATGGCGGTTTGGTGTTGCTCACTTCCAGCACGCATCCACGATCCTTGGCAAAATTTTTCACTGTCGCTCCAGTAGCGTTCACTCTGTCTCCAGGACAAAAGCAGCTTATCGGGCTCAATATCAAAATCCCGGCCAACGAGAGCGGACCTCATTGGGTCGCGTTGGTGATTAGCAGCCCGATCCCCAAGGTCATAGCGATGAGCACTGACCAGCCACAAAGCCCCGTGACGATCGGCTCCGAGGAACAATTCATCATCAAGATTCGGCAGACGGACCCGACCAACGCAGTCAACAAAGGTCGGATCACGGGCACGAGCGTAATTCTCCCCGAAAAAGATAAACATCTTCAGATCGTGGTCGAGTACGAGAATAGCGGGACGACGTTCCAGCAACCGAAGGCTCAGTTACGCATCGTTAACGCCAAAGGCGAGATTGTTCTGCAAAAAGACATAGCCGATCTGGCTGTTTTGCCGGGTGGCAAGCTCCGTCTCAAAATCCCCGTCACGCAGACACTTCCCGTTGGTCCCTATCTGGCCTTGGTCATCATTGACTTTGGGGGCGATGCTCTCGTCGCCGGCCAGGTGCGCTTCCAGCTCTGAGGCTTTTGAGTAACTCAGCGCACTCAACGCAATGCCGGTTACAGACGATCTCCTTTCTTGTACACTATTGTGTCTTTGTCGAACGGGATCCAGGGATGCGACCGTAAGCGTGATTTTGGCCGATAATGAGAAAAAGCATTGTCTTAACTTCCGTTCAGGTTTTTCTTTTTTGGGGGATTTTGTTTGCTCCGGCGGGGTTCGCTCAACAGCGGTCGGTCGAACTGACCGCACCGCCGGCCCGCTCGGCTTTCCCCGGCGAGATTGTTACTCTCGTTTTTCTCGCCAAGAACCGCGGCACGCTGAACGACATCTATGATTTTCGCCTGGACGCATCTCAGGGTCTTCAGTTGGTCAGTGCCACCTCGCCAGCGAGTGTGCCCGCCGGAATGCAAGAGCCGATCTTCGTATCCTTCTTCGTTCTCCCCGATGCGTCCGCCAGCGATGCGTTCGTCACCCTAGAGGCTACTTCGCGCGGCGACCCCACCGTAAAAACTTCCGCGCGGGCGCAGATCACCATACAAGCCGTCACCGGCGTAGACGTGCGCCCTCCCGCGGCTCAAGAAGTCGAGATGGGCACCGAAGCGATACTTCCCTTCGTCGTGGTCAACCGCGGTAACATCATCGATACTTTTCGTCTGGAGGCTACTTCGAGACGAGCTTTCCCAACCACAGTAGAGCCCTCTTTAGTAGCGCTCTTGCCGGGCGCCTCGCGCTCGGTCTTGGTCACGGTGAAAGTGCCCGTCAATGCAGACCCCGGTCCTGAAGCGATCACGCTCATGGCCACTTCACTCTCGCGCTCCGGTGTAGGGGGAAAGGGCACGGCTGTGCTGACCATCTTGCCGCCCTTGCCAGAAAAAGTGCCTACGGATCTTTCTTTGAAATCTCCGACAGAGATGGGCTTCGCCATAAATTTTGATCCGACGGACAATAAAATTACTCCTCAATTCAGCCTGCTGACGGACGCCTCTCTCCCCGGAGATCAAGGTTTTAGCGTGAGGTTCAAAATTTCTCTCGAAGCGGAAACGTTGGGCCAAAACGTTCAAGAGTTTGCGTACACCTCGCGTGTGGGATCATACGCTTTGCAACTGCAGCTCGGAGATATCTCTCAGCTGCCCTTACAAGACGTAGCTCTTCCGACGCGGGGACTCGAGTTTTCGGTCACTGACTTAGCCGCGTTCTCGGCGACCTTTGCAGATATGAAACAACTCGCCTACGGCCTGAGCCTTTTTGGACCGATGGGCATCAGAGCAGGCTTCGCGCATCTGCTCATCAACGCCCCCAGCATCCATAACGTTGTTGGGGCGCGCTTTGAGAGCTCGGTGATGGAAGCCGAGGGTGCAGTTGACCAAACCCCTTCAGCTCTTCTGCATATGATCACCGTTCGCGTAGCACCCCAGTGGGATAACTTGACGCCGGGCTTTGAGTTTTCTCGAGTCGAGCCCAACTTTCCGAGCGCCCAAGTCCCGGCGGATACTCAAACTTGGAGCCTCTTCGCGGATGCGAGACTGGGTGCGTTCTCGCTAAGAGCTTTAATTTCGGGAAGTCACACAGACCTCTTCAATGACCCGTTGGTTCAGGCCATCAGCACGTTGACTTTCCAAGTTGCTCTCACGGTCGACAACTTATTCCCCGGTCTTCCGACGTCGTTCTTCGAACTCATGAGCGTCGCGCAGCATGGGGACGAACCGCCGCCGCTCAGCACCAATCAACGAGTGCTCACGGCCATGTTCTCCGATTTGAGCGGGCCAATCGCCTATTCTGTGACCGTGACCGATACTGCATTCTCGGATAATATAGCCTCTGTGGGTACCCACACGAGCCAATTGCATACCTTCGTGACCGCGCGACGGTTATTGGGCATCGAGGGGCTGGCCATCAGCGTGAGTGTCTCTGGAAATCTCAAAACTGATATATCGAGTAGAGCAGTGCTCGAGCAATCACTGAATATGATCACTGCGCTCAGCTTCTCGATGCCAGGAGTTTCTGTCTCGCTCGGCGTGGGCTTGGATAACGGTGCCCCTGTAGAAGAAAATAGTTTATTCTTCTCGCGCGGCATGTTTGACTTCTCGCTCTCGACTTCGTTCAAGGTGCCCTCGTCGGTAGGCATCAGCGCGGAGATGCGCACACGCTTCGCTCTTCCCTTCGAGTCCATCTTGGTCAGAGGCCGCGTCGAAGGATTTATTTTTATAGACCAGAACGGGAATTCGCAGCGCGATCCGAACGAATCGGGAGTCGCGGGCGCGCTGCTTCGCATCAACGACCAATTGGCTCGCACCGATGAGCAAGGCTTCTTCCGGTTCCCGCCTCTAGAGCCGGGGACGTATCGCTTGGAAATTTCTCGACTGCCCGTGGGTTTGATCCCGCAGATCGCGCTGCCGCTCAACGTCGCAGTCGCCGTGGGTCAAGTAGTTTCCGCGAACATCCCCGTGAAAACGGTGGCGATCATCGGCGGCCGTGTCTTCAACGATGCGAATCGCAACGGCAAAGCAGACCTCAGTGAAACGGGTGTCGCCGGCGTGCGTGTCGTTGCCAGTGGTCCGATCACTGTGGAGGCCCGCACGAATAACGATGGGCAATACGCGCTGCAAGTGGACCCCGGCACCTATACGATCAATCTAGACCCGACCACGCTGCCGAGACGATTTGCTGCTACTACGCCCGCTTCAGTCACAGTCGCTGTTCAAGTTGGCCAGAGGGCTAATGTTGATTTTGGTGTGGCCGAAGCGCCCCGTCCGGTGCTTGTCGCGCCTACAGCGGAATTTACGTTTACGCCCACGCAGCCGCACGTCGGCGAGCGAGTCGTCTTCGACGCTTCGGCTTCTCAGGCCGTCGATGGCGAGATCGTCTCCTACGAATGGGATTTCGATGGAGACGGGCAGACCGACGCGACCGGTCGTATTGTTGAACATATATTCCGCACGGCGGGAGATTTTACTGTCAGGCTCACTGTGATGGACAGCCACGAGCAAAAGAATTCAGTCACCCAAGTAGTGCCGGTGCAGCCATGAACAAAAGAAGATACTTAGCTGTTGGAGTAACACTGGCAGTCGTTGTACTTGTGGCTTTAGGAATACTTTGGGTACAGAGCCGTCGGCAGAGTCTGCCGACCGAAGAAAGCAATGGGTTAGTGTCCCCTGCGGGGATGGTCGAAACCCCTCGCCTTCAGGCGAAGAGAAGTTTGTGGTAATATGGTCGCGTGCGAAAGTATCGCCTGGGAGCGCACACGAAGCATGATCTGAAGGTTCACTTGATCTGGATCCCCA
>JACOSB010000018.1 GCA_016179105.1 Candidatus Acetothermia bacterium
GACGAGCTGCATGGTGGCGCGGTACAGGTGCTCGTCCAAACGCCAGAACTCACGGGACGCCAGTTCCTGCTCCTCGTGGTATTCGTAGAACGGCGCTTCAACCGTGCTACTGCTGTATGAATGCCCGCTGCCGCTCGATTCACCGCTCGAATCAAATTCTGACGAGCTTCGGACTTCAGGGTCGAAGAATAGCCCACCATCGGGGCTATACACCGTTCCCGATCCAAACGCGTTCATCACACCCTCATGGGTGACCTCTCCTTCAGAATCAGAGGTGATGGTGCGTGTAGATTCGACCGGGCGAAACACGGTGCGGTAGAGCTCCTGCTTCACTTCCATCAAGTTGAAGCGCATGACCTTTTTTGCCATGAGTTCAGCGTCATCGGTGCTAAGACCGCCGAAGACCACTTTGGTGCGGGCATTCGTGAGCGTTGAGTAATAGACCTCCTCATCGCGCTGTTTGAGCTGCGCAAGGTGTTGGTGCGCCAAGATGAGATGCAAGCCGAATTTACGGCCGCCGTCGAGAATTGCACAAAGGTCTTTGGTAACGAAGTTCTGGAACTCGTCGATCATGAGGTAACAGCGCCGCCGTTCGTCAGGATCGCGCTGGAACGCGGCGGCTACAATATCGTTGATGATAAGGGTGCCCAAAAGCGATGATTCGTCTCTGCTCATGAGACCCGCGTGTTTGAGGTTGACGAGGAGAATTTTTCCTTCAGAGAGAATCTCGTCAAACGCGATCACCCGTCGCTGCTGCGAGAGCATCTGCGCGATTTCAGGGAATTTAAGAAACATCTGAATGCGGTTCCACGCCGACTCGGTGCGCTCCTCGCGCAGATTCTTCGCGTGCGGCCCAGTAAGTGACGTATACCATTGCCAATCGCGTTTGACGATCGGGTCTGTAACCAAGGGGATTACTGCGTTTCGCACCGGATTGTCGTGAGGATCGAGCAAGTCGGTCGCTTCGGCGAGTGTCAGCTCCGCCTCAACTAAGCTACGGATGGTGTTATACAGCCAGCGCGCCATACGGGGCGTCTGGTGAAACGTCTCCTGGCCCCAGCACTTCTTGATGCCTTCGAGCATCATAACGCTTTGGTAGGTGATCGAGCGTTGATCGCGCCGCATCGGGTTAAAGCCGGTGCGAAACTGCCGCTCGTGAGGATCAAGAATGACGAGGCGGTCTCTGATTTTATGGGCGACGCAGTAGGCGAGAATGTCGTGATATAAGTCGCCATGAGGGTCTAAGACAATGAGCGATGGCTGGGATTTTGCCTTGATGATTTGGCGCGCGAGCGCTTCGAGAAACTTGGACTTTCCAACGCCAGTCGCACCGATGATCTGCATGTGAGTTTGAAGGTGTTCAGGGCTGATGGTTGCGACTTCTTTGGTATCGAGCCGTCGCCCTATGAAGACCCCGTTGGGTTTTGGTTTTGACGGCTCCCGCACTGCATTTACCCAACCCTTACCCTTCTGGATCGCTGCGCGAAAGTGAGCGCGATCTTTGCTCAGCGCTTTCTTTAGCGCGTGTGTTTTTTTCATAGGGTGGGCCCATCATCCGTATTGTGGCCGGCGTCAGCGGCCAGCACTGATTGTACCTTCTGATTGAACCATTGGTTGATGTGGCTGATGACTTTCTTTTGTTCAGCAGGTGGCAAGCCCAGCGCTTGAATCTCGGCGATCCGTTGCTTCTTCTGTGCCGCGAGCTGGACGACGTACTGTGACTGGTCGGAAGCATCCTTCATCGCCGTTTTCAAGAGATCATCTTCTTCCTTCCACTGGCGCTTGAGGACTTCCATTTCGCGCTCGACTTTGCGAATATCGCGCTCTGCTTCGAATGCTGTTTTCTCCAGATGTAAATCCGCAACTCCTTCTTCTTTGGCCCGCTTGGTTCCGGCGATCGTTTGTTCCACCCGTGCTCTGGCAAGGTCTGCCTGGGTTTTGGTGAGCTCGACTTGAGTTTTCTTAAACTCGGTTTCTTTCTCGAGCTCGCGCTTGCGGGCTTCAAGCTTTGCACCCTCGCGCACACTGTGGAACAAGTTAGAGAAGAGGCCACCCTGCCGGACTGCCTGCTCCCGTTGCAGTTGATGGCGCGCTTCTTCGGTTGCATACTCTTGTGCCTCGCGCCCGATGTCCTTCCAGCTGCTCCTCTGAAACTCGATTCGTGGTTTGACCTCTGCTTCGTCCGCAGCACTCCCGCGATGCATATAGAAGGGCGCGAGCAGCCGGTAGAAGCCTTTCATAAAACTTCCTTCCAGATACCAGAGGCCGCAGAGGATCCCAACGAAGATTGAGACCGCGAAGACTGCGACCCAGGCCAACGCCTGCGCAATGCTGGCAATAAACACGCCCAGCATTGCTCCCACAAGATACGCCGCCCCTAGACCGATCAACACCGCGTACACCGGTCGCCACTGCTGACTATTAAACTGTGGTTGTTGTTGCATAACCCCCTCCCGCGTTCACTATAACTCGATTGAATTTTTTTGCCAAATCCAAAAGGTACTTCTCAAATACAACGAGGTGTGATTAAATACCATCGGAAGCTCGCCTGACTAAATCGTAATTTCCATTATGGCCAAAGTGACGTTGGAAGGGCTCGATCGAAAGGTCAATAAGCTTGATTCCAAAGTCGAGAAATTAAGTAAGAGCGTGCGATAGGATTCAAGCAAGCTGACGCTCGTGCTGATGGGCTCAAACTCTACTTGAAGGAGAGGTTTACAACGATGGACGGCGATTTGATAGCCTTGAAAACCGAATTGATACTCTGCACAGTGCCGTCGAAAAATTCATCAACGTAAGTATCGCACATCAAGAAGAGTTTGTCTTTTTCGATAAACAGACCAAAAAGCAATTCAAAGAGCTCGAAGCCCGCGCGACGCGCTTAGAACAACAGGCGCATCATTATAAAAGTTCACTTGAAAATAAAAAAATGGGAAACGCAACTTCCCATTACCGGTAGATAACTGCTTCGTCTGTGAGATGTTTTTTAGACCGTTATGCCGCCTGCCTTAGGTTCGTGAATCGGCAGCTTTTTGCCAAGCATTTCGTTATAGAGAAATATCTTACGATTCTTATGCTTTGGATGCTTGTTATGATACTCCTTTGCTAATTCTGCGAGCCATTCAACACGTCTTGCCCAGCGGTTTCCTTCAAGCTCTTCTCGATGCCGCGCGTAGGCTTCGAGTTGCCGCCACACTCGAATGAAGACGGGATAGGCAAGCCCCATAACATCCTTCATTGACACATACCCTTTTTCAATGAGCAACCCAATCTCATTAAACGCTCGGACAATCAGATCGATACGTTCCTTATCTTGTGGACTAACGATCTTAGGATCAGAGAGGTCCAATTGATAGAGTTCAGTTCTCGCTGCTCTAGTCTTATGCAGCAGCTTTTTGGCCTCGAGAAACGCCTGGAACCGATGTCCTCGTGATAACTCAGCACGGATGGCGAGCCCGATCGCTACCACCGATGCTACAACAACAGCTAGGGCAAACACGGCCCAAGCTAGATCTACTGAGATGGTCATCTCAACCATCTCCTTTCTTTCCAAGATACCTCATTTTAACCCATCAGCACGGTAAAACCAACCATTTAAGTTAAATTCATCACTTCCCATCTCAGGTTGCATGGGGGATGGCTGCGTTCTCTTCGCTCGTTAACCAAAGTCCTTTGCGTTCCCTAGCTTGCGTTTTACGATCAAACTTAAGGCACCAGTAGGTCTCTTTTGAGACCATCTCCTTTCTTTCCAAGAGAAGGATATACTGGTGCCTTAATCTTTTAGACGAGCGGAATGAGGATGGACTTTTTCTCTTGAATTCTCATTTCGCTGCGTTACAATCTCAAAGAATTTGAACGATGAATGTGTCACCACACAATCAACCAATCGCAGTGACTCGTGATGCGCGCACGTGGGCTTTCACCATTGACGAGCGGCCAGTCATCATCGAAGAGCCCGTGAAGCGCGGGCATTTTTTCGTGATGGGCAAAACACGTATGGGCAAATCCACCTTCTTCGAGCATTCAATTCGTGATGATATTGAGCACGGACGTGGATTTTGTCTGATTGACCCTCATGGCGATCTCGCCGAGCGCGTGATCGATGCAATCCCTCGGCGATGCATCAACCGCACGATCTATTTGAATGTCGGAGATTTCGACTATCCCTTTGGGTTCAATATTTTCCATAGCATCCCGGCCGATCAGCAGACAACCGTCGGACAAAACGTCATCGGCATTTTCAAACGCATTTATAGCGAGTTCTTTGGCCCTCGGATGGAGTTTCTCTGGGAGCTCGCTAATCTAGTACTTCATCCATTTGAAGTTGAGGGGTAGAAGCGAGCGAACTTACACCGAGCATCAGCGGGTGTGAAGTCCCAGTGTACTCCAGCTCCTTGTCGGTTTCGTTCCGTTTCCCACGCGGAGATCTCCCTCACTAAGTA
>JACOSB010000019.1 GCA_016179105.1 Candidatus Acetothermia bacterium
CCGAAGCCCTTGGCATCGTTGAACCACTTGACTTTACCAGTAGTCATAAACTATACCCTCCTTTGTTGAGACTGTACTAACGCCATGATTTGCGACAGGAGGGAGTTGCCCTACTGGCACGATCTGGACACGAACAGTCATAAATTAGCTGGAACTTGAGGCGAGATATTCTGGATGAGATTACGCGCCGTCGAAAGAACCAACTAAGTTTAGTATCTCATATTTCGTCTCGATTGTCAATAGCTATAGCGTTCGTACCTGTGCAAACAACGTTTTTATGAAACCCACTCCCTAAAGGGATGCGCTGGGATTATCAATTGAAATTGAACAGGTCTATGTCAGTTCGGTTTGACAAGCTTTCGCCCGATCGGCTACAACTCTGACAAGAGTAATCTGAGAGGAGGCCTTTTGGTATGACGACAAAATCCAAAATTTTTATCATTCTTGTGCTCGGGCTCAGCCTGGCACTCTTGACGAGCAGCTGTAATCAATCTGTTCCCAAACACACGCTGGGGCTCGCGCTCTGTCTCACGGGTTCGCTCAGCAACTACGGCCAGCACTTCCAAGAAATTGCTGAGATGTTGCAAGACGAAATCAATGACCAGGGGGGTTTCTCGGACGGCGGTAAGCTCGATCTGGTGATCCGCGACGATGGCACTAACCCCCAACAAGCGGTGCAAGTCGATACGGACCTGGTCAACAATGCCAAGATGCCGGCCATCATGGGGCATTGCTCGAGCGGAGCGACGATCCCCGCGAGCGCGGTCACTATTCCCGCCAAAGTTGTCTTAGTCTCTCCCTCGGCCACCTCGCCCCGACTCACGACACTCCAAGATGCGGATTATGTCTTCCGCACAGCTCCGAGTGATGCGCTCCAGGGCGTGCTCTTGGCTAAGCTGGCCTACGACAAGGGCTATCGCAAAATCTCGATCATTGCGCGCAACGACGCCTACGGCGGCGGACTCGCGACTGAGATGCAAAAAGCGTTCGAACGACTGGGCGGGCAAGTGACCAAGATAGCCCTGTACGAAGAGAACGCGACCGATTTTGCTTCCCAGATTACGGAGGCCAATCAAGATAATCCCGAGGCGATCAGCATCATCTCTTTCCAAGAAGTCGTGCCGCTCTTGACGCAGATGGTGAAGCTGGGGGTCACCAAGTTCGATCTCTTTGCCGACGGGACCAAAGATCAGAAGAATTTTGACTAACTGGCCTCCGTGATCGGGCTCGATTTGCTCAAAGACAAGATCGGCAGCGCTCCCGCCTCAGCGCTCACCGATGGCTCGGCCCTCTTCGACAAGCGTTACAAAGAGTATCGAACCAAGAAGAAGCAACCCGAAGAACAAGTCTTCGTCTACACGGGCAACACATACGATGCAATCTTCTTGCTGGCGCTCGCGATGCAAAAAACGATCATCAGTAAGAAGCAGATCACGGGCGAAGCCATCCGGGATGCGTTGCGTGAAGTGGCCAATCCCCCCGGCGAGCAAGTGACTGTGGGCGAGTGGAAGAAAGCAGTCGATCTCTTGAAACAAGGGAAAGACATCAATTATGAAGGGGCTTCGGGAGCTGTTGACTTTGACGATCACGGCGACGTAGTGAGCCCCGCTCGCGTTTGGAAGATCGTTGACGGGAAGATCACCGAAGGAGAGCTGTGTCAGCTGGAGCGACAAGAGGGTGCATTTGTAGTGAAGCGCTGTCAGTAAGAGTCAGCTTGCGCTGCTTTTTCAGTATAGCGACCAACTCCTCGAAAGCTATGCCAAAGGGAACCTTCACGGTTTGTCAAGGTATTTGGATGATTGCAGAAATACCGTAGAGGCGCAGCATGCTGCGCCTCTACACGTTACGTTCAATTATCGATGTATGACCAACTTCCTCACTTCGCTCTTAATGAGCTTTCCAGCTTTATCGCGCACACTCACCCTATAGAGATAGACTCCGTTTGCGAGCTGTTTGCTTTCTCCATCCGCCGGCCTCCATTCTCCCTCTTCCGTCCGATCCAAGAGCTTGTGCCCGCGCAAATCAAAAAGCTGAACGCGCACAGTCTGACTCTCTGACGGCTGAAGGAGATCACTGGGCCAGACGCTGATTGGTTCGTGCGCGGCTAAGACCCCGCAGCTCAGCATCACTTGAAAATAGGGCGCATTCACCGTCTCCTTGCCCGTGCCCGCTGCCTTCTGCACCCGCACGGTCAACGTCAGTTTCCCACGGCTGGAAATCACCAGCGGCAGCTCCGCCGTGACCAGCCGTCTCCCTTTCACCATCAAGAGCTCTAAGAGAGAGTAAGGTGGATGGGGCAGTTTGGCTGGATCGAGCGCGATGTCTTGCAGCGCCACCGGACCCCCGCTGTTGTTGCGGATGGTGAGGCGAATGCTATGACTATCGGCGTGACGCGTCCCAGGCTTGAACTTGGTGCTACTGGATCCGGCTTGGACATTGAGGTTGATGCAGGTGGTGGTGGCAACGACCGTGTAGCTCGCGTGCACTGCTGGAGCGGTGTTACCGGCATTGTCTATGCCGCCGCTGCAAGTCGCGATGTGCGAGCCCAGCCCATCGGCGGGTGGGTTGCTGACGTTGATCGTTGCAGCTATGGCCACTCCCGAGAGCGCATCCGTTGTGCTGCACCCGGCCACGGGGACGGCTCCTAAGCTATAACTCGTGCCATTCACAACTCCAGTCACCGCTACCGTGGGCGCAGTGGTGTCTATGAGAATGTTCGGGTCGATGCTGGAGGAGTTATGGGCACTATCGGTGGCAGTGACCTTGGCACAGTAAGTTCCCTCGGGAACAGGGTTGCTGCTCCCATCCTTGCCATCCCAGACGACCGCGACCGTCCCGCTGATGTTGGTGTTGCCGGTGAAGGTCTTGACCGCGCTGCCCAAGCTGCCGCAGGGAGCGGCTTTGGGGAAGATCTTGACTTCCCAAGCGACCGGGAAGGAGCCGTTCTCGAAGATGTCAAAGCGGATGGTGGTGTTGCCCAAGCTGGGGTTGAAAGCGGAAGGGGTAGCCGATTTATTGGCGAGGATGGGAGGAGTGGTGTCGGCAGCGACGAAGTTGGCGGTCACTAGCTTGTTACCATCCACGATCATGGTGCATTGGTTACCTGAAGGTGAGTCACAACCATTCCAGTGATTAAAAGCGAAGCCGGTAGCGGCGGAGGCCGTGAGAGTCACAGAGGATGTAGTTGTTTCCGAAAAGATGGCCGAGCACGTCGAGCCGCAATCGATTCCTACGGGTGCGCTGGTCACGGTTCCAGACCCAGCGAGGGCCACTTGTAGTAAGAGGATTCTCACTTCGTAGGCGCCGACGTCACAATCGCCAGCAAACGGTTGGGGGCGGGAGACGCCGCGCTGGTCTTGGGTCACCGGTGTCAAGCCATCGAAGAGCGTGCAGTCGCTGGCGGCGTCGCTGGCCACGCTACCCGCGAGCAGCGCATGAGTCTGAGTCGGGCCGCCGTTGTCAGCGAGAGGGCCGAGGTTGAGTTGGGCGGGCGTGACTTGCGTGAAGTGACTGTCCAGGGCCGCGCACGACCCATCGGTGTCGAAGTTCTTGCCCGCTGCGATGAATGTTTTTTCGTTGTGACAATCGCCTCCCGAGGAGCTGTTGGCCACGATCGAGTTTTTGATCTGCACGGTAGTCCCGGAGTTGCTGCCGATGAAAAGGCTGCCGCCGGTGGGGGCAGAGTTGCCCGAGAAGGTGCTGTTGCTGATCGTCACCGTGCCATTGGCGTTCAAGAGGCCGCCGCCATTGACAGCGCAAAAGGAGGAGCAAGTGGCGAGACCCTTCGCGATCGTCAGCCCTTGCAGGATCAGATTCCCTCCACTGTTCACCACCACCACCCGCACATCCCCATTCCCATCGTTATCGCTGTCTCCGCTCAAGGTCAAGCTCGCCGCTCCCGGTCCCGCGATCGTTAGCTTGCCCGCGCTCGAAGCAGCCGCAATGGTCGGCAAGGTGCTCTGCAAGTGGATCGTGCCCGTCACGCTGAAGACAATTACGTCATCGCCGAAGCCCGTGCCTGTGCATTCGTTATGATTGGCATTCGCATTGGCCGCCATGATCGCCTCGCGCAGGGAACAAACTCCATCCGAGCCATTGTCCGCATCGGAGAGCGTGTTCACCACGAGTGACGCGGCTTGAACGACGGGAGCGACACTAAGCAAGCACATCAGGCCAACCCCAATCACGAGACTCCAGTGAGCGATGAACTGAACTGAGCGACCATTCCGATGAGAGCTGCCTCCAGACATTTTCAACCCCTCCTCCGGTGATGGCTCCATTATAGCTGATTATGCACGCAAATGAAGATGGGGTGGGGATTTGGAGAAACCGCGAAGGCATCAGGGACAAGGCGACTTTCTTGACAGCGGCCTTGGCTCTTTGCCATCATGGAGCATATTGAAGCAAGGTAAGGAGAAACTTATGTTGGGATTGGATCGGATCACTTTTGACCCGCAGATCATGGGTGGGCAAGCGTGCATTCGGGGCATGCGCATCACCGTTGCGTTGATTATTAACTTAGTGGCCAACGGCATGACCCGCGAGGAGGTTTTGCGAGCATATCCCTACTTGGAAAATGAGGATATTACTCAAGCCCTGCAGTACGCAGCTTGGTTGGCTCAAGAGCGCGTGTCTGAACTGGCAGGAGAAAAGAAGTGAAGTTTCTGGCTGACATGGGAATTTCGCCGAGAACTGCCGCGTGGTTACAACAGCTCGGTCATGACGCTATACACCTTCATGCTCAAGGCTTAGATCGTCTCCCCGATCCGGATATCTTGAGCAAAGCGCGAAAAGAAGAGCGTGTCTTGTTGACCAGCGATCTCGATTTCGGGTATCTATTGGCCGTCAGTCGCGCTCAGCTGCCTAGTGTAGTCATCTTCCGATTAGCAGATATGCGGCCAAGCTCTGTCCATCATTATCTGGAACAAGTGCTGAAGCAATGCCAACAAGAGTTAGCACAAGGAGCCATCGTCATAGTGACGGAGAGAAGGATCCGCGTGCGTACCTTGCCCATCTAAGCATAGCAGGGGTGCCAGACCATCGACGCCTGAGAGCTGCCTCCAGACATTTTCAACCCCTCCTCCGGTGATGGCTCCATTATAGCTGATTATGCACGCAAATGAAGATGGGGTGGGGATTTGAAGCGCTGAAGCGGAAAGACCTATGCCGCCAAACAGATAGAAGCCTATGCTGTTCGAGCAGAAGAGGGATGGCTGGTAATCACTGTGATCACACGATATTTTTAAGGAGTCAAGAGAAAAGGAGAAAGCCATGAGACTGACGTACGACCCACGCTACAACATCGCTTATTTATATCTAAAAGAGAAGTCGACGGAAGTCGAGACCATCCACGTGAGTGACGAGCTCAATATCGACCTGGCACCGGATGGGACAATCTACGGAATTGAGCTGCTCAACGCGAATGAGCAACTGCGCGGGATAGACAGTGGCAAGCTCCGAGTGATCAACGATGCTACTGGCAAGCAAGTCGAAGTGACGCTCGATCCTGCCTAGCCTCAGCGTCGGACGACCAACTTCCTCACTTCGCTCTGGATGAGCTTTCCATCCTTGTCTTGCACACTTACGAAATATAGATAGACCCGCAGAAGAGAAGTGAAACGGACAAGTGTCACGCGCATCACAGACAAGTCCGGCTTTTATCAATAGACGAGCGTCATCCCTATCACTTTTGTCTCCACGTATGATGAACCCACTGTGCTTCTGGAATTTCTAATCGCGAGCCTGGGAGGTAGAGGGATGATCTCACGTCGCTTGAAACGCTGGGGTGTAATATTTTCTCTGTGCGCACTTTTTTGTTTCAATCTCGCGCTCTCGGGAGGACGAATCGCTCGCGGAGGGGAACAACCTGATTACAGTTGGCTGCTCCATTCTCCCCTGAAAAAGCATCTGTCGGGAGCAGCGCTCTCGTACTTGCAACGCACGTATGGCCCGAAAAAGACTGAGAAGAGCGCGAACCCCACTCGCGCCGCGCGCACCCTTCCGGCCAGTGAAATTTTCGAGGGCAAAAGTATTCGGGTGAACGACCCCTCTCCCGACATTGCGGACAACAGCACTCAGAGTGAAACGAGTATTGCGGTTCATGGGGATAACGTAGTCATCGCCTGGAACGATGCAGGAGATTTTTTCAGAAACGGTCAATTCACGGGCTACGGCTATTCTCGCGACGGCGGCCAGACGTTCACCGATGGCGGACCTCTGCCTCTCTGGGCAGCGTCCGGTGGAACGACCCTCGGAGACCCCAGCATCGCTGCCGATCGAGACGGGAATTTTTATGCCTCGACCCTCGGCATCGACAAGGATTTTTTCAACATCGTGGGCGTCGTCAAATCGACCGACGGTGGAGTTATTTTTTCGAAGCCTGTCAACGTGAGTGGTCTCAATCCCCGAGATTTTCCGGATAAATCTTTGCTGGCCGTGGATGCGACCGACAGCCCCCACTCAGGAAATATCTACGTCGTTTGGACAAACTTTATCTTTTTCGGGCAGTTGGCTCAAATCGTTTTTGTGCGCTCGACCGATGGCGGTCAGACCTTCTCTGCACCGATGCCACTCTCGGCTCAATTGGCTGACCCCGTGCAGGGAGCGATCATCGGCGTCGGACCTTCGGGAGAAGTCTATGTCACTTGGGAGGACTTACGCTCGCCCCACTCGATTCGCCTGCGAAAATCTACAGACGGAGGACAGAGTTTTGCGCCTGAAGTTTTGGTCAGCACTTTGAACCCGATCGCTGATCCTGAGGCCAGTTCCGCGTGCAATGAGACGGCGCTCAAGGGATTCATTCGCGTCAATGAGTTCCCCAGCATCGCGACCGATCAGGGCAATGGAGCCAATCGTGGCGCTATTTATATTACTTATAACGCAGACCCCGACGGCGAAGACGAAGGGGATACTTCAGATATTTTCTTGGCTCATTCCAACGATGGCGGCCAGACATGGAGCGCACCCGTGCGCGTCAACAACGATAAGACCCAGAATGACCAATTCTTTCCCTCGGTAGCGGTCGCTGACGACGGGACCGTTTCCGTGATGTGGTATGATCGACGCATCGACCCCGACAATTTTAAGATTGATGTCTTTCGAGCCGTCTCAACCGACGGCGGCGAGACGTTTGCCAACGAGCGAGTGACAACCGAATCGTTTGGAGTTCCCCCGCTCCTGCCAAACTTTAACTCTTCTGTCGTCGACTGCTACATGGGCGACTACAACTGGATGACCGTACAGGGTGAAAAATTCTATCTGAGCTGGGGAGACAATCATCGTGTCATAGTTACGCCGAAGTTTGCGCAAGGTCGCCCTGACCCGGACGTCGCGTTCACGATCGCTTCGACTCAAACAGCGGCAGCGCCCATGCTGGCCGTCGCACCGCAGAGCGTGGATTTTGGCACGGTCGACGTCGGAGAGACCGAGGAGCGTTCCATAGTCATTCAGAATATCGGGAGCTCGTCTCTCACGGGAACGCTGAAAGCTCCAGCAGCTCCGTTTGCGATCGTTGACCTGAACGGCCCTACGCTTCCGTTCAAGCTCGCTCCTGGGGAAACTCTCGACGTGCAGGTCGAGTTCAACCCGGACGATGATGGAGCTGTCACAGGCACAATTCACATCGACTCCAATGACATTCAACATGCACAGTTAGACATTCAATTAAAAGGAACTGGAAAAGCCGTCGTCGAAGGTCCCTCGATTCGAGTGACTCCCAAAGAACTCGATTTTGGCAATGTCCCTTCAGGCCAGAGAAAACAATTGACTCTCACCATTCGCAACGTAGGCACGGAGCCGTTGACGGTGAAAAAAGTCAGTGCGACCCGGTCGAACTTGTTCCGGGTTCTCGGTTTTCGTAAGCCTCAAGTGCTCCAGCCGGGGCGCTCTTTGCGAGTATCGGTCAGCGGCCGGGCGGGTGCGAATTCTTTGCTCAAAGCGAAGGTCTTTATCTTCAGCGATGATCCCGAAAATCCCAAGCTCGTCGTGGCGGTGAAGCTACGGGGAGTGCTCGCGGGGGCGACGGCTTCTCTCCAGCGTGTCGAGACGGATTTCTCTGGACAGTTATTACACCTACGATTAGCGCCAGCGCTACAAGGCAAAGCCCAGTTCGATCTTTATGATATGGCCGGGCATCGAGTACTCTCGCGAAGCTTTGAAGGGGCAATGCTCGATGTGCCCGCTACAGATTTTCATGGAGACACGCTCGCCAGCGGGGTCTATCTGGGAGTCATTCGTTGGGTCAACGAGCAGGGGCTGACCCAATACAGTCTGGCACGACGCATCTTCTTGCGTCGTTAGCACGAGTTGAATCACTGAGACCACGGAACTCCACGAAAGCACCCAAAACCGACTTGCCATTCTTCCGTATTTTTCGAGCTTCTCTGTGTTTTCGTGATTCTGGCTGGTTAAAAGATTAGAAGGGAAGAAGGGGTGCGGTGAGTCATGACCATTTGGTTGGGTGGGCCTTCGAGGACTTGGTATGGCACGAGCTCTATACACCCCTTCTCTAAGTCTATTTATAGCACAGTGCAACTCTTTTTTCAAGTCCTCCCCCAGGCTCCTGAAAAATGTGAGCCCGGTGGGCCATCTTAGCAGAATAATTCTGCATTCACGCTCTATACGCCCTCAGCTGTTCCAACGGAAGAGAGTCGGAGATGAGGCAAAAATTCGCACATTGCACCCGTTATTGTGTAAAAGCAGGGAGAGCTTTATACTGGGGGGCATGACCTGGGCGAATGGGGTAACGCTGATCCGGCTCGCGCTGATTCCGTTCGTCGTACTCTTATTTCTCAAGGGCCCCGGCTGGCTCTTTTTTCTCTTACTGGCTTTGGTCTTATTGGGAGATTTAGTCGACGGGGCGCTGGCGCGCTGGCAAGGACAGATCACAGACCTGGGTAAAGCGTTAGACCCGCTTACGGACAAACTGCTCTTTGCCTCGCTTTTTGTGGTCTTGGCGTTCGAGGGAAAGCTCTCGTGGGGCTTAGTGATTCTATTGGCGATCCCTCAGATCGCGCTCTTGGCGGGCGGGCTGGTGCTCTATCAAGGATGGCGGATGGTCGTCGCCGCCCGCTGGTCGGGAAAGATGGCGACCGTGGTGCTCTCGCTCGGGCTCTTCTTGCTCTTGCTTAGGGCGAAACTCTTCACCTCCTGGGAAATCCCCTATGAGATCGAGATCAAGCTCATTTATGCGGGGATTTTTCTCTCGTATGTGTCGGGGGTCGATTACTTGCTGAATGTGATGCGGCTGTTCCGGCGTCGAGCAAGCTAGCGAACTCAAGGGGCAAAGGCGCAGTGAGCTGGAGACGCTGGCCGGTCGAAGGATGCCACAGTTTGAGCTCCCATGCGTGCAAATAGAGACGAGTCTTGATTACGGGTTCGCGCCCGTATTTTTCATCACCCATCACCGGATGTCCGATCGCTTGAAAGTGCACACGAATCTGATGCGTCCGTCCCGTCTTGGGATACGCCTCGACGAGCGTCTGCTGCTTGAATTTTTTCAGCACTCTGAATTCAGTCACGGCGGGCTTGCCCGATTTAGTGACCTTCATGCGCTGATAATCGTGGGGGTCGCGGCCTAAGGGAGCATCAATCAGCCCTTCATCCTCGGCGATGCGCCCTTGGACGAGCGCCAAGTATGTTTTGAAAATTTCGCTATTTTTGAATTGGTTGACCAGATGATGATAGGCACTGTCGGTTTTGGCCACAACGATGACACCGCTCGTGCCCGCGTCTAATCTATGGACGACGCCGGGACGGCGCGGCGCGCCGATATGGGCCAATGAACAGTGCGCGAGCAGCCCATTGATCAAAGTCCCAGAATTATGTCCCGCCGCGGGATAGACGACCATCCCGCTCGGTTTATTCACAGCAATAATAGAGTTATCTTCGAATAAGATCTCTAAGGGAATGGCCTCGGGTGCGACGGTCTCGCTCACGGGGTCGGGAATTTCTATCACGACAGAATCTCCCGGCTCCAAAAGACGGCTCGCGCGCGCGGCCGAACCATTGACGAGCACGTGGCCCAACTTAATCCATGCTTGAATCTGGGTGCGAGAATGTTCCAAGCGTTCGGCCAGCCAACGGTCTAAGCGCTGTCCGATGTCCTCGTCTCGGGTGAAAAACTCTTGGCGCGTCGGCATGAGAACACCTTAACAATTGGGATGGAGTCTTGCAATGATGGGGGCCCCTACGGTGGGAGCCATGATTGCATTCGGCCTCCGATGGGCTATAATAGATTTCAGAATGAGTCACGATTTGACGAACGAACTAGCCGAGATCGCACAGCGTGTCGCCGCCACGCAAGGGGTGGAGTTCTATTGGCTCACCTGGCGGCGCGGGGGATCGCGCTCCTTCGTCACGGTCTATATCGACCGGCCAGGCGGGGTCAACGTCGAGGACTGCGCACGCGTCAGTCGAGCCCTCGAAGCGCTTTTCGATGAGAAGATCGATCGTAGCTATGACTTAGAAGTCTCTTCACCCGGCCTCGATCGCGAGCTGCACGTGCCCGCTCATTTCAAAAGGGCGCTGGGGCAGACCGTTCAGCTGAAGCTGAGCATCCCGTGGAACGAGCAGAACGTGCTCACGGGATTGCTCCAAGGGCTCTCAGAGCGCGAAGTGATGATCGATCTCGACGAAGAGACCATCCATGTTCCCTTTGCCCGGATCCAGCGGGCCAAGGTTGTCGCAAGCCTGTAAAATTTCCCGAGGGGAGAGTCGCGAAAGGAAGAGGTGGACGATGAACGTTGAGTTTCTGGAGGCCTTGGAGGAGATGGCCAAGGACGAGGGCATCGAGCGCGATGATTTGTACGAAGCCGTCAAGAAGGGCCTGAAGGTCGCGTATATCGAACAGTTCGGCCCGGCCGAGACTCTGGATGTCGAGATTGACCGAAATTCCGGGGATATCAAGATTACGGTCAACGGGGAAACCCGAGAGATTAAGCTGACAGATTTTGGGCGCATCCCCACGCGCAAGGCCGAGGAGACCATCAAACAAGAGATCACGCGCAAGCGCCGCGAGATGGTCTACAATCGCTATAATATTAAAGTCGGCGAATTGATTCACGGCTCGGTCCATCGCTTCGAGGGCGGGAATGTCTGGATCAACCTGGGCCAGACCGAAGCCCTGCTGCCCGAAGACGAGAGAATTCCCGGCGAGCGCTATCGCCAAGGGGCACAGATCAGAGCGTATCTGTACAAAGTCGAGAAGACCCAGGGTGACCCGAAAATCTTAGTCTCTCGCGCTCATAAAGACTTTGTCGCAAAACTCTTAGAGCTAGAAGTCCCGGAGATTGGACAGGGTTTGCTCAAGATTGAGAAAATCGCGCGCGAGCCGGGCGTACGCACCAAAGTCGCGGTGCGCGCGCTGTCGAGCGAGATCGACCCCGTCGGGACGTGCGTCGGCGCGGGAGGCTCTCGCGTCAAAGAAGTCGTGCGTGAACTTGGGGGCAATGAGAAGATCGATATTATTCGTTACAGCATGGACATGCGTGAATTAATCAAAAATAGTCTGGAGCCCGCCAAAGGCTTACGCATTGAATTAGACGAGCAAAAGAAAGAGGCGCGGGTCCTCGTCGCGAACGATGAGCTCTCGCTCGCGATCGGCAAGGGCGGCCAGAACGTACGACTCACGGCTAAACTCAGCGAGTACAAGGTCGAAGTCACTAGCCCTGACGAGATCAAGAAGAAAGCCGAGAAACAGGCGGCCGAGAAGACTGAACCGTCGGACAGCGAAACCACCCCGAAGGCCGAAGCAGCGCCCGAAGCACAGCCGGAGTCAAGGCCCTGACGATCTAAGCTCAACTTAACACCGAAGCGAGCCTTAGAATCAGGACCTTTCTTTTTTTCTAAATCTCGCAAAAAAGGTGTAAAATATCCAATATGCGAGAACAGTTGCTCAAGGGTATCTATTTTATCGTTCGTCGCTATGCCTGGAGCGTTCTGTTGGTCTCGGTGCTCCTTTCGGCGGCGGGGCTTTATTACATTCGCGACTTGCAGATGCGTAGTTCGTTCTTAGATTTATTGCCGCAAGACGACGAGCTGCTCAATCGCTTCAAAGAAAAAGAAGAGATTTTACAAAAAACAGACGCCGTCACTATCGTCGTTTATTGTAAGACTCCAGAGCGGACAGTCCGTTTAGGAAAGCTCTCGGGTATGGGCAGCGAGGCGGCCGATGAAGTTAGTGCCTTGGAGATACTAGCAGAAAATAAAGTAAAAGATTGTCAAGGGCGTCTAGTAAAGGCTGCTGAGATCATCTCTGACGCGCTCAGCAAGAGTGAAGAAATCATCGCCGTCACATACTATAAAGACCCACAGGCGGCCGAGGGCGAGCAATTGCTCTCCAAGCGCGAGCAATTTTTCGTGACCATTCGCGAGCAGATCCAGCGGTTGCGTGGGCCGCTGAGCGATCCCGCGCTCTCTCGGGGCGAGTCGGTCAATCTGGCCGAGATTTATCATCAATTCAATCAGGTGCTGGGGCAGATACAACCGCTTTCCGGGGATGTGATTCGCAATCCCATCGATCTTTTCAAGCTGCCCCCGGCCGTCCCGTTGTATGAGGGCATTCAGCGCCTCAAGAAGATTAACACCGACACAAAAAAAGTGCTCAAAAGCATTCCAGGGGCTCTGCAAGCCGGGCAAGAGTCGGTCACTAAGCTCCTGGCGACCCTCGATGAGATCGACAAGACGCTGAACGAATTGTTAAAATTTAAGCAAGTTATCAATTTTTCGAGGGATGGCTACGCCCTGCGCCTCGACACCCGGCCGCGGTACTCGTCTCAAAAAGGGCTCGACTACAACCGCAAAATTTCCAATCTCATCAAGCAAATTCTCGAGTCGAGTGCCGTCAAGCAAGCGCTCAGCTCGCGAAAATTGCAGGCCGCCTACACCGGCTCTTACATCATCGCCACCGACAGCAATTACGCGATCAATTCCGATATGCTCAACACGACGATCATCTCGGCCATCGGGATCGCGCTCATCGTCGTCCTGACGTTGCGGCGTTTGCTCTATCCCTTAATGGCAATGGTCTCGCTCTTTGTCGCACTGATTATGACCTTCGCCTGGGCCAAGTTCGCCGTGGGCGGGCTCAACTTAGTGACGTCTTTTTTGCCCTCGTTGATCTTGGGACTCGGCATCGATTACGGGATCAATTTTATCGCTCACTTTAACGAGGAGCGGCGTCACGGCCGCAAGCTCTCATCGGCTCTCTATCACACGATGCTCAACAAAGGCGGCGCGCTCATCACCGCGACGCTCACGACCTCGATGGTGCTCTTTAGTCTAATGATCTCGCGCTCGCCGGGGCTTGCCGAGATGGGCATTATCTCCGGCATGGGCGTCTTGCTCTCGCTCATGGCTACGCTCTTCATCCTGCCTTCTTTGATCTTAGTGACCAACTTGATGTCGCGGCGGCACCTGCGCCGGGTCCCGCAGGGCAAAGAAAATTTTTGGTATGGTCGTCTGATTGGCAAACTCCGCTGGGGCATCGTCGCGCTCGTCATCGTGGTAAGTGTGTGGGTCTTCCAGGATGCGACACAGATCGGCTTCCGTTTTGCGGACGAAGAACTTGCGCCCAAAGACCTTCCCAGTCAGCTCGTGATGAGAAAGCAAGTGCGTGAGCGATTTGATGTAGGTCCGGGAGTCGGCGAATACTTTTTGTTCTTCACACGCGACCGCACCGAGCTACAGCGCGTGACCGATGAGCTTCAAAAAATTACGATCCATGTGAGCAAAGACGGGAACTCTCAGGTCGTTCCCGCGGTGGATAAAATACTATCCCTCTCGCTCTTCTTGCCGCCGGAGTCGTCCAACATCGAAGACTTGGCGCGCCAGTACGACTTGCAGGGGCGCTTGAATCAAGCCATCCAAAGCCTGAATGTGCTCGGGGCCTACTTCAACCAGAGTGAGAAGCTGCTCCAAGAGGTTGAACAATTGGGAAAGAGTTTGCAGCAACTTTCTTCGCTCGCTACGGTTGTGGGGACCAATGAAACGTTCAGACACGAGCTACTCCAGCTGATCTCCCAAGTGACGGAGCTGTGGTGTTTGTTGAAGCTCCCTGGTCTGGACACTAATTATCTACCCGTACAAGAGTACAAAACACACGTGACCAACTTCTTGAGCGAGTTCCAGACATATCTCAATCAATGTCCGTCGGAAACGCTAGATGTCACGGTTTACTCCAACAAGATCAGCAAAGTCATCAGCCTCGTGAATCAGCCGAAAACGACTACCGATGAGATAAACAATTCGACAGACTTAAAAGAACTCATCGAGCTGCTGGGATTGCTGAAGCCACAAACGATCAACCCCGAAGATTTAAAAAAAGAGATAAGAGTTCTTAGCGATCGATTGAAAGAGCTGCGCCAAAAGGTCGACAGATTGCTCAACTCCGCGGCCGAGCTTGAAGAGTTGAGCACTTTGTTGCAAAAGCTTCCCCAAGACCTGCGCGAACGCTTCGTCACGAGCAATGGCGAGTTTATCACGTACGCCCACGTGCGGCGCGAGGTCATCACGCGGCGCGACAATTACCAAGAGTTTAAAAAACAATTGGCGCCGATTGAGGCCGGCGCGCTCGGCGTGCCGATGATCGCGGAGCGGCTCGAAAAATCGATGCAGAAAGATTTCTTGAACACGACGTATTTCGCCGTGGGGATTATCTTCTTGGTCTTGGCGATCGGGCTACGCGGCATTTTGCTCGGGCCGGTCTGGGGGATGATCCCCGTCGGGTTGGGTTTTTTGTGGATGCTCGCGGGGATGCGCTACTTGGGGATCGATTTTAACTTCGCGAATATCATTATCTCTTCGTTGCTCATCGGCAGCGGCGTGGATTTTGCCGTCTATGTGATCGATAGCTACGCCCGCCATCGCTCGATCGAGCAAGCGCTCTCAGAGACAGCTATACCCGTGCTGGGGACAGCGCTGACCGTGATGGTCAGCTTCGGCAGCTTGCTCTTCGCGAATACGCCGGGACTCCAGTATTTCGGCAAATCGGCGCTCATGGGCATCGGGTTTACCACGCTCTTCACGTTGGTCTTACTGCCAGCGATCTTGTCCTTGCGTAGCGATCTGGACTGGGCTCTGGACAAAGCGAAAGCGCTCAAAAACAGAAAGCGCCCCGTGATCTAAGACTGAAACAAAATGGGGTCGATGTGGGTACCATTCTTGAAATAGCTTGCTGCCAGAGGGGCCAGACGTCTTAAATTTTTTAGTATATAATTAAGAAGAATGGTGCCCCCAGCCGAGTGGCTAGAGAAAGAAGGAGGCAACGAGATGCATGTCGCGCCTGTGGAAAGCACTCGCAGCGCTGGTTGTCCTGCTCGCCGGATCACTGGCCGTGCAGGGACAAAGCGGGTCTGCCCCGGCTGTTGATTTCATCTCTTTTCCCTCATCGATCGCCGCCGACGGCAAGGATGTCCGAGGCTTGGTCGGCTTTAAGGATGCTGAGGGCGATCTCGTCCGGGCTAACTTTGACGTCGTCAAGTCTTCTGACTTAAAATCGTTCAGTCTTGATCTCAAACTCGATGGTCAAAAAGAGGGTACGTTCGAGTTTGCCGTCTCGTCCTCGACCGTCCAAGACGTCACTCTAAGACTCACTCTGGTCGACCGCGCGGGCAACAAGAGTATTCCCAAAGAATTTTCCTTCTCGGTGCAGAGAGAAGTTCCGCTCTTGCCCGACCTGCAGATAAAAATCACCCAAGCGCCCAACTCTGCCGGCCCGGGAGAGACTTTTAAGATGGAATATATGATCCGCAACGCGGGCAACTCAGGAGCCGGGCGGTTTCGCACCGGGATTTATTTGGCTCGTGGCACGAGCGTCACCTCTGAGGATGTGCTGATCGGCTCACGAGATTTGGGCTTCTTGGGCGAGGGCGTCTCGTTCAACTTCACGATCGAAGTGACGATCCCCGCGGATATTTTTACTAAGCCCGGATTCCGCCCCGGCGCGCTCTCGCTCATCGCCTACGTAGATGACACACAGCAAATCACGGAGAGCGATAAATCCAACAACCAGTCGCGCGTGCAGATTACGATACGAAATCCGGGGCAACCGCCGGAGCCCCCGCACGCCGAGTTCAACGCCAACCCCACGCGTGGCTCAGCACCTTTGACAGTGCAATTCTCCGACCGCTCCTCGGGCGAGGTCACTTCAATCACCTGGGATTTTGGAGACGGGACGACGAGCGGAGACCCCAACCCAACCTATGTCTACCGCACGCCCGGTACGTACACAGTAAAACTCATTGCTCATGGTCCGGCCGGAGAAGACACGATGACCAAGTCGAATCTTATCGTCGTCGACCAGCCTCCCAAACTGCCTCCACGTGCAGATTTTTCGGCCAATCCCACGAGCGGGCAAGCACCGCTGACAGTTCAGTTCACGAATAAGACAACCGGCGAAGCCGCGAGTTTCTTCTGGGAGTTTGGCGACGGCAGCACGAGCACACTGACCAGCCCCAGTTACACCTATCGCGTCGCTGGCGCGTACACGGTGAAACTTACCGCTCGCGGGTCAGGCGGAGAAAATTCTGAAGTCAAATCCGGATTCATCACGGTGACTGCGCCGACTCCCGTCACCCCTCCGCCTCACGCTGACTTCACCGCGAACCCGACAACTGGCGCAGCGCCGCTCACGGTCCAATTCACGAATCGAACTACAGGCCAATTCACGACACTCTCCTGGGATTTCGGCGATGGCGGTACGAGTACATCGACGAACCCGATCTATACTTACAGAACCGCGGGCACATATACTGTGAAGCTGACAGCGCGCGGACCCGGCGGCGAAGACTCTGCTACGAAGTCGGGTCTCATCACAGCGACGCAGGCAGCGCCACCGGCCTCGCCGCCGCGCGCAGATTTTTCAGCGAACCCGACTACGGGAGCGGCTCCGTTAACAGTTCAGTTTACGAATCGCACGACGGGCCAATTCACGACGCTCTCCTGGGATTTTGGGGACGGTGGCACGAGCACATCCACCAATCCGTCATATACGTATCGCACCGCGGGCATATTCACAGTAAAGCTGACAGCGCGTGGGCTGGGCGGAGAAGATTCTGAGACCAAGAGCAGCTATATCACGGTCACGCCGGCCGGGCCTCCGCCAGCGCAGCCGCCCAAGCCCGATTTCACGGCCAATCCTACGAGCGGGTCAGCTCCATTAACCGTGCAATTTACGAACAAGACGACTGGGGACTTTACCAGCGTCTTGTGGGATTTCGGCGACGGCCAAGCGAGCATCGAGCAAAACCCGACACATCTTTATACGATCGCTGGCCGCTACACTGTGCGACTTACTGCGCGCGGCTCCGGCGGCGGCAGCACTGAGACAAAAACAGATTTGATCACGGTGACGGGAAGCTCGGGTCCGTTGCCCTCAGCGCCGCGAGCGGATTTTTCTGCGAATCCCACGAGCGGACCCGCTCCCTTAATAGTCCAATTCAGCAACAAATCCACGGGTGATGTGAACAATTTCTTGTGGGATTTCGGCGACAGCCCCAGCAGCACGAGCACCTCCCAGAATCCGAGTTACACGTATCGAACGGCGGGATTCTACACGGTGAAGCTCACCGTCCGTGGCTCCGGCGGCGAGGGGTCTGAGACCAAAGTGAATCTCATCAACATAACTACTTCTTCAACATTGCCACCCGCCTCGCCGCCCAGCGTAGACTTCACGGCAAGCCCAACCAGCGGGACAGCTCCCTTGACAGTCACTTTCACCAACCGCACGACAGGCCAAGTGAATAGTTTCAGCTGGGACTTCGGCAATGGAGACACGAGCACGGCAACGAATCCCGTATATACGTACCGAATAGCGGGCACATACACGGTCAAACTTACGGCGCGTGGTCCCGGCGGCGAAGACTCTGAGACAAGACCCGGGCTTATCACCGTGACAACGCCCGTGCCCGTAGTGCAGCCACCCAGCGCAGATTTTTCCGCGAATCCGACGACGGGGAATGCTCCGCTCACTGTGACGTTCATCAACCGCACGACGGGCCAAATCTCCAGCTATGCCTGGGATTTCGGCGATGGCGCGACGAGCAGTGCAACCAATCCAACCTATACTTACAGAATCGCCGGCATCTACACCGTGAGATTGACAGCCAGTGGCCCCGGCGGAACCAACACCGCCACCAAGTCTGGGCTAATTATCGTCACGGCGGCTCCAGTGATTCAGCCACCCGTCGCAGATTTCTCAGCATCTCCGACGAGCGGGCCGGCACCACTCACCGTGCAATTCACGAATCGCACAACGGGGCAAGTAACGAGCTACGTCTGGGAGTTCGGCGACGGCGTGACGAGCACGCAGACGAACCCAATCTATACGTATCGCCTGGTCGGTGTCTACACGGTGAAACTCACCGCGCGCGGCCCCGGCGGAGACGATGTAGAGACCAAAGTCGGGCTCATCACCGTGACGTCTACGCCGTTGGTGCAGCCCCCGATCGCAGATTTTTCGGCGAACCCCACGACCGGGCCGGCCCCCTTGACTGTGACATTCACGAACCGTACCACGGGGTCAGTGACGAGCTACGCCTGGGAGTTCGGCGATGGTGGAACGAGCACAGTCGTCAATCCGATCTACACCTACCGAAATGCAGGTATTTACACGGTGCGACTGACGGCGAGCGGCCTCGGCGGGACGAACACGGCATCGAAGCTCGCGCTCATTACCGTGACATCGACTTCATCAGGCCAGACTTTGCGTGCGGATTTCACAGCGAATCCAACGAACGGCCACGCTCAGTTGACAGTACAATTCACGAATCGCACGACGGGCTCCATCAGCAGCTTGTTCTGGGAGTTCGGCGATGGCGTCACGAGCACCGCGACCAATCCGATCTACACCTATCGCGTGCCGGGGATATACACGGTGCGACTCACCGCGCGCGGGCTGACGGGCCTCACGAGTACAGAAACAAAAGCAAGCTATATAACAGTCACGAGCGGCAGCGCCAGCGGGAGCAAAGCGGGTCTACTGGTGTACTACAAGTTCAACGAGACGAATGGAGCCACCGCGGTAGACTCCTCCGGCAACGGCAATAACGGGAACATTCGCGGTCCGGCGTATGTGCCCGGCTGGGAGGGCACGGGACTTCGATTCAAAGACCCTTCAGATTATGTCGACGTGCCCAATGTAAACGCCTTCAAATCCCTCACGCGATTCACGATGGAAGCGTGGATCAACCCGTCGAGCGCGAGGGCTGGGGCCGAGGGCAGCATCATCATGACCAAAGGAGATATATGGACACTCTCGCTGCTTGATCTTTCTGGAGGAGCGCTTTTGAGGGCTTCGATTGCCGGGCTCAATCCGACCGTCCTTCGCGGGTCGCCTGACCCGATCGAGTACGGAATCTTTACTCATGTGGCTGTTACGTACGATGGAACGACGTTGCGGCTCTTCAAGAACGCCAAAGAAATCTTGGCTCAAACCGTGACCGGGACGCTCGCAAACGATTTGCTCCCCTTGATCATCGGAGCGAGCAGTCCCTTGCCTTCGATCGACACAGGGTTCGATGGAACGATCGATGAAGTGAAAGTTTGGAGCCGAGCATTGTCAGCCTCGGAGTTGGGGAAGCAATTGGCTGACTTCGCTGCGGCCGGTTTCTTCGAGAGCTTACTAAGATTCTACGGAGCATCACTCATTCCGCTGAGTGCGGCAGGCTCTACGACGCAAGGGCCTAGCGACTTAGAGAACCCAATCATCTGGGATCGGCGTTGGTGGGAGTTGGCGCGCCTGAATCGAAGCTACGCATGTCGAACCAGATCGATATAAAACCTCAACAGTTTCGCTAGCCCAAAGTAGACCAAAAGACCAAAGCCAACGGGCAAAGCGACCAGCACAATTTCCATAGAAACGTGCGATTTCAATCCTAGATACAAACTGTAGGCAGTCGCCCCAGTGAGCGCAGCGCTCATGGCCATCTTCGCTAAATCACTGGAAAGAGGCTTGAAGAGAGTCAATTCCAATCGACGTTCCAAGATCACAAACAAGAGCGTTACATTGAAAAGGCCTGCGAGTGATGTAGCGAGCGCTAGTCCGCCCACGCCCATCGGTCCGATCAGCGTGTAATCGAGCGCGACGTTCAGAGCGACCGTGAGCGCGCCGACGAGCATCGGAGTCTTCGTATCGTGCATGGCGTAGAAAGCGCGCGTCAGCACATAAGCAAGCCCATAACCGACGAGTCCCGGAATGAAATTCGCGAGGGCATAGAACGTTAGGTGCGTGCTTTCGGGAGTGAACTTCCCGTGTTCGAAAAGCAAGCGAATCGCCGGCTCGCCCATCGCCAACAAACCGGCCATCGCGGGTAGCACGATAAAAGCAGCTAATTTGAGCCCACGCTGCAACGTCGATGAAAGCCCCGCAGAGTCCTTGGAAGCCACTTGCACAGAGAGCCTAGGCAGAATGGCACTTGCAACAGCAACTGCGAAAACTCCCAACGGAAGCTGGAAGAGGCGCGTGGCATACTGAAGCGCCGAGATCGCGCCGTCACCTAGACGAGAAGCGAGCTTGTTGTCAACCAGGAGATTGATCTGAAAAATCGCGAGCCCGACGACCGCCGGGATCATCATCATAAAAAGTTTTCTTAGCGCTTCATCTTTGAAGTCGATCGCGAACTGATACTGAAATTTGCCGTGCAATGCTGGGAGCTGAAAGAGCAGCATCCCCAATCCCCCGGCGAGCACGCCGATCGCGAGTGAATAGATTGGGGTTGTCAGAAACGAGCTGAGCCCGATAACAGCGAAGAGAATTCCTAAGTTGAAAGCGACGGGCGCAAACGCTGGGGCGAAGAAATTTTTGTGGCTATTGAGAATCCCCATAAAAATCGCGGCCATACCCACAAACGCAATGAACGCAAACGTAACGCGCGTCAAACCAACCGTGAGTTTCAGTTTCTCCCCTGAAAATCCGTCAGCTAAGAAAGGAATATAGATGGGAGCTGTCAAAATCCCGATCAGCACGAGCAGGGGAAAGAAGATCAATCCCACTGAGATGAGATTGCTCGCGAAACGATTGGCCGCTTGCTGCCCTTTTTTCGTGAGCGTCTCGGTGTATACCGGCACGAACGCACTCGACAGAGCTCCCTCGGCCAATAATCTACGAAGCATATGCGGAATGGTGAACGCGATCGTATACGCATCAAAGGCAGCGCCGGCTCCGAAGAGATGCGCGATTACCATATCGCGGATCAAGCCGAGGCCGCGACTCACACCGGTCGAGCTGGCAATCACTAATACGTCTCGAAGGAGCCCTTTGCTGAGGGTCGCTTTGACGATAGAAAAAAGACTTGCTGACGGTGCTTCACGCGCGGGTGCGCTCATCGTGTCCCTCTCCTATAATTCCCAGTAGGGGCGAGGCATGCCTCGCCCCTACAAAATCATTTCTTCGGCAACAACATCAGCGCAGCCGCAATGGGCCGGTCGCCGCCGACGGTCTCTAAGCTAATGCCTTTATGGAAGGCAAGGCCACTCGAGCCGCCGCCGTCGAGCGCCATCGCGTCTTGCGCTCCCAGTTGACTCATAATCTGCGCCAGCGTCGTTAAGTCGGCGCCAACGCTGCCGTCGCCGCGTAGCGCGATGAGCAAAATCAAATCTCCGTTAGGCGTCACGCCGACGGCGCTACGCGCAGCCTTCATCGTCGCAAACTGTGGTGTAAATCCTTCAGCGCGTGGATCGAGAATTATTTGTCCATCACGGATGAGCATCGGCCCCGCGCTCACGGCTTCTAATAATAAATCGGGCTTCGGTGTTAGTTTGTAAGAAACTTCTACCTCATCGGCGGGACGCAAGCCCGCGAGCCGGCTGCGTGCCGAGCCGCTCGCCACCAAGAGCATCGAGCCCGGATCGTTCGACGCAACGTATCCGTCATTGACGCGAATGACTTTACCAGAGCGAACTTGGACCGCTCGTATCGGTAACTCTGAACGAATGTTTTTCGAATAATCGGAAGTGTAAAGCACCAGCTCGTCGCGCTTGAGGGGACGATTGAGCCCCTCGATGGGAAGTGTCTTGCCAAACGCTTTGAATGAGAGCTGCAACGTCGGGTTAGCGAAATTGACCTTCCCCAGAAAATCGATCAGAAGCGCTGCGCGTTGACCATATTGCTGGCTTACGGGAAAACTGTCTTTTACCAGCAAACCAACAGGGTGCCCGCTGTTGGGGTCAAAGAAATTCGCATTGATCGCAGCAAAAGCTCCGTGCGCCCGCGTCATATCATCGAGGCTAGAGAGCGTGCCGATGCCCGCTAAGGGCAACCCGACTTGGAGCCAGTAGTTCGAGCGATAGTCTTGGACTTTGAGATAGTGAATCCTCACGATGCCACCGGAGGTGAGCACGCGCGACTGGTTGTACGTCGTGTGCGCATCGAGCCAGACCGTGCTTTGCGGTTGCTGTGGATACACCGTCGGTTGAGGCAAGCTCGGTAGCTTAACAGCACCGAAGCGAATCCAGAGCGAGAAGCCGCTCGCTGTCGAGAATTCGCTCAAATCATACTCGGCTGCATCGTTGAGATAAACCGTGACGGCAAACATGGACAAATCTTGTGCTTCGCCTTGGACCGAGCGAATGCGTCGGCTGGCCAAGGTCGGAAGCGCTCGATGTGTAAGCGCGTTGTAGAAGATCAATTTGAGTGTAGCGCCTCTTTGTTCCAGGCGATACGGCACATGCTGTGAGAAGACAAACGAGAGCTGGTCTCCAATCCCAGAGAGAATTTTTAACTCGGCTTGGGTTGTGTACAGATAGATCTTTCCGTCGAGCGCCTGCAACCGAGCACCGAGAATCTGAACTAACTTGCTCAGATCGACGTAGACAAGTCCCACGCGCACGTAGAGATCCGATGCATCGAGCGTCGTCTCTTGCGAGAGGCCCCACTTAAGCGTGGCGCTGCTCAAATCGTTAGGAAGCGCCACATCAGCGCCAAGATAGGGAGCAATCTCTTTTAACGGGACAAACGTTTTTCCATCGAATTCCAGGGGCAGCGACGTCAGTAAGCGCAGTGGGCTGTTGTTAAGGTAAATCTGCGGCGTGCCCGCGTGAACGTTGCTGGCAGAAACAGTCAAAAAAGAGAGGAAGAACAGCAGCGCTGCTCCCCCTACTGCAAAAACTCTGAATGAAAACTGGGTTAGGAAGCGTGCTTCTCTTCCTCGACCACGACGCGAATCGACGCCGCAATATCTTTGTACAGCGCGAGTTTGACCGGGTGTGTGCCCAGCGTCTCGATCTGATGCGCGCCCAGCCCGACTCGGTCTTTCTCGATCTCGATCCCCAGCTGCTGTTGAATCTGCTCGACGATCTCCTCGCGGCGCACGGTGCTGTAGAGCTTGCCCTCGTCGTGCGACTTGCGCTGGAAGGTCAAGACAAACCCGTCTACCTTGGTCTTGACACTCTTGGCCCACTCCTCGCGCTTCTTGAGTTCCAGCTCGCGCGCGTCTCTCACTTTCTTGAAGCGATTGACATTGTGCGGCGTCGGCAAGGTCGCCACGTTTTTCGGAAATAAGTAATTGCGAGCGTAGCCATCGGCTACCCGCACGATATCGCCGGGCTCGCCGAGTTTCTCTACACTCTGCGTCAAAAGCACTTCGATCGGCATGTGCTACCCTCCCTAGGTTGTTAGCATACAAGGCAAGGGGCTTAAGCCCCTTGTTCAAACGATAGTTCGGGCATTTTACCGAGCCGAAGGGCGGTTCGTCAAGGCGAATATAGAAAAAGCGCATTGCTGATAGCATTGATTTGACTGTATAGTATGGTGTGGGGGCTCACAATGACAGATGTCCTCTCGAAGATCGGTCATCAGACCCTCGTGATGGGGATTTTGAACGTCACGCCTGATTCCTTTTCGGACGGTGGCCAATTCTTGGAATTCGAAAAAGCTGCCGAGCACGCACAACGATTAATCCGAGACGGAGCGGATATTTTGGACATTGGCGGCGAGTCGACGCGCCCCGGCTCGGAGCGAGTTTCTCTTGACGAAGAACTGCGAAGAGTGATTCCAGTTATTAAATTAATTCGCCAAGTCTCAAAAATCCCGATCTCGATCGACACGTATCGCTCTCAGATAGCCAAAGCAGCGCTAAATGCTGGGGCCGATATTATTAACGACATCAGCGCGCTACGTTTCGACGAGCGCATGAAAGACTTAGTATCTGAAGCGAAGGTTCCGGTTGTGTTGATGCACATGCTGGGTGAGCCGAAGACGATGCAGCAGAACCCCATCTATCGCGATGTGATGGGCGAGATTATTCAGTTCTTGCGCGAGCGCATTGACGTCGCCGTGCGAGCGGGGATAGAGGAGAGAAAGATTTGGGTCGATCCGGGGATTGGCTTTGGGAAAAAAGTCGAGCACAACATCGAGATTCTGCAGCGCTTGAGAGAGTTAAAAATATTGAAGAAGCCAATCTTGATAGGGATATCGCGCAAATTCTTCTTAGGTGCGTTGGCGAGCGATCCACCCTTGCTGCCCCAGGATAGATTAGAAGGCACGATCGCGAGTAACGTGATTTCTGTGATGAACGGAGCGGACATCGTGCGCGTGCACGATGTGCAAGCGACCAAAAGAGCGTTGAGAATTGTGGATGCGGTGGTGCGGGGGACTGAAGCTGCAAAATCCGATTAGCTTTAAGGTCGCAATTTGTGACTTCAAACTCTTCTAGTTTCTTTTTTTTTCATTTGTCTCATTTGATCAACAAGGCTAGCGATAGTTTCCCCTTCAAATAACTTCGCTCTTTCTGCAGTGTAATCCCCATGCCCTTGATCAAAAAATTGAACAAAACGAATTGCATCGGCTATGCCCAATTTATCGCATAGCACAGCAAAACCTTCACGAGTAACCTCAGCCATAGTTCTGGTTTTGGTTTTCAAGTGGATTCCTTTTCTAACCGATCTTCGATAGGTAAGCGAATTACATCTTCGAGATTGTCCAGGACTTCTTCGTAGGTATCACCTTGGGTGTAACAGCCTTGTAACGCGGGACAAAACGCAAAATAACCATCTTTGTCTTTTTCGATGACGGCTAGTAAAACAAATTTGCGAAGCATAGTTTTCACTCCTTTCGATTCAGAAAAAAATGCATTAACCTCCAGCAGTTTCTCGTTTCTTAAAAGCTTCAATTATGCTAGCGTGGGCTTTCTCTAAACTTTGAAAGGAAATAGTTACGGGAGTTCTATCATCAATGGCCTTTCTTTGATCGTGCTTGAAGATTTTCAAGATCTCTTTCAGGTAGTCGTTAATATCTATTTTGTAAAAGTTGTGATCGCGGAATTTTATAAACTCATGATACCTCTGTTCAACAGTTCCTGTTTCATCATCAAGACAAATAATATCTATATTCTTCAGACGGTTCGCTTTCAGTGTGGAGGATTTCAACAAATATCTTACATGATTATCATTTAGTGGTAATGAATAACCTAAAATACGTAACTGCGTAGCGTTCTCTAGTAGCTTGCCTGCTAATCGCCAAGCTGGTTGAATTTCTGGATCTGAGCTTTTATTCCAAGTGGGAAGAGTTAGAGTAAGAGGGTCGATGCTACCATGTAGTTTGGCTAAGTAAGTTTTATCTTCTCTCACAGAACTATCGTTTTCCACCTCTGTAAAGAAGGAGATCTCCGGTTCAAATGTGATGCGTTCAGTGAGCAGTTTCATTACAATTTCAAAGATCAAATCATAATTCAGCGTTATGATGGAGTAAATGGCATCGGAATCTTTGGATCTCGAACACCGCATATTTGTCTTATCGATTCTGCGTGCGAATATCTGAACTTGAAGATTCAATAAGTTACATGCGAATGCACCATACGGAGACCATATATCACCGAATATAGCTTCAGGAAAGCTATCTGACTGTGATGTTGGCAAGAATTCATCGCAATTGATCTTCGGTATAGGAGTCGCCCATCTAATAGTATCTGCTATGTACTTACGAAAATCCTCTATATCACTATTCCCTTGTGTGAATTTCTGCATTTCTAGAATTGATAATATTTCTTCAATGTTAAAAACGTCGGCTTCGTAGTACTTAAGAATCTGAGATATGTTAGCTACAGTATGGAAAATTCTTTCAAAATGAGGCGGTCTTATGGCTTGCTTCAAATACAAGTCCAGAGACTTAAACCAAAAGTCACGCATCACTGGTATATCCAACGGCGCTGAAAAACCTGCTCCTAGCAAGTAAATTATTTTTTCCATAATTGGCCTTTAATAATTTTACTTTTTTCTCAACCTCGCCTCAATCAACCCGTGGGGCTCATCCGTCGGCACGAAGATCTCGTTGTGGTTTTCCATCCCGAACGGCGATAGGTCCACAAGCAAACAATGCTTGTTCGGCAACGAGAGCGAAATCTCAACAATATCCTCAAATTTTTTGAGCACCACCTCGCCGATCGCATAGAGCGTCTGCTGCACTGAAAGGCTGTCATGCTCGGCGAACGTTTCTAAGATGAGTTGCCGCACGCCACGCCAGAGCGGACCGGAAGCTGCTTCAGGACGAGAGTAGAGCCAAGTGACTTTCATCGCCGTGGCGAAGATCCGGTCGTTGGTCTCTTTTAGTGTCGTGTATTGATCCTTGAGAAAACCTTCAAATCCTGACTGGGTCGTCTTGAGCACGAGCAAGCCTTCAATACCGGATTCGACTACGGTGCTTTCGCGCGTCGCGTTCACCCGGGCGGTGCGCTTCTCGTTGCCGCTCTTGGTGAACGAATGATGGTGCGGCGTTCCGCCGACAGCGATGCGCAGCCACTGGTTTTCTTCGATGTCGATAGTGACACGCGAAGTCTGTGGATTGTTCTTCAGAAAGTGCTCCGTGAGCCGCAGCGCGAAATCTTCAATCTCTTCGATCTCCGGCACCTGCTTCGCGAGCGCATAGACTGTATTCTTCATTGTGTCGGTGGGTAGAACTTTGCTATTGTCACCCACGGTATGCGCTGCCTCGAAATCCCCCTCGAACGCGACGTTAACTGAGATGTCCTGCAAATCATGACGATCCTCGTACCGTGCGACCTTCACCAATCTTACGCACGATTTGCCATAGTTGCTGTGCGCCAAAATCACAGACATAGTTTTAACTCCCTCGATAGGTCGAATAGCCGAATGGACTCAAGAGCAACGGCACGTGATAGTGCTGCGACGCGTCCCGAATTGTGAAGCTCACTGAAACCTCCGGATAAAATCCTTGAATGTTTTGGTTCGAAAAGTAAGCCCCAGTATTGAACCTGATCCTATAATTTCCCGGTTGCAGTGGGTAGTCTGAGGACAGCAGGTTTCTCAACCGTCCATCTTCATCGGTCACACCCTTCCCGATCATTTTCCAGGCGAACACTGAAGTCTCGAATTCAAGAAAGACAGGCACGCCGCGCGCCGGGCAGCCCTGGGTAACATCCAAAACGTGAGTCGTAATTTTGCTCATCTCATTCTATCGCTCCCACAAGTTTTTTCAGTCTGATCTCCATGATTTTTCGTTGTTCTTCTGCCGCGATGCGCAGCTCCACTTTGGGGTCATTACTCAATCGCTGGCGGCACATTGAAAGCATCTCTTTGCTGCTTTTGCCTGTAGCGCAAACGATAAAAATATAATCGAATTTTTCTTCGTACGCGCGGTTGGCTTCAGCGAGTAACATCAATGCCTCACTCGTGGCAGTATGAATTCCAGCTTGCTCTTGTTTGGACCAGTGTGATGCTTGCGCTGACTGAGCTCGCGCCGCTTTACGTTCGCCGATCTTGGGATGACTGGCGAAGGCTTCCAACCAGTCCTGAGCATCTAGACTCCACCAAATTTGTCGTGCCTTCCTCAATAAATCTGTCAGATCATTGAACGGCCGAGCTTCAGCCATCTGCCGCGCCCACGCGCGTGAACCGCAACAAGCCAGTAGATCCGCTTCAGCCGCTTTACCTGAAGCTTTGTTCAGACGTTCGATGCCGGTCATCAAACCCCACTCTTGGTGATCCTACCGAAAATGCGCAATCGGCTCACGCCGCCATCGGGAAAGATGTTGAACCGCACATGAGTCGCCGAGCCGATGTTCATAATCTCGTCTTCAAAAAAATGACGTGTGTGTGCTTGCAGCTTCGTGCGCGACAGAACTTCCTTCCAGTCAAACTTGGAAAAATCTTCTGGCTCGCGGCCTTGAATATCACATGCTTCGAGAGAGCAGCTTTCTGGAAAATTTCCTTTGAACCAAGAAGTATCAACTTCAATGCGCTGGATAGTTCCCTGTCTGCCAAGTCGGATGACGCTCCAATCATGTCCCGGCCCACGGCGGCGTTTGGTCTCCCACCCGTCGCTCATATTCGCGGCGCGGTCCGGCATGATCAGATTGTGGCGATGACCGAAGAACATGTCACTGCACGCGATCACCCGACCGCCGTTTTCCACAGCAGCCAGATCGATTTCGCTCTCGCGCCGAATCAAGCGATCCCAGTTCGGCAGGACTTCACCGTACGCGCGCAGCCGCGCCACACCTCCGTCGGGATAGATTTTGAGTTTCAAATGTGTGACGCGCTCGGCGCGCTTGATCTCAAACGAATTGCGTGAATCACCTTGCAAGGACGATTTCGGTAAGATCTCAGACCACGGAACAGTATCACTCGTCAGTTGCTTCACATCGGGGTTGCCTTCAAGAGTACGGGCTTCGATCGAACAATGCGACGGGTAATTGCCCTTGAAAAAACTCGTGTCAACGATGACCCCGCGAATGCTGCCCGGCAGGCCGAGCCGGATGATGCACCAGTCATAGAGCTCATGCAGGTTCAGCGCACGTTTGCGGCGCGTCTCCCAGCCATCCATCCATTTGCCGTTGTCCGTGTATTTGCCCTCGATAAAGACCGGTGCGCTTGTTTTCAACAAGTCTTCTTTCGGGGCAAAAAACTCATCGTTTGCATAGAGCACTGTGCCGCCCAAGCGCTCGGAAGCTAGATCAATGAGCTCAGTGAAATCCATCAGTTCTCTCCCTCATTGTGTCAGCAGTTGCCCCAGCGGCTCCGCTGAAAATTTTCCATCATCGTACACCTTTTGTCCTCGCACATATACAGCTTCGACTATCCCGTTTAATGTCCGTCCATTATACGGCGTCAGTTTGTGTTTGTGCTGGATAATCGATGGCTCAACACGAAATGTCGCTTCGGGATTCCAAATGACTAAATCCGCATCGTAGCCAACCTTCAATGCTCCTTTGCGATGATGCAAGCCAGCGAGCTGTGCGGGT
Source organism: Candidatus Acetothermia bacterium (assembly GCA_016179105.1). Classification (GTDB taxonomy): domain Bacteria; phylum Bipolaricaulota; class Bipolaricaulia; order RBG-16-55-9; family DRXL01; genus JACOSB01. The sequence continues at coordinate 29,190 of JACOSB010000019.1, forward strand.
TTGTGTGACATCCACTCAGCTAGGTGGCGAAGCTCGAGGTCGCGCTCCTTCATCTCTGTCCACATCACGGGCAAGCCAAATTGCAACGAAGCAATACCGCCCCAAGCTTTCATAAAATTGCCCGACTCACACAACTTCAGATGTGGCGGGCAGGGCGAATGATCAGAGACAACCATATCGATCACGCCCTCGCGCAGTGCTTCCCAGAGCTTTTCACGGTTCTCGCGCTCGCGCACCGGAGGGCAGCATTTGAATTCGGTCGCGCCATCGGCCACGTCTTCGGCTGAAAATGTTAGATAGTGTGGGCAAGTCTCTACTGTAATAGGCACGCCATCGGCTCTGGCTTCGCGCAACATTGGCAAAGCCTCTGACGACGAAAGATGCACGATGTGAACGCGCGCGCCGGTCTCGCGACTCAGGCGGATCATCATCGCAATCGCTTCGTTTTCGGCCGCGTGCGGGCGTGATTTAAGAAATGTGTGATACAGTTTCGGATCGCTGTTAGCAATCTCCTTGGCTGCGCGCTCAATCGATCCGGGGACTTCCGCATGAACGAGTAGTACAGTGTTGAGTTCTGCCAATATGGGCATAGCATTTCGAAGATCGGATTCGCTGACATTGGGGAATTCATTGACGCCGGAGTGAACGAGAAAACATTTGAAGCCGCGCACGCCCGTTTCCATCAATGGCCGAAGTTCTCTCAGATTGCCCGGCACGACTCCTCCCCAGAACGCGACATCCACCCAGCATTGCCCGCGCGCAGCGGCAAGTTTTTCCCGAAATCCCGACAGCGCTGTTGTCGGTGGAATGCTGTTGAGCGGCATATCTACCAATGTTGTAACGCCTCCAGCAGCAGCGGCGCGCGTTGCAGATGAAAAACCTTCCCAGTCGGTTCGCCCCGGCTCGTTAACGTGAACGTGCGTATCCACCAGTCCGGGCATCACGACGGAATCGCTTACATCTATCACTTTGGCATCCGAAGAGACTGCACCGCGCTCAGTGATGGCAGCGATCAATCCATCACGAATGTGAATCGAGGCCGGCCTAATCTTCTCAGGCGTAACGACTCTTTTGCTAGTGATAATCAGATCAGCCATACCATCATTCAACTTCAGCGCCGTACACTCTCGCCACTTGAATGGCTTGGGCAATATCCAAACGTACACCTTTAAGGTCAAAGCTCCTGAAATCTACCCCATCGATGATAGCGCCCCGTAGATCGGCTCCCTTGAGAACCGCTTGAGCGAGATTGGCTTTGGTTAGATCCGCCTCTCGAAAGTCAGCGTTCTCTAAATCGCACCCATAGAGATCGGCTTCGGTGAATCGCACGCGCTGGAGGTCGAGACCTTTCAGGCTGCTATGTCTTAGGTTCGTGTACGACCAATCTCCAGTCACGATGGATAAAGCTGTTAAATCTGCTTGAAGAAAAGAAGATCCGGTCATCTTGCAACTGATAAATTGAGCACTGAACAGTCTCGCTCCCGCGAATGTGCAATTCGTGAACGCTGAGCCTTTGTGATTGGAGGAGTTTAATTTAGCATTGCTGAAATCGCACTCGGAGAACAAACATCGATGAGTGGTCAGCTCGCTCATGGGAGTCCGTCGGAAACTGCATCGCACAAACCGACAACCTTCAAAATGTTTTCGATTGAAATCAGCACCCTCAAATTTCTCATCTATGAATTCTTTATTAGCCCATTCGTCTGACAATAAGAATACCTCCCTTTATGCACGATAACATTTTATTTGAAGAAGCATTCGATTAGCAGGACCAGCTATACCGTTGGTTAACTGTTGATCCCTTCAGATGTCTCATCATCCGAGGTTTTCGCCAACTGCGGAGCCACTTTAGGCAGTTCCGAAGTAACAACCTGCCATACGATGTCGAGATTAACACCAAAATAATGATGAATCAGCCGGTCCCGCACACCGGCCATGCTCTTCCAAGGAATATCAGGATGCTTCGCTCGCAATTCTTCAGATAGGTTCTTGGTTGCTTCGCCGATGATCTCTAGATTACGAATGACCGCGTCCTGAGTCTTAATGTCAGCCAGGAAGGCTTCATACGTCATCCCTCCAGTGTAAGCCTCTATCCGGTGGATGGCTTCTTTGATGTCGCTCAGAAAGTCTCTATCCGTTCGCTCAGACATATACGATGCTTTCTGAGATGTCCTTGGCCACTCGGGCTACTCTAATTCCCTGGATGCCGGCGGGAGTCAGCACGTCCACCTTCCGGCCGAGCAAGTGCTCAAGGTATTCTGCAAACTCAATAAACCTGAGGCCGATCGGGTGTCCGAACTCCACCACGACGTCAATGTCGCTGGCTTCGTCGGGCTGTCCTTTGGCGTAAGAGCCAAATAAGCCGATCCTTTTGACACCGTACTCGGAGACAAGATAGGGGTAGTTTTCTCGGAGTAGCTCTACAATCTTTTCCCGGGTTAACATAATGAGGCCTTTCGCGAAGTATGCTCGCTGCACACGGGCTTTCAGATGCTGTTATAGTGAGTATACCACAGGTGATTTTGTCTTGTAAAGACGCGTTGCTTCCTTCGTCCTCGTCCAGACAGCAATTCTTCAATACCGATATGCTCGTCCCCCAAACCGCAACGTGACCATGGTCGGGTGCAGCGGCTTAGTTGGACGGCACCCATCCGTGTCAGCCCTACTTCTTCCTGCGCTTCCCACCTCTGGCTTCCAACTCTTCAACATCAGCTAGGTCCTGGGTGCGCCCAGCGGCACGCTTATTCTTGATCAAATGCTCCATGGACAACACGGCCACAGCTTGATCCGCAAACTGGGTCAATGTCCGGGCGGACCAGGCTTCCGCAAACTCCACTCCATCAATGGCAGTCAGAACATCGATACGCAGAGGAGGCATGCCAATCTGGAAAATAAGGCCGGGGATAATCAGGTCTGCTTCAGTCAGGTCGTGCAACGGGGCACCAAACGCCCGCAGCGCCTTGAGCACTCGCCTCGCATTCTTCGTGTCAGGTCGAACCCACACATCGAGATCATTCGTAGCACGGACATGCCCATGGGCAGCTAGCGCGTGCGCGCCGACCACCAGATATTCAACGCCCTGGGCGTTGAATTCGGCTAACAGATCTCTGAAGTCGCGGTTCATCGACTTGGTCCCTCTGCCAGGCAAGGCACAGCAGGGTCAACTCCCACACGGCATTGATTCGTTCCTCCGGCGTAAAGTTCTCCCACTCGTGCTCTTCCGGCAGAGGTTCGCCCTGGCGGATCACTCGGCTGGTGATGTTTTTGCGAAGAGCGGTAGAGTCCATAGGTGTACTCATTGTAGCCTAATGTTGCGTGAACTTCCGCCTTTGTTGAGCTTGATGAGTGCTTCATCCAGAAAGCTACTGAATTCTTTAACTACTGATTGCGCAGGTTTGAATCGAGCGTCTGGAAATCTTCACTCTTGGTCAAAGAATGAAGCACTTCCGCCAATTTTTCTGGAGGCGTCGTCAACTTGCGCGTCGCTAAGTCCAACCACCCTCCGGTGCTGGTGACACGGGCGACTCGTTTGCCGTCTTCTCGGGAGAATTCATTGCGTATGCAAAAGCGTGAGGCATCCTCGCTCAACCCAGCCAGAGTGAGATTCACGCTGACCGTCTCGAGCAAGTGCATTTCACGAAAGTAGTCAAGCTCGTCCCGTATGATCACTGGGCCGATCTTAAGGCGCTCAAATTCTCTCATCGAGAAACCTTGTTCCGAGAAATAGAGCCATCTCGGAAATAGAGTAAGATGGAGACATGATCTGGGAAAAACTAGATGCGGATGCGCAGTTGTTTGCTTATGCCACCGGCTGTACTCGCCAGCGCTTTGACCGACTGGTCAGAGAAGTGGAAGCGGAGCTCGCAGCTCAGCCTTTACGGGGCCGGCCTTGCACCTGGCCTCTGTGGCAACCAATCCTCATCAGTTTGGTCTACCTGCGCTCGGCTCAACCGATGCAATGGATCGAGTTGACCTTCGGCGTCGACGACAGCTCGGTCTCACGCACTGTGCGCCGGATGCTCAAGTTGTTCGAGCGAGTGGGGTTCGTGTCGCCTGCACCTCTGCCGGGCTGGTCCCCGGCCCAGATCGTAGATACGACCCTCATCCCCAGCGGACGCCCCCACGGATGGGAAGCGCAGAAGCCGCTGTACAGCGCCAAACATAAACGACACGGTTACAAAGTGCAGATTCTCGAAGGCGTGGAAGGACGCTGGAGCGCCGTGACTAAACCGAGGGTTGCTGCCACCGCCGATGCGACGATCTGGGCGCTAAATCCCAAACCAGTGCAGCCCTGCTATGGAGATCGAGCTTACCCCAAAGCGGAAGTAATTCGGCCGGCCAAACGCCATGAACCCGGACAAGATCGAGAGCGCGACCGGGTGATCTCGCGCTTGCGGGTGAAAGTGGAGCATCGGATCAAGCATTTGAAGGACTTTAAGCTGCTACGCGGGTGGCGGTTGAAGCGGCCGGTAGGCACGATCTGGGGAGCCCTCTGTTTGATCTCGGCGCTGTGGAATGGCTAAAGCCATGTGGGGCGAAGGCCTACGCTCTTCCCAGTCTCAATTACGAGATGGCTCTAATACATCATCCGCACATCGGCAGAGATGTCGAGATACGCTGTGTTTCTCATGTGGGCGTTGAAATCCATGTCGCCCCATCTGACATGAAATGTCTTTATGTAAGTTGTCATCATGAGATGTCTCCTCCCCGAATGCGTTTATTCCTAGGCTCTCTAAGCATCGCGTGAGTACTGGGCTATCATTTCATCCGCGTACGGCCTGTCGCATTCGTGGTACACGTGAATAAGCTCTGCGACGTTGAAGGGCACGCGGCGCAACTCTAAACCGACTCTTGTATCATCCGCAGTTAAAACCGCATACTCTGCCCAGGGGTCAACGTGAAAATTATCTTTCGGCTGCTGGTGACTATAAGTCAATCCGACGCTGCCCGGATTAAAGAAGAAGCTGTCCCCAATGCGCCGTATCTGTTGCAGATGCGTATGCCCGCCTGTGAGTATCTGTGAAGCGAATGATCCCAGAAAGCGTTGAAATTCTTCTTCGGATGTATGAGGAAGGATGATGTCATCGTAAGAGGTCGGCGAACCATGAAAGCAAAGCAGACTGTGCTCTTGATCCAATGGGAGGGTCACTGTAGGCTGGAATCGGCCAATGAATGCACGGTCATCCGCTGAAAGCTGCGCGAGCGACCATGCGCGGATCTCATCCATTTTGCGGCGTCGTTCAGGAGGAATCTGTTCTTTGCCCGTCTCTTCTCCGGTCAGCAACCATGCGTCGGCGTTTCCCATGATGACCGGACATGCCAGCGCGCGCAGGCGGCTGACTACTTCTGCTGGCTGAGGCCCGCCTTGAACCGCGTCGCCGAGGCATACAATTTGGTCAGTCGGATCTCGTCGCAGGTCAGCAAGCACCGTATCAAAAGCAACACAGTTACCATGTATATCTGAGATGATAGCGACTCGCATGGTGTATTATTCTTCACGCTACCTTACCTAAAGTTCGCCGACCTCGTCAAGCACGTCTTTTCTTCACAAGCGATCCATTGAAGTCTTTACATAAGGCTTGACTTAGAGTACGCTCTAAAAGAAGAATCTGAAGACGATCGAACTCAAGATCACCAAGACAACGCCAAACAAAACAAATAGGAGGAAGACGATGCAATATGTGAATCTGGGTCGCACTGGGCTGAAAGTCTCACGAATCTGCCTGGGGACAATGACCTATGGCAGCTCGAAATGGCGGCCGTGGGTGCTCGATGAAGCAGCGAGCCGACTGTTTTTCAAACGGGCGCTCGAACTGGGCATCAATTTTTTCGATACGGCGGATATGTACTCCCAGGGCGCAAGCGAGGAGGTCACCGGACGTGCACTTCGCGATTTTGCCCGCCGCGAGGACGTGATCATCGCGACCAAAGTGTTCCACCCCATGAGCAATGACCCGAACAATCGAGGGCTTTCGCGCAAGCACATCATGGATGCAATCGACGCGTCCTTACGTCGCCTCGGCACTGATTACGTCGATCTATACCAGATCCACCGCTGGGATTACGAGACCCCCATAGACGAGACGATGAAAGCACTGCACGACATCGTCAAGTCGGGAAAAGCCCGTTACATTGGCGCTTCGAGCATGTACGCGTGGCAATTCGCGAAAGCGCTTTACACAGCCGACCTGCATCGCTGGACACGCTTCGTTGCGATGCAGAATCATTACAACCTGGTCTATCGCGAGGAAGAGCGGGAGATGATTCCATTATGCCGAGCCGAGGGAATCGGGCTGATGCCTTGGAGTCCGCTTGCGCGTGGCTTTCTGACGGGTAGTCGGGCGCGCGAAGACTGGGGGGAGACCTCGCGAGCGAAGAGCGATGATATTGCTCAGCACATGTATTATCAAGAAGGCGATTTCGCCGTCGTGGATAGAGTGGCCAGTCTTGCGAAGCGTCTCGAGGTCGCGCCCGCCCAAATCGCATTGGCTTGGGTCTTGCACAAACCGTGGATGACTTCTCCCATCATCGGAGCGAGCAAGATGACACATTTGGAACAAGCGATAGCAGCCCTGGAGATTACGCTGGCTAAAGAAGATGTGGCTTACTTAGAAGAGCCATATCAGCCGCATCCGATTCTAGGGCATAGCTGATTTGGAGTTAGTGACTCTTTGCCCCTTCTAAGCTCTCGATCCTGGACTCACGTACGTAGAGAAAGAGAGGTAAGGCACACGAGAGCCCGACCGTCAGCAACACCACGAGATAGAGCCAGCGCTTGCCGATGGTGTATCGGGTGGCCTCCTGACGCAGATAGAAAGCAAACACCACGCACGAAATGAGTAAATCGGCGGCGAAGAAGGTGGAGATCGGCGTAGCGAAAAGCTGCTGGAAGAATAGCCTGAAATCAAGACCGTTCGCTACCAAAAACGAAACAAAGTAATAGTAAGGTACCACAAAACCAGCGACCGCTAATATCAGATACACTTTCTTTCTCATACTTCTCCCTCCATAGCTTAGCTTTTTTCGGATAATGTCTAACAGATGTTGAACTGCGTCCGGTCAATCTTTGCCAATTCCTTCATGGGCGTGATATTATACGCCGTCACCCAGAGCAGAGCCATTGCACTCGACTCACGGAGGCATCTTATGAAAACTTCTCTTTCTCACGGCTCAGTACAAAAAATTGCAGCACGCTTGCAGCAAGCCAATACGGCCTTCACGCAACGCTATCCGGGAGAATCCGGCCGCCGCCAGCCCGTTCACACCGTCTACGGCGGCGCGCATCTTTTCAAGTCAGGAACCGCTCAACGCCTCGGCGCAATGGCACGCCAGGCATTTGCTGAATACGCTCCCAATTTCGTGACCTTGGCAAAAGCCGTGGACCTTCCTGGCTCTGAAACTTTGCCAGATAAACCCTCACAGATTTCAGAGCTGGCTACGCGCCTGAGCAAAACACCTGACACTGTGAAACGCGAAAACTATCCGGCTTGGTTTGCCCATGCTGTTTACTCCCGTGTTCAAGAAAAATTGAATCGCGAACCAGTCGAGGATTTTCGCATTGATTTTGAAGACGGCTACGGCAATCGCCCTGATACCGAAGAAGATGGTCACGCCGTCGCCGCAGCCAGTGAAGTTGCTAAGGGAATGAGAGAAAATACGCTGCCTCCTTTTATCGGCATCCGCATCAAGCCGTTTACTGAAGAGCTGAAAGCGCGCAGCATCCGCACACTCGATCTCTTCGTGACTGCGCTTCTCGAACAGACTAGCGGCCATCTGCCAGCGAACTTTGTCATCACGTTGCCGAAAGTCGTGATGCCCGAACAGGTCGCAGCGCTCGCTGATCTGTTTGACTTATTCGAGAAGCAAACAGGTCTTGCACGAGACACGCTTCGGATGGAGATGATGATTGAGACGACACAAGCGATCATCAATGAGCGTGGAGAGACGAACTTGCCACGTCTACTCGATGCCGCACGGGGCCGCTGCGTTGCCGCGCATTTCGGCACGTACGATTACACAGCCAGCTATAGCATCACTGCCGCGTATCAACACATGATGCATCCCGCCTGCGATTTCGCCAAGCATATGATGAAGGTCGCGTTTGCGGGAACGGGCCTTTGGCTTTCTGATGGCGCGACGAACATCATGCCCATCGCGCCGCATCGCGCAAGCGAGGGCAAGCCACTGACGCCGGAGCAAATTTCTGCGAACCGCGCGGTCGTTCATCAAGCCTGGAAGCTGCATTACGATCACATTCGGCATTCGCTCATCAATGCGTTCTACCAAGGCTGGGACTTGCATCCGGCGCAGCTACCGACGCGCTATACTGCTGTCTACTCGTTCTTTCTCGAAAATCTGGATGCCGCCTCTGAGCGCTTGCGAAACTTTGTGGCTAAAGCGGCGCAAGCGACGTTAGTGGGAGATGTCTTCGATGATGCCGCCACAGGGCAAGGACTGCTCAACTACTTCTTGCGCGCGATCAACTGTGGGGCCATTACAGAAGAAGAAGCCGGCGCACTGACCAGTTTGACCTTGGAAGAATTGCGCTCACGATCGTTCGTGAGCATTCTGAAGAAGAGACAGAAGTGATATGGGACAGAAGACATCTCAACAAACAAAGCAAGAAAAGACCCTTCTCATCAAAGATTTGGATGCTCTGGTCGATCTCTCGACCCTCGAAGGGTATGTTCGTAAAGCGAGCATTCTCATCCGCGGCAATCGCATCGCGAAAGTGTATGCGAGCGAACTGCCTCATGTGAAAGCAGATCAGACCATCAATGGTCGAGGCAAGATCGCCATCCCCGGCTTGATCAACACGCACCATCACTTGTATCAAACACTAACACGCGCTTATGCACCCGCGATGAACTCCGGGCTCTTTGATTGGCTCATAAAACTTTATCCCGTCTGGGCCAAGATGGACGAAGACGCGATCTACTGGGCGACGCTCGCAGGCATGGCTGAGTTGATGCTCTCCGGCTGTACGTTGACCACAGATCATCATTATGTTTTTTCTGGCTCACTCCAGCGTTGCATCGACATTCAGATCGAAGCAGCTCGTGAGATCGGGATTCGCTTTCACCCCTGTCGTGGGAGCATGAGCCTGGGGAAGAGCAAGGGCGGGCTGCCTCCGGACGTAATCACACAACCCGATGACGAGATTTTGAAAGACTCCGAACGATTGATAAAAGAATATCACGATGCTTTATTTGGAGCGATGACGCGTATCGCATTGGCTCCTTGCTCGCCCTTTAGCGTGACGAGAGAGCTGATGCGAGAGACAGCGACGCTCGCAAAAAAACATAGCGTTCGTCTACATACGCATCTGGCTGAAACGCAAGATGAAGAGAAATTTTGCGAAGAAAAATTTGGTTGTAGCCCACTCGAATACTTGGAAGAACTGAAGTGGAGCGGGCCGAACACCTGGCTCGCCCACGGAATCTATTTTAACTCTGAAGAAATTCAACGGATGAGCCGAGCGGGCATGAGCGTCGCGCACTGCCCAACCTCCAATATGCGCCTGGGTTCCGGCGTTGCGAAAGTTTTAGAGATGCGTCGAAAGGGAGTGAATGTCGGCCTAGCCGTCGACGGAAGTGCCTCGAATGATTCTTCGAATATGCTCGTTGAAGTCAAGCAAGCGCTCTTACTGCAACGGGTTGTACATGGGCCGAGCGCGCTCTTGGCGAAAGAAGCGATAGAGCTGGCAACGATTGGGAGCGCAAAGTGTTTGGGCCGGGAAGACGTTGGCACGCTTGCCGAAAGCATGGCTGCCGACATAGCTCTGTTTGATCTGGAAGAGCTGGGGTACTCCGGAGGATGCGATCCGCTGGGCACACTCGTGCTCTGCGGGCCGACCTCTGTGCATACTCTGATTGTGAATGGAAAAGTTGTCATCAAGAATCATGAGCTGCTAACATTCGACGTTGAAAGAATTGTGCGCAAGCACCGAGCCGCTTCCGCAAAATTGTTTCGCGCTTGAACGAAATTGGTGTACACTGCATTATTTTATCGACTGAGGAGATTTCACAATGCTTGAACAGTATTGGCCAATCTTATTGGCTGCCCTCGTTGGATTTGCGATCACCACACAAGCCTCATTCAACACCCTGCTCTCGCGCCATATCGGCTCAGCCGAGATGGGATTTGCCATTCACTTAGTTGGCATTACGTTGATCTTGATCGTCCTGTTGCTGGGATTCGGGCGAGGCGATTGGTCCAAATGGTCACAGGCTCCGTGGTACGCGTATCTCGGGGGAGCGCTCGGGGTCTTCATCGTTCTCTCGATTCCCTTCGTGCTCACGAAGATTGGGACATCTGTAGGGTTCGCGGCGATTCTTGCGGCTCAACTTGTCATGGCTGCCGTCGTCGATCAGTGGGGGCTCTTTGGGTTTGCGTCCAATCCGATCACGCCGACTCGTGCGATCGGCTTGCTCTTGCTCATCGCCGGAGTGATACTCGCGAGCCGTCAATGATTGACAGAAAAAGCTACGCTCTTGGTGTATAATTAAAAATGTCAGGCTTAAGATATCTGCAGCAAGGAAAGAGATTTTTATGAAACCATCTGCAGAAGAGCAAGAGGAGCCATTACGTCGCTCGCATAGTGAGTGGGTTTCCTTCCCGAATCGGGCGCAAACGCATCACGAAAAAACTGCTCTGGCAAGTACTATGACGATACAGGGCGCTTAGCCCTTAAGATAGGGTGATTGTTATGCTGTTACTCAAGGTCAAAGAACTAAAAGCAATGCCGGGGCGAGCCGTGCCCGTCGAGGGCAGGACAGAACCAAAACATATTTCATACCTGGGACGCGAACTACCCCTGAAAGACCCCATCTTTCTCAAAGCCAAGGCTGTCTACCAGAAAGATGGCACGATCGAACTTTCTTCAGTCGACGTGCGCGCGACCGTGATCGACGAGTGCAGCCGCTGTTTGAAAGAATTGACCTCGCCCATCACCGCGCAATACGAGCTGCTGGAGTTCGAGCCGGAAAAATCTGAAATCCCTTCGCTCGAAGAAGATGCGTTCACCTATCCCACGGGAGCGAATGAGATCGACTTGCTCCCGTATATGATCGGTCTCATCGTGAGCGAGCTGGAGGTAAAACCCTTGTGCAAGCCTGATTGCAAAGGGCTATGCCATCACTGCGGGCACGACTTGAACGAAGGCCCCTGCGTTTGCCCCAAGGAAGACGATGGCGATCCTCGGCTCAAAGTGCTCAAGAAATTGCTCAACTGAAGCAATCGACGTTTTTAGAGTAAAATTCCAGTTGTCATTCTGAGCGCAGCGAAGAATCTTCAGCCTTTGGCTCAGGGTGATAGAGTAGAGGAGAAAGAAATGCGTGTGCTTGGAGTCGATCCAGGCTTAGCGACAACCGGCTACGCGGTCATCGAGTGGAAGCCCGGAAGCTTCACAAATTTCACGATCATGGAAGCCGGAGTCATAACTACGCCGGCCGGTGAAGAGTTGTCCACGCGCTTGCACACTCTCTACACGGAGCTGCGGGCGTTGATTGGCGAACTGAAGCCCGACACCATAGCGATCGAGACGCTCATCTTTAATCAAAATCGAACGACGGCGATCGACGTCGCGCAGGCGCGCGGCGTGATCTTGCTCGCCGCGCACGAGTTGCCCGTGAAGATTTACACGCCTCTGCAAGTGAAGCATCGCATCACGGGCTACGGTCGCGCGAAGAAACCGCAAGTCCAACGGATGATGCAACAAAGATTAAAACTTAAAGAAATTCCGAGACCCGATGACGCGGCCGACGCGCTCGCGATCGCCTGGTGCTACGTCCTGGAGGCAGGACTCAATGGAGCAAGCACAAAATCAATGGCGCGATGAGAAGAGACTCTTATTAGTAGATGCCGGCTCGATCATCTATCCGGCCTATCACGTCTTCAAAGATCTCTTGAACAGCCAAGGCTTTCCCACAGGCGCGATCTTCGGCGTCACGCGCATCTTGATGCGAATCTTAAAAGAATTCCCCTCAAAATATGTTGCCATCTGTTTTGACAGCCGGGGAAAAAATTTTCGTCACGAAAAATTTGAAGCCTACAAAGCGCATCGCCCCTCGATGGACGAAGCTTTGGTAGTGCAAGTCCCGCGTATCAAAGAAGTGGTTGACGCCTTCGGGTTGCCTAGGGCCGAACAGCAAGGCTACGAAGCCGATGATGTGATCGCCGCGCTCACGCAACAAGCAAAAGCGCAAAAGCTCGGTGTGGTGATCGTGACGGGCGACAAAGACCTGATGCAGCTCGTCGACGAGAACGTGTACGTGGCAAGACCCGGACGCGATCCCGCGAGAGACCTTCGTTTGCTCGACGTCAAAGGAGTCGAAGAATATATGGGCATCCCGCCCGCAAAAATTATTGACTTTCTCTCGCTCACCGGCGACAGCGTGGACAACGTGCCGGGCGTGCCCGGCATCGGCGAGAAGACAGCGCAGCAGCTCTTGAATGAATTCGGCTCGCTCGACAATATCTTAGCCAACGCTGACCGAGTGAAAACGAAAAAATTGAACGAGAATTTGAAAACGTATCGAGAGCAAGCGCTACTGAGTCGGGAGCTCGTTCAACTCCATACAGATGGAATACAAGCTCGGATTGATCAATGTGAGCTGCGCTCACCAAATTCTGAAAAACTCAAGGCGCTCTTCGAGGAGTTCGAGTTTCGTTCCATACTGAAAGATTTGGGCCTCGTGACCAGCGAGGCTCCCCCGCCACGACCCAAGATTCAGTCTCATATCGTTCTCAAAAGAGAACAACTCGATGAGTTACTGAAAAAACTCGAAACGGCGCCAATGGTTTCTCTCGACACCGAGACGACGAGCCCAGACTCGATGCGCGCCGAGCTGGTCGGAGTCTCCTGCGCTGTTCAGCCGGGTGAAGCCTTTTATATTCCCGTAGGACACGATTATCTGGGAGCGCCCGAGCAACTCTCTCGTAGCTATGTGATCACTCTCTTGAAGCCAGTTTTGGAGAGCAAGCCGATCATCGGACAGAATCTTAAGTATGACGCGAAAGTGCTGAAACGTTACGGCGTTGAGCTGAAACACATCTCATTCGATACGATGCTCGCGGCGTACTTGATCGACCCGGAGAGCCGCAAAGATTTGGATGAGCTGTCCAAGCGCTATCTCGATCATGGCGTGATGGATTTTGAAGAGTTGGGCCGCGAGCGCATGAACGAAGTCGAAGTGGATCGCGCCGCCGAGTACTCCTGCATGGATGCTGAAGTCGTTATCAGACTTCGTGAGAAACTTCTCCCGTTGCTCCAAGAACGTAACCTTGAAAAGCTCTATAACGAGATTGAACTTCCATTGATTGGCGTGCTCGTAGAGATGGAGCGCAACGGGATTTTGGTCGACAAAGAAGTGTTGCGCGAACAAGCCAAAGAGCTTGAAGTTTTGCTAAAACAATTACAGCAAGATATTTTTCATTTGGCGGGCGAAGAGTTTAACCCAAACTCGCCCAAGCAAGTCGCACATATTTTGTTTGAGAAGCTAAAACTGCCCGTACACAAGAAAACGAAGACCGGCCCGTCGACCGACGCATCGGTTCTGCAAGATTTAATAACTTTGCATCCATTACCCGAAAAGCTTCTCGTTTCTCGTGAGCTAGAAAAGTTATTGAATACTTATATCTATAAGTTGCCCGAGTACGTTCACCCTGAGACTGGACGCGTGCACACAAATTTTAATCAAAGTATCGCGACGACCGGCCGCCTCAGCGCGAGCGACCCGAACTTGCAGAACATCCCCATTCGCACCGAGCTGGGTGGCCAGATTCGTAAAGCATTTATCGCGCCGCCGGGTAAGCTCTTGATCGGCGCGGACTATTCTCAGATCGAACTGCGCGTGCTGGCCCACATCTCGCAAGACCCCGGACTCATCGCCGCGTTCGAACGCGATGAGGACGTGCACGTGCGCACGGCTGCAACGATCTTCAATCTGCTCTTAGATCAAGTCGGTTCACGCGAGCGGCGCATCGCCAAAACGATTAATTTCGGGCTCTCTTACGGGATGACCAGCTTCGGGCTCGCGCAGCGTGTCGGGATCAGCCGTTCGGAGGCCGATCAGTTTGTGAAAAATTATTTTACGAACTATCCCGGCGTCAAAGCCTACATGGAGCGTATAGTAAAAGAAGCCGAAGAGAAGGGTTTTTTAGAAACGTTGAGGGGCCGCCGTCGTTATTTCTCTGACGTGCGGGGACGCACCGAACGTGAAGCGATTAATTTTGGCATCCAAGGCACGGCCGCTGACTTAATGAAGCTCGCCATGCTCCGCGTGCATGAGCTCATTCGTTCGAGTAAAATAAGAGCGCGGATGCTTCTGCAGGTTCACGACGAACTCATCTTTGAGGCCGACGCGAAGGATGCTCACGGAGCGGCCGAACACATTCAACAGACGATGGAAGCTGTGTCCACGTTGCGTGTCCCGTTGAAAGTCGACGTGCACGTCGGGGGTCACTGGGGGGAAATCTAGGTGGGTGAAACTTTTTTGCTCCCACAGGGGTAAGTATATAAATCTCAAGCCAAATGAATTTTGGTACGCTTAGGAGCTGCTGGATTGGGAATGTGAGCACATACCAAAACCTCAGAGGAGGGGTGCTGTATGTTTAGTAGCTCCAAGTCACTCCGGATCGTCCTGACGTTTTTGATTTTCGCGAGTGCGTTAGTCTATGGAGTTGTGGCTTTCGGGCAAAACTCCGCCACTCTAGTCGTCGATTCCGATCCTAATCAATCCCAAGTCTTTGTGGATGGCATGTCCAAGGGCGTCACGCCTGTCTCGGTGACCGTGGCCGCCGGGAACCATCAAGTCATCGTACGCCATAGCGGCTGCCGCGACTTTATCATGGTGCTCTTCTTGCAAGCGGGCGAGAAGAGAACGATTTCAGCTCGGCTCAGCTGTACCTCCAATAACAACGCGCTCTTGCTCCTCGATTCTAACCCGGATGGAGCGCAGATCTTCTTAGATAGTCAATTCCGCGGGAACACGCCGAACGTCTTAAACGTTGCGGCGGGCGCGCACAGCCTCTTATTGCGCCGCGCGAACTGCCAAGACTTTACGATGTCGCTCACCTTGAATGCAGGTGAGCAGCGCCGCGTCCAAGCGACTTTAGCCTGCACCAATGTGCAGCCGCCCGGCTTCCCGCCGATGCCCCCGACGCAACCCCAGCAGAGCCCGGTCGCACAAGTGGCCGCCCAAGGCCAAGCCATTCTGCCGAGCGACCCGCGCTTTGGCGCTTTGTCCGCCCAGTTCTTAGCTTCCATGAATATGGACGAACAAGCGTTGGCCGCTCGATTGCAAGCAGCGTATTCGGCTTCGGAATCACACGAGGGAGCTCAGGCTCAATCCACAGGAGGAGTTAATTTCTCCATCCTGCCCGAGGCCCAGAGCGTTGACCTCAATCAAGTTGTACTCCAGCAGGGTCAAACCATGCTCTTGGGAACAGTGAGTCTCTCCTCGAACGGCACGATTGGCGGCGTCCCGCTCCCCGCTGGCAATTACGGCGTCGCGGTCATGAGCTCGGGAGCCGCAGGGCTCATGACGGACAGCACCTCCTCCGGGACGTTCGGGGGATTCGTGATCGTGATTATCGGCTTCACAGGGCACATTAATTTCTTCATCTTCTTCCCGACCGTAACGTTCTTCCCATTCTTCTTCCCGTTCTTTAGCCCGATCTTCGTCTTCCAGATCTTCATCCAGTTTATCTTCCCGTTCCCGTTCTTCTTCCCCTTTTTCCCTTTCCCGTTCCCGGGTCCAGGCCCGGTCTTTGCGTGTCCGCCGCTGCCCGTCGTGACGCCCTTCACGGTCACGGTCGGAGGGCCGCCAGACACGATCTTGACGACCGCGGCGTTCACGATCAGCGAGACGGGGTTTGGCGGAGGTGGAGGGGCACTCGTGACAGTGCAATCGTATGGTCCAGCCCTGAGCGTTCAGGCAATGGGGAACTTCTCCTCGCGCTTTGTGACCGTCTTCCCCGGCGGGAGCGTGACGTTTGACGTCATCTCCACCAGCTTCGTCATGCGGGTAGACGGTGGAGGCGTGACGGGCTGCGTGAACGCCACCCGAAGCCCGACCACGATCAGCGGACAAGCTTCGCATAACTAGCGATAGAGCAAGAGACAGAATCACATCCTGTAGGGATGCAGCATGCTGCATCCCTACGTTTTTAGGGGAATATGCAATCCCCGATCTGATCGGGTAGAATTCGATCGTAAGGGAAGAAATCTGAAACTTTTTTCGCGGACCGAGGGTATATTACGGCGATCGTGAGACCTACAGATTCCAAACAATCCTGAGGAGGGATTAACCTATGTTCAGTGGTTTCCGCCCGTTACGGGCGATTCTGGCGCTACTCTTGTTAGTTGGGGTGACTGTCTCCTTTGCCGGAGCACAGAATGCCCCCTTGGGCATCGTCGTCCAACCGTCCGACCTCGCTGTCACCATCGCGACAGATAAGAATGCTTATCAAATTGGAGAAAACGTACGCATCAACGGAACAGTCAACCAAAATGCATTTCTCTACATCGTCGATGTCGACCCGGCCAATAGCGTCACCCTGATCTTCCCGAATGCCTTCTCGACGAACAATCAGATTCCCGCAGGCCCTTATGCTCTTCCGGACAAGCCTGGCTACGACCTGAGAGTAACTCCTCCAGCGGGTACAGAGTTTGAGTACGCCATCGCTTCCACAGAACCTCTCAATCTTCAAGCCGTCTTCAGTCAGGCCAACCCGTTCGCGTCGCTCGGCAACCCGCAACAAGCTCAAGGGCGAATTCAAGGCGCGATTCAAGGGCTTGTGCCCACAGCAAAATCTGCCGTCTCGTTCACCAGCTTCCAGGTCGGCGGTCAACAGCCCCCGATCATGGGTACAGCGTTCTTGTTGATTGAGTCGAACCCGAGCGGCGCTCAAGTTTTCTTGAACGGCCAAGCGCGTGGTGCAACACCGGCCTCTTTCTTACTAGCCGCCGGGGCTTATCAGATCTTGCTCCGTGCGCCTAATTGTCAAGATTTCTTCGCGAATATCGTGCTCGCTCCGGGTGAGCAGCGTCGTCTCTCGGCGACCTTGGTCTGCGCGCAGCAGCCGCCGATCAACCCGCAGGACCCGACGGCCCAGATCGCCGCCCAAGCCCAAACGATCACGCCGAGCGATCCGCGCTTTGCCGCCTTAGCGGTTCAGTTCTACGCCAGCTTAGGACAGAACCAGCAGGGCATTGCGGCGCGCCTGCAGGCCGCTCTGGGTACAGCACCTCAGGGCATCGTGCCGCAGCCGACGCAAGGCGCGCAGTTCTCGATCTTCCCCGAAATGCAGAATATCAACCTGAACCAGGCTGTGCTCCAACAGGGCCAGACTTTACTCTTAGGAACGATTACGCTTCCGACCAACACCACAGTCGGCGGGCTGCCGCTTAGCGCGGGCACCTATGGCGTGGGCGTGATGGCGAGCACCGCCGGAGGATTCACGCTACACAGAGCCTCGGCTGGAGCTCAATTCGGCGGCTTTGTGATCGTGTTGATTAACTTCAACACGGGAAGCGTAGTGGCTTTCTTCTTCTTCCCGACGGTCAGTTTCTTCCCGATCTTCTTCCCGGTCTTTAGCCCGATCTTCGTCTTCCAGATCATCATTCAGATTACGATCGTGGTGCCGGGATTCCCGTTCCCCTTCCCGTTCCCCTTCCCGACAGTCGGCTGTCCCGCGTTGCCCTTTGTCACTCCGATCAACGTTCCGATCGGTGGTCCCAATGACACGCTGGTGGCGACGACGGCCTTCATCGTCCAAGAAGTGGGCCTCAGCTTGAGCGGGGTGTTGATCAGAATCCAGTCGCTCGGACCAGGCTTGAGCTTCCAACTCGTGACGGGCTCGCTCTTGCGCTTCGGTTCGATCTTCCCCGCGTCGAGTGGGTTGATTGCCCTGCCGGTCGGGTCCTCTTTCGTCTTGAGGGTCGACGGCGGCGGCAAGACGGGCTGCGTGAACGCGACGACCAACTTCTTCACGATCACGGGCACGGCGAGCAATAACTAACGCATAGCTCAACCATTAAGCAAATCCGAACGAAGGGCAGTTCTCTACCGTGAGAGCTGTCCTTCTTTTTGTTTCCGTACTTGACAAAAATTTTGTCTACGCTTTATAATTAACGTGGAGGTCGAAAAAGACCAGTCAATTCTTTTGAGTACGAGATGTCCGTGCAAGGGCAAACCTGTCGCAAGGCAGGGGCGCAAAACCACGGATCTGTCCGACAGACCGCCGGGTTGCCACGGGACTCCTGGATTCCTAAGGAGTGTGAGGGCTCAGGCGGTTCAATTTTTTCACTCAACTGATAAAACGGAGCAAAGCGCGAAGGGACTGCACGCAAAGATTAGCGAAACCCCGCGGGGAAGAGGGATAGAGAGGGAAAGTGGGGTGCAGGCAAGAATCGAGACTCCCAGAGGCTGTGGAGTATTCTCCTGCGCCCCAAACTATATTCATTGCGCTTGCACGGTTTTCGGGTCTCTTCTACAATGGGGTTGAAAACATTCATAACTCTCAGGAGGATTCGATGAGCGAGCGCATTCCGATGACGGCGGAAGGGTATGAACAGATCCGCGAAGATCTCGCCCGATTGGAGTCCGAGCGGCCTAAAATCGCCGCGATGATCGCCAAGGCCCGCGCTTACGGCGACCTCAAAGAAAACGCTGAGTATCATTCAGCCAAAGAAAAACAAGGTTTTTTAGAGGCCAGCATTCGTGATCTAGAAGCCAAGCTAGCTCGTGCTTTCGTCATCGACGAAAAAACGTCCACGTCCGGGCAAGTTGGCTATGGCTCGCTCGTCACGATCGAAGACTCCAGCGCCGGGGCGCGTTTTCAGTACAAACTCGTCGGCCCCGCCGAAGCCGACCCCGAGGCTGACTTGATCTCGACGGCTTCCCCCGTCGGCAAGGCACTCTTGGGATGTAAACGGGGCGAGACCGTGCAGGTCCAGACGCCGGGAGGCCTGCGTTCCTACACCATCGTCGACGTGCAGTAGTTGGCACTTTTCTCAATTTTCTGACAAAAGGCCCGACAAAGCGTAGGGGCGAATCTTGTATTTGTCCTTTGGAAGGGGTGATCACAAGGATCGCCCCTATAGTTTGATCGACGTTCTTAATGAGCCACTCCCCCTGAAACTTTTCCATACGTTCATGGGTATATCTTTTCAAGCGGCGTTTTTCTAAACTATTGAACTAGAGTTTTTAGGGGAGGAATGCATGTTGCGAAAAATCGGGATCATCACTCTCGTCGGAATACTCTTCGGGTTTGCTTCAGGGCCTCTTCTGAGCCACGCTCAATCAACGCTCTCAGTGCAGACCGTCGCGCAGCAATCTCAGACGATCTTGCCGGGCGACCCACTTTTTGCGTCCTACGAGACCCGCTTCTATCAGACGCTCGGAGTTTCTTCGACAGAACTGGCACACAAGCTCCAGGCGATGACGACCGAATCGGCCGCGCCGCAGTCAACCCAAGCCGGCCAAGCGATGACGGTCTCGATCTCACCCGAATACAAAAACACAGACTTGAAAACCGAAGTCGTCGCCAATGGCAAGACGCTCTTAGTAGGCACCGTCGAGCTGACGCGTGCGGGGGCTCTTGGCGGAGTGGCGCTACCGGCGGGCAAGTACGGCGTCGCCGCCATGAAGGGGTCGTTCGTCATTGTGCTGATCAACATCTCGAACGGCAATGTCGTTGCGTTTATTGTGATTTCAGACCCCTTAATTCTCGGATTTGGTTTCTTGCCCATTTTCTTCCCCTTTGAGATTTTTTTCCAAGTCGCGTTCGTGATCCCATTCCCGTTCCTCTTTCCACCGTTCTTCTTCCCGCCATTTTTTGTGACATTCGCGGGCTGTCCAGTGATGGGCAGGGCCGTGGCCGTCGATGTCACCGTCGGCAGTGGAGCGACGATCATCACTTCGCCGAGTTCTGGGCAGCCGACGTTAGCCATAAAAGACGGCGGTCGGTTGGGGGTTTTAACCGTTGAATCGTTGGAGCCCGCCAAGCGACCTTTGCGTTTTCAATTGCTGAGTTTAGGACGAATCGGCTTCGGCTTTGTCGGCGAAGGAGCGGCCGGGCACGCCAATGTGCCCGTGTTTGATACCCCCTTCGTATTGGTCGCAAGCGATGATCAAGGCCATTCGGCGTGCTTGAGCGCATTCGTGCTCTTTCCGGGAATCATCTCCGGGTCGGCTACCAGTAACTGAAAATCGTAGTAGTCACAGAGAGCAAGAAAGAGGATAGAGATGAAAAGTAAGATGAGCCGGTGGGAACGGACAGGGGCGCAAAAGCGCTTATTCACGTGTAATACTGTTTTGCCTTCTGAATGTCCGAAGGCTGGCGTTACCAGATCAGCATTTTTCGCCCATCTATCACGACATGATCAATGCAAAACAGTATAATTCACCCGATTTCCACAGTTTTTCCACTTAGGCTCACATATACTTTGGACGTGGACGGAAAGGCTCGGAACGTTTGTAGCTTAAAAATTGACAACCCAAATCACAACTGAGGAGGCGGTACATAATGTTCAGTCTCAAGACATGGGCAGTATGGACAGCGTTGGCCGTGTTGATGGTCGGAGCCGTTGGGCAGGTGGCGTTGGCACAAAATGGACAGTCGCAGCAGAATTCTCCTGTTTTCCCCGAAGATTATCTCTACAGAGCGGCCACGCAAATCTTGTCAGAGGTCAAGGTTATCGCCCCTGGAAGCAGTGAGTTCCAGGCGCTGGTCGATAAATTCTCTCAAGAGGAGCGCGATACGCAAATTACACGAATGCTTCCGCTCGATCGCAAGAACGTTTTGATGAACCCAAGTACTCCGGTGTCGTTTGTCTTCTTTAAGCCGGCAGTCAAGCTCTATCTGCCGGATACGGCCGTCCTTCGTTCCAGCCGGATCCAGGGGATTATCCGCGGCAACGGCGCGTTGATTGCCCCTCTGGGCTTGATCAAGATCAATGATAAGCTCTTCCCAGCCACTTTGCAGGGTGAGCCCTATACTGCGGGTGGTAAGATGTATGTGGCTCTGTATGACGACAGCAACAAGGTCGTCGGCATGATCCAGTTCCCGCAAGAAGTTACGGTCGCTGCGGCGCTGGAAGTCTTGCAGGCTCATGGCCCGGAGGATAACTTCTCCCCGTGGTTCCAGATCTACTTTACGGATGCTGTCATGATGAACATCGTGGCCTTCTTGCAGAACTAACCAAGAAGCAACCTAAAACAGAAGACAGCGAAGCACCGGGGTTAACTCCTCGGTGCTTCTTCTTTTTGGGATAACCGGATGTCGGTCGTAGGGGCGCAGCGTGCTGCGCCCCTACACGTGTTCTCTTTTGCGAAATTTTCAGCTATAATAGACCCAATTGCACGAGAGTGGGGAGTTTATGACCATTTTGCCGATTCTCTTGCTGGGGTTCGCGCCGGGCGCTTTTTGGCTCTGGTACTTTTATCATCGCGACAAGCTCGAACCAGAGCCCCAATCCTTGGTCATTCGGACTTTCTTCTTTGGTTTGCTGATCGCGATCCCCGCCGCGATCGTAGAAGTAGCTTTCTCTTGGCTCTTCGCGGCGTTGGGGCAGGTGGTCTTGATTGCCGTCATCGCTCCCGTAGTCGAAGAATATGCCAAATACCTCTGCGTGCGAAGGACGATCTACCGTGACGCCGAGTTTGACGAGCCGATGGATGGCATCGTATACGCCGCGGCGGCCGCTTTAGGATTTGCCTCGATCGAGAATGTTGGCTACTTACTCTTCGCCATCCGTGAGGGGGGCTGGACAGGGCTAGAGATCGCCTTTATTCTTCGCGCCCTGCTTTCGGTGCCCGGACACGTCCTCTTCTCCAGCATCTGGGGAGGAGCCTTGGGCCGGGCTAAATTTATGCAAGACGCGGCTTCTGCCAATCGACTTATCCGTAACGGACTCTTCGGAGCCATGGCGCTGCACGGGCTCTTCAATTTCTTAGCCAGCTTCGAGTTAACGGGGAACGAACTTCTGGCCGTGCTCGGAGCCATCGGGCTCTTGATTCTGGTGGTCTTGGCCTGGGTTCGCATCCATCGGCGTATGAGCGAAGCGTTGCTCGACTCACCCTACAACCCGAGCAACATGACCCGACAAGAACCGTCCTCGCCCAGTCATCAATGAAAATCTCTACGCTCGTAGGACGGGCTCTCGCGCCGCCCGCACGTCGTCCAGGCGCTTTACGGGAGTCACATGCGGCGCGCTCTTCAGAATCTCAGGGTTCTCCTTCATTTCTTTGGCAATCTGAAGCAGTGCGTCAACGAAATAATCCATCTCTTTTTTGCTGACCGTCTCTGTCGGCTCAACCATCATCACTTCCGGCACAATCAATGGGAAATAGATCGATGAGGGGTGCACGCCAAAGTCAATCAATCTCTTCGCGATGTCGAGCGTGCGCAGATGCTCGTTCATCCCTTTGCTCGTGATGACGAACTCGTGCTTACAAACTCGGTCGAAGGGCGCTTTGTAGACGCTCTTCAACCGATGGAGCATATAGTTCGCGTTGAGTACGGCGTTGGTGCTGATGGCTCTGAGTCCTTCGTCGCCCATGATGCGAATGTAAGTGTACGCGCGCACGAGCATCCCAAAATTTCCGTAGAACGAGTGAATCTTTCCAATCGAATCGGGGCGCGCGCAATCGAAAAAGTATTCGTCACCCTTTTTGCTTTTGTTAATGAGAGGCACGGGCAGATAGGGCGCGAGCGTTTTTACGACAGCGATCGGACCAGCGCCGGGGCCACCACCGCCGTGCGGCGTCGTGAACGTTTTGTGCAAATTATAGTGCATGATGTCGACGCCCATGTCGCCGGGCCGCGCTCGTCCTACAATTGCGTTGAGATTGGCACCGTCGTAATAGACGAAGCCGCCGACGTCATGGATCGTCTCGGTGATGTGCAAAATATCTTCTTCGAAAAGACCAAGGGTGTTCGGGTTCGTAATCATCAACCCGGCGACGGTCTCATCTACTTGAGCTTTGAGCGCTTCCAAATCAACCAGGCCGCGCTCGTTGGATTTCAGTTCGACGACCTCAAAGCCGAGAGCCGCAGCAGATGCCGGGTTTGTGCCGTGCGCTGAATCGGGCAATAGAATCTTCTTGCGCTTTTGCAGTTCTCCGCGCTTCTCAAAATACTTTTTGATAAGAAGCATGCCGGTGAGCTCGCCGTGCGCGCCCGCGACCGGCTGGAGCGTGATCGCGTCAAGTCCGGCGATCTTACACAAGATTTGGCTCAGTTCGTGCATCAATTGGAGACATCCTTGGGAAAATTCTTCACTTTGAAAAGGGTGGGCGTAAGCAAATTGAGGCAAGCGAGCGGTCTCTTCGTTGATGCGCGGATTATACTTCATGGTGCAGCTGCCCAAAGGATAAATCCCGTCGTCGACGCCGTAGTTCATCTTGGAAAGTTTTGTGTAATGCCGAACGACCTCGATCTGAGAGACCTCGGGCAATTTGGGGTCTTCTTTGCGAATGAGTTCGGGGGAGAGCAGTTCTTCGATGGGCTTTTCGTCAAAATCCAATTCGGGCAGACGTAGGCCGTGACGGCCTTCGGCGCCGATCTCGAAAATCGTGGACACGAGAAAACCTCCTCAAAATTCATCAATTAACCGCCAAGACGCCAAGGGCACAGAGAACGGCTATTGGCTTTTCGCTTTTGGCTGTTAGTTAGCAGCGAATCTCCAAAAGCCAACATCGAATTTCTTGGCGTTCTTGGCGCCTTGGCGGTTTCGATAACGTTTTTAATGTGTAAGCACCTTCACAAACCGATCCATCTCTTCTTTGGTGCGCTTCTCAGTGACCGCGAGCAAGATATTATTCCCGTCGAGCAAACCAAAGGGTTCTAAGTCAATACCGCCCAAGAACCCTTCTTTCTGGGCTTTCTTCAAAAGACTCGACGGCTTCTTGCGCGTCTCGATCACGAACTCATTGAAGAAGGGGCTTGCGAATTTGACCTTAAAACCCTTAGCTCGAGAGAGCTTCGCTGCCAAATAATGTGCCTTTTGTAGATTGAGTTCGGCGAGCTGTCTGATCCTGCGCCTCCCCAAGAGAGACATATAAATTGTCGCCATGAGCGCGCAGAGCGCTTGATTGGTGCAGATGTTGCTGGTTGCTTTGTCGCGGCGAATGTGTTGCTCTCTGGTTTGCAACGCCATCACGTAGCCCGTCTTGCCCTCCGTATCGACCGTGCGGCCAGACAGTCGCCCCGGCATTTTTCGTACATAACTCATCCGCGTTGAGAACAGTCCAAGCAATGGTCCGCCGAAGCTCATCGGGACGCCGAGCGTTTGCCCTTCACCCACGTAAATATCCGTTCCGTACGTGCCCGGCGGCGCGAGCACGCCCAGAGAAATCGGATTGGCGCTCACGATCAACATCGCGTTGCCGATCATCTGTTTGATCCGTGAAAGGTCTTCGATGACGCCGAAGAAGTTTGGGTTCTGGACGATCACCCCGCCCAACCCTTGGAGATTCTGACGAATAAATTCTTGGTCGATGCGCCCATCTTCGCCGAACAGAATTTCTTCAATCTCTAGGTCAGCCCCCCACGCGTAAGTGTCGAGCACCGAGCGATAGTTGGGATTGAGACTCCGAGCAACGAGAAATTTTTTATTCTCCGTGACGTTCTTGGCCATGAGCATCGCTTCGGCCAGAGCCGAGCCGCCGTCGTAGAGCGAAGCGTTAGCGACTTCCATCCCCGTCAGTTCGCAGATCATCGTCTGGAACTCGAACATCCAGGTGAGTGTTCCTTGGCTCAGCTCGGCTTGGTAGGGCGTGTAGGTCGTGAAGAACTCAGAGCGCTGTATAAGATGGCCGACGACGCTTGGGATGTAATGATCGTAGACGCCGCCCCCCAAAAAACTCACATATTCGTCGGGGTTGAGGCTCTCGTGAGCGATTGAACCGAGCAGGCGTTTGGCTTCGAGTTCGCTCATCGGCTCAAGGCCGACTTTTTCGAATTTATCCAAAACGCGTCGAGGAATGTCGGCGAACAACTCTTCGAGGGAAGACAAGCCGATCGCGGCCAGCATCTCGCGCTGGTCTTCCGGTGTGTTGGGAATATACTCAAACATATTTTTTGTTATTTGCCCCCGATATGTTTTTCGTAGTCCGCCGCAGTGAGTAGATTGTCCAATTCCTTGGGGGTGTCTATTCTGAGTACGACCATCCAGCCCTCAGTATGAGGAGACTTATTGATAAGCTCGGGCTGGTTTTCTAATTTTTTATTGACTTCAATCACTTCGCCGCTCACCGGGGCATAGACTTCGCTGGCAGCTTTCACGGATTCTACGACCGCGAAAGATTCGTGCTGTTTCACTTTGCGTCCGACTTTGGGCAGTTCGACGTAGACCACATCGCCGAGTTCGTGCTGGGCGAAGTCGGTGATGCCCATGCGGGCGTTGGCACCTTCAAGTTTGACCCATTCGTGTTCTTTGGAATAGCGATACTCCGACGGATAGGGCATTGCTGTTCTCGCTCGGAGTGCGAGCGAGAGCCTCCTTTTCTCTCAATCTCCCTAAACTATAGCGGGTGCTCCTCAATGGAGCAAATGCCTGCGATTTCTCAATTAGTTCTCCTTGCATCTCATAAAATAGTTTCTTCTCGTTTTCCACCCAATTTGAACCTGGTCTCCATCAGTTCTCCATAATTTGTGGTTATAATTCATCTTTTACTCGGAAAAAATCGAAGTTCTTCGTTTTAGCCTTGATTTTTGGTCGATTATCGGTTAGAACTATAGCATGAAAAATTTATCCTAAAGGGTGACCAATTCATGCAAAAGCGGATCGTTGCTGTATGCGCAGTTGTCTTATTGTTGGCCGTCGTGGCCATCGGAACCACGTATTCCCAGCAGGTTGCGAATACGATTAGTACAGGCAGGCTCTTTTTCGGAGACATGTCGTCAACGCAGGAGCGAATACGGCGAAGTCGACCGATAAAGTCAAGGGTAACCCGCTCGATGCGACAATTTCCGGAGACGGTAAGAAAGTTTTCGTCGCCGGCGGCGGAGCTCCCTTCGGCAAAGAGGCGGGGTCTATCGGGGTCTACGATGTCGCATCCGGCCAAATCAGCAAGATTAACGTGGACACGGCGGTCGTCACAGGCCTGAGGGTCACCCGCGATGGCAAAGAGCTGTACTACACAGACTATAAAGCGGGTACTCTGTTTGGGGTCGACACCGCCTCAGGCCAAAAGAATTTCGAGTTGGCTCTCCCCAGCTTTGCTGCTTTTAAGGTGGCTCTGAGTGCGGATGGGAATACGGCCTATGTGACGGGCGCCGTCCGCGGAAAGAGCGTCTACGGCGTGCGCGTGGTCGATCTGGCTGGCAAGAAGATCGCTACTAGCATCGATACGGAATTGTCATACGGTGGCAGCGACATCGCGGAGACCACTTCTGCGGTGAGCAAAGATGGAAAGACACTGGTCATCAGTGAAGCCAACGATGGCGGTAACAAGGCTTCGGTCGTCGACCTCGCGGGCGGGAAGGTTACAGCGACGGTCGAACTGGGCTCTACGCCGATCGGAGTGGCCATTGCTCCCGACGGGAAGACGGCCTATGTGGGCGGCTTTGAGGATGAAGTCGTCTTCGTCATTGACCTAGGGAGCAACGCCGTCAAGGGCAAAATCGAGCTTAAAACAACCTGTGGCGTCTACGATTTGAAAATCTCTCCCGACGGCAAGACCCTCTATGCGGCCTGTCAAAAGGGCGCTGGGGGAGTCATCAAGATCGCTCTATAATAAACCACACTCTCTTCACTAGAGAAACGAAAAGGGGCCGCTGCTCGGCCCCTTTTTCTTTTACAGAATTGCCACGAGTCCTCTCAGCCAGAAGCGCTGAAAGAGCCAGAAGAGCATCGCGAAATAAACTATCAAAAGCACCAGCCATCCTAAAAAAATTTTGAGGTCTGCCCAGCGTCGTTCAGTTCGTTTCCAATAGAACGCTCCACAATCGAGGGCTAAGCTCGCGTTCACCAAGACCAGTGCGAGAGCCAGTGGGCTGCTAGGGTCTGTGTCGAGCGCGACCCGCCAGTTGAACCAAAGGCCAAATCCTGAGGTAATGACCCAGCGCGTCAATCCGAGATGCATGATGCTCCACATAAGCCCCAAAGCAATCCCGTAGAGCACGCTATTTTTAAGTTCGCGACGCACGAGCCATAGGAGCAAGACATAGAGCAGCGACTGGCCCACATTGAAGAAGAAGAGCTCTGGGGCAAGCAGGCCCGCCCCGAGTTGGAACAACGCCCCTGCCCACGCGAGCCCCAAGACCCAGCGCGACATGTCTTATGTATGGCGACAATCGGCCGTGTTGGCTCTAAATGCGCTCGGCAACCCTAGAGAGATGCACTTACAATTTATTCTTGGCGCTCTTGGCGTCTTGGCGGTTGTTGTCAAAGTTCTCACGAGAAGGCTTTGGCGGAGGTCTCTAACTCGGCGAGCTGGTCCTCGCGATAAGCTTTCGCGAGCGCATCGATCAGCTCATCGATGTTGCCCTCCATCACTTCAGGCAACTGGTGTAGCGTCAGATCGATGCGATGGTCCGTCACTCGATTTTGCGGGAAGTTATACGTGCGAATTTTTTCCGAGCGCGCGGCGCTTCCAACCTGAATGCGACGTTGCTGCGATTGCTTTTTTTGCTGCTCTTCCTCATGCTTTTCTTGGAGCCGCGCTCGCAATAATTTAAGCGCTTTCTCTTTATTTTTATGTTGAGAGCGCTCCTCTTGGCACGCGACGACAAGTCCCGATGGTTTGTGCAAGATACGAACAGCGGATTCGACTTTGTTCACGTTCTGACCGCCGGGGCCGCTGGAGCGGAACGTCGCTATCTCCACGTCCTCGTCCTTGATCACAATATCGACGTCTTGCACTTCGGGAAGCACTGCAACAGTAACGGTCGACGTATGCACACGTCCAGAAGCTTCGGTATCGGGCACGCGCTGCACCCGATGCACGCCACTCTCGAACTTAAACTTCCCGTACGCGCCGTTGCCGACAACAGAGAAAGTCACTTGCTTGAAGCCGCCCAAGGGCGTCGTGTGCGCCTCAAGAATATCGATTTTGAGTCGGTGCGTTTCGGCATATTTTTGGTACATCCGCAAAAGCTCGGCTGCGAAGAGCGCAGACTCATCTCCGCCGGCGCCGCCGCGAATTTCAATGATGGCGTTGTTCGCATCACGCGGGTCCTCCGGCACGAGCGAGAGGCGAATCTGTTCGAGCAGTTTGTCGCGTTCGCTCTCGGCGTGCGTCAGTTCCTCTTGGGCGAGCGCGCGCAACTCTCCATCGCCTGTTTCGCTCATTAAAACCTTCGCACCGTCGATCGTCTTGTCCAAAGTTTTCAAGCGTTCGTAGGGCTCCACGATCTTTCGCAAGCGCGCGTATTTCTGAGAAATTTCCAGATAACGCGGACCACCGATGACTTCGGGTTTCCCCATCTCTTCTTCCAGCGCCCGATACTCGCGGGCGATCTCTTCGAGTTTATTACGAATTAGCATAACTGTTCATTTAAGCGAATCCCCTTTTCTGATGCAAGCTTGCTTCAATACAGCAAATAAATGTACAATGAACTCGGAGGAATGATTTTTGATGAAATCTTTGACACGTCGCACGTTTATCAAAACAACGTTAGGACTGGGAGCTGCAGCTCCTGCGTTATTCTTCAGCCACACGTATTCTCAAGCGAAGCCACTGATTCTTGGACTCCAAGCAGACTTGATGGGCTCTCTGCTCGACTATGGCTACTGGCATGACAGGGTCGTTCGAGCCGCCATCAAGAAGCTCAATCAAGAGGGCGGCATCGCCGGGCGCGAAATCCAACTCTTGGTCGAAGATACAGAAACAAACTCTGAGACCGGCCGGCGCAAGTTACAGAAAATGGCCGATGCCGGAGCTGACTTTGTGATCGGCTCGCAAAGCTCCGCCGTAGCGATTGCGAGCTTGCCCTTGGCTCAAGAATTAAAGCTCGTTTATTTTACTCTAGGCGAGGCGACCGAGATCACGGGCGAGGCTGGCAATCGCTATATCTTTCGGCCCAACCACTCGGTCCGCTCGCACGCGACGGTCGCGTATAAATGGGCCGTCGAGAACTTGGGCAAGCGCTGGACGATTCTCGTGGCGGACTATGCGTTTGGCCAATCGCACGCGGCCGAATGGCCTCCGCTGATAAAAAGTGTCGGCGGCGAAGTGCTCAACGTTTTCGCAATCCCGCTCTCGACCCAAGACTTTGTCCCGTTTTTGAGCAAAGTCGATCGCGCTCGCACGGAAGTTCTCTTTCACGTCTTCCCCGGTGCGAACGCCTTGCGTTTCATGACACAAGCGGCTGAGCAAGGGCTCTTCGACAAAGCCCATGTCTTCGGGGTCATCTGCACGGTCGATGGCATTCGTTTAGAAGACGTGCCCAAGATCGAGGGTAGCTGGTATCTTTCCAATCATCCGCATCGGCTCGAGGATGTCCCTGCAAAAATAAAACCTTTCGATGAACAGTTTCGCCAGCTCATCGGCGCGACCGCTGAAGGAAACGAACTGAATACAAATCGTTCGACAACGGGCTCGCACTATTGGTACGGCTGGGAAGCGATGCATCTTCTCAAGCGAGCAGTCGAAGAGACGAACTGGAAAAGCAAGTCCAATAATCCAGAATTAATTAAATTTCTAGAGGGGATCAAAGTGGAGGCCGGCTTGGCTTTCCCCCAGGGTGACAAATTCATTCGCGCCGAAGACCATCAGGCGTTCCACGATCATTACATTGAGCGCTTTGAGGGTGGGAAACTACGAGTGAAGCTGCGCTTGGAAAAAGAGAAAGCGATCTACGCGCCGCTGGCGAATTACTCCAAGCAGGGATTTTAACTGCTGAGACACTAAGAAATTAACCGTATAGGGCAAGACATGCCTTGCCCCTGCGGCATTCTTGGGGTTGACGCTGTTTGCACGCTCCCAGACCCTCTGTTAAGATCGGTCTGAAGGAGAATGGATGGATTTATTGAAACAATTAGAAAAAGAAACCCAATCGCTGGATTTTCCTGAAACTATCGAGATCGCGGTCAAATTTCTAAGAAAGCAAGTCAAGCACTACAACTGGGTCGGAATCTATATGCTCGAGGGCGAAGAGTTGGTGCTGCGCGCCTGGGATGGCCCCGAAGCGACCGAGCATGTGCGCATCCCGATCGGTGCGGGGATTTGCGGGCTCGCTGCACGTGAGAAGCGCACCGTCATCGTCGGCGATGTGAACACAGATCCAAGATATCTGGCCTGCTTTCCTTACACACGTTCAGAAATAGTTGTGCCGCTCTTCAAGACTGGAAAAGTAATCGGCGAGATCGACATCGACAGCAACACGCCGCACGCCTTCACCGAAAAGGACAGAAGTTTTTTAGAACAAATCGCACATTTCTTGGGCACCAAGCATCGCTAATTTTACACGAGAAAGGCAGCGACATGGCCAAAAAGAGTGCTTCCGCCAAATTCGAAAAATTTGTGCTCGACCCGAGTGTGATCGTCGACGGACGGATCACCGAAGAAGTGAGAAAGGGCAATTATCCCAATGCTGTTTTCGTCGTGCCCGAGGCGGCTCTCGCTCAATTAGAAGCCCAAGCCAGCCGCGGTCAAGAAACCGGCTATGCCGGGTTGAATGAACTCAAACAACTTCAGCAACTGGCGTGGGAGGGCAAAATTCAAGTCGCGTTTCGAGGGGAACGCCCACGCCTTGATCCCATGCGCCTTGCCGAATCGGGTGAAATCCACGCGATGGTGCGCGCCGTGGCTGAAGAAGAGACCGCGATTCTTATCACGAGCAGCCGCAGCCAAGCGCTCGTCTGCGAAGCCAAGGCCATTCCCATTCGGTTCATCGGAGCCGCCACCGGCGGGCGGGGATTGGAGCAATTGGAGTTGATGCAATTTTTTGATGACCAAACGATGTCGGTGCACCTACGCTCTAAGACACGTCCCAAAGCAAAGCGCGGGGGACCGGGACAATTGAAGATCGATACGCTGCGCGAGGAGCCGATGACCGAGAAAGAGATCGAGCGCATCGCTCGAGAAATCGTCGAGGTCGCGAAGGGCCATCCCGAAGGGTTTATCTAGATGGATTCCGGCGGTTCGACAGTTGTGCAGCTCAAAAACCTGAGAATCGCGATCGCGCGGCCCCCGTTCTCAGACGCGATGGAAATCACGGTCGTACGCCCGATCGTGCACAAAAAACTCGACGACTATAAATACGCAGAGCTACTCAAAGAGCGCCTGCGCGAGCGCCATCGCGGCGTGCTCGTTTCGGGTTCGCCCGGCGCGGGCAAGTCGACCTTCGTGCAAGGTATCGCTGACTTCTTGGAGCAAGCCGGCTGGATTATTAAAACTATGGAAAAACCCCGCGATCTGGAACTGAGCGACGAGATCACCCAATACACCGCGCTCAACGGAGAGATGCGCAACACGGCCGACGTGCTCTTGCTCGTCCGCCCCGACTACACAATTTTTGACGAGATGCGCGTCGACGAAGATTTTCGAGTTTTTGCCGATTTGCGCCTCTCCGGCGTTGGCATGGTCGGCGTTGTGCACGCCACTCGCGGGATTGACGCGGTCCAACGCATGATCGGCCGCGTCGAGCTGGGCATGATCCCTCAAGTTGTCGACACAGTGATTTTCATCGAAGCGGGCAACGTCAAAGAAGTCTTTGAGATCGAGTTCAAAGTAAAAGTCCCGAGCGGCATGGGCGACGAAGACCTGGCTAGGCCGGTCATCGAAGTACGCGAGTTTGAATCGAAACAGTTGGTGTTTGAGATCTACAGCTTCGGCGAGCAGATCGTCGTCATGCCTATGAAAGAAGTCGCTCAAGAAAAACCCGTCTGGAAGCTGGCGGCCCAAGAAATAGAGTATGAGCTGAGCAAACAAGTGCGCGGGGGCGTCCAGGTCGACGTTCGTTCCGATCACGAAGCGATTATTTACATAGATGACAGCCAGATTCCGGTCATTTTAGGGCGCGGGGGCAGCCGCATCAAGGAGTTGGAGCAAGAGTTAGGCATCCGGCTCGACGTACGTTCTTTTGATGACATGGAAGACACTGTGGGGCTTTCGACGAACGTTGAAGTGAGTGACCGGCATGTCATTGTCGATTTAGACCCCAGCTTGCGTGGGCGCAATATCGAAATCTTAGTGAACGGCGAGCCGGCGTTTATTGGGAGCGTCTCGCGCACGGGCAGTATCAAATTGGCGCGAGGCAGCGAGCCCGCCGAGAAGGTGTATGAGGCTTATAAAGCCGGTGAGACGATTCGCGCGCGGCGAGTGAGCTAAGCATTATAGGCTATAGACGCGCTTTAAATTCCAACGAGAAGAAACTCGAAATTGAAGACCCAGCCTCGTGGTAGCGGCGCTTTGGGATTATCCAGCTGGATAATAGCTAATCGCTTGAGTTCAAAAACAACCATAAAAAAGCGGAAAGGCATCACTCTGAACCCAAAGCCAATCCAACCGATCGCTCGCCAAAACTGGAGGATGCCATTATCAAATTGTAGAAGACCTGTCCCAAAATCTCCAAATCCATTGACAGAGCCTCCCACAGAAAAAATGAAAAGCAAAGCCGTATCAAAACGAGTCAGAGTCAACGGGGGACCATCCAGGCCAAAACCCCTCCCTCCGGATACACGAAAATTCATCCCATTGCTCATATAGCCGAACTCAGCGAGAGCTCCTATGGTAATCGCACGAGGCGGTAGTTCGATCGGCTGTGTGCCTTGGAAAGAGGTCATCGGCAACCACTCGACGTATGCTCCTGTAGCTGTACCAGCGTCGGTTTGAGCCTTAACATTCCAACAGATAAATGTAAGTAATGCGATGAACGTCATAACAGTTAGACGCATTTGCCGCTCCCTTCTTGATCTGCTATGGTAAACTGTGGAATACAGAAAAGTCAAAGAGTTGGACGCGCATCTGATTAACAAAATTGCGGCGGGCGAAGTCATCGAGCGCCCCGCGTCCATCGCGAAAGAGCTGATCGAGAACGCTCTCGACGCGGGGAGCAGCGCCATCGAAATTTTAGTAGAAGCCGGGGGCGTCGCGCGCCTCAGCGTGGCTGACGATGGGAGTGGCATCGCGCGCGACGATATTCTCATTGCGGTCAAACGTCATACGACGAGCAAGATTTCGAGCGAAGACGATCTCTTCCAGATTCGCACGCTCGGTTTTCGCGGCGAGGCACTCGCGAGCATCGTTGAAGTTGCAAAAACAACGATCACGACATGGACAGAACAAGACTCTGAAGGAACGCAAGTGATCATCGAAGGCGGGAATGTCTCCTCGGTCAAAGCAGCCGCCAGAGCCCGCGGCACCACGGTCGATGTGCGTGATCTCTTCTTCAACACACCCGCCCGGCGCAAATTTCTCAAGAGCGACAAGACCGAATTTTTTCATATTTTGCGCGTGGTCAAGCGCTTTGTGCTCTCTCACTCGAACGTGCACTTCAGGCTCTTTCACAATGGGAAATCGGTCTTAAATTCTCCGCCAAGTCTTGAGCTACGACAGACCGTGGCGAGCCTCTACGGCGCAGAGTTAGCTCGCTCACTGCTCGAAGTCAGCTCGGAGCGAGAAGGTCTCCGGGTGAGCGGGTTGGTCAGTCCGCCGAGCAGCTCGCGCTCTGATCGCAGCGACCAGTTTATCTTTGTGAACCGTCGCTTCGTGAAAGACAGCGCGATCAACTACGCGATCGGCAAATCCTATGAAAATCTTCTGAAAGCCAATCAACATCCGATCGTTTTTTTGTTCATCGAAATCGATCCAAGTATTGTGGACGTGAACGTGCATCCCAAGAAAGAAGAAGTGCGCTTTGCTGACCCCGTGAGCGTCCAAGCCGAGGTCAAACGAGCGATCACGAACGCGCTCGCTTCTCCCCAGGCTGTGCCGCGCTTCGAGACAAAGATTTCATCTTCCCTACAAACGGGACCCCAGTTGCAGCCTCCGGCTCATTCAGTTGCTTCGCCGACAAAACTTGGGCCGAGTTCGTGGCAGTCGCGACCATCGATGCCCGCGCCGCCACCCGGAGCGGTGGCGAAGATTCGACAGCTCGATCTCCGCCAAGAGATCATCGATGCGCAAAAATCTTATGCTCAACTACAAGCGCCGGGCGCTCCGTCGGAAAACGTTCGCATCGTCGGGCAAGTGCATGGCACCTATATCATCGTCGAGACCCAACAGGGCTTCGAGATCATCGATCAACACGTCGCACACGAAAGAATCTTGTATGAAAAATTTTTGGAACAGATGAGCGCGGGGCGAATCGCGCGCCAGCGCTTACTCATCCCGATCACGATCGAGTTGCCGCCCGACCAAGCGCAGTTGCTCGCTCAGCACGTGCAAATGCTCGATGAGAAACTGGGCATCGGACTCGAGTATTTTGGCGGCAGCTCTTTTGTGCTAAGAGACTGGCCGCAAGTTTTGAGTGACTCTTTGACCAAAGATGAGTTCAAGAGCACGATTGGACATATACTCCAAGCCTTGGAGCAAGAAGATAGTATCTCTTTGGAAGAATTAGCCAAGCACGTAGCCGCGAGCTTTGCTTGTGAGTCTGCCGTGGTGAAAAATAGTCCCTTGCGCCCTGAAGAAATGATTTCTCTGGTACGCCAACTCAAGCAAGTGAAAAATCCCAACACGTGTCCGCATGGGCGGCCTATTGTTATTTCCTACTCTGTCGAAGATTTAGAGAAAAAATTCGGGCGTCGGTGAGAGCGCCCCTGCGAGTATTTAGTAGGGGCGCAGCATGCTGCGCCCCTACAAGTCTTATTTCTTGGGCGGAGCCCCCAGTCCCTCAAACGTCGTGCTTCCGGTCAGCGAGGCACTGCCAAAGCCCTCCGGCGTCCAAGAGAAGCTACCATCCAAATCGAACCGATCCAGCTTGGTAGAGACACCTACGTCGAGGCTCATCCAGCCTTTCTTGCCAAAGGTCTTGGAGACACTCCAATCGTACTTATCGTACTTGCCACTCACGGTGAGCGTATCCGACGCAAACCCTTCGCCGGTATAGACCGTGTGACGCGAGAGCGAGAGCCCTTCGACCGCCGTACTCATATCCCAGGTCGACTTGAAAGACCCCGACTGACTCACCTCGGTCGTCTCCGAGACAGAAACCCCCGAGATCGTCCCGCTCAGCGTGACAACTTCTTTCTGGAAGCCAGCCAAATTAAACGTCGTGGCGCTGGAGAGCCCGACCCCATCTTTGGTCGTAGTGCCGACTTTGAGCGTTTCCCCATTAAGCTCAAACTTGCTCAGATCCATGGCGACACTCGTCACCGTGACGCTGGTGAAGTCCCAGGCTCCCAGCTTCGTTGCGACGGTCAACTTGTTCTTGACAGGATTCTTGAAGTCGAGGCTGACCTCATCGCTGACGTTGTAATCACCGGTTTTACCGCTCACTTTAAGCTTCTCCTCGACCAGAGCGAACGCAAACGAGCACGTCGTGCTACTGGAGAGTTTCCATCCATTCATCGTCGTGCTCACAATCGCAGTGACCGATGAGTCCGCGAGCGAGAACCCATCCTTCCCGATCGAGGCCGTCACCGAGAGAGTGAGATCAAACCCCTCTGCTCGCGCCACAACCGCACCGCTCCACCCCATCCATACCACGACCAACAACGCAAAAAGTTTTCTAGACATTGACCTCTACCGCCTCCTTTCGTCCGTAAAATAGTCTAAATCCCTCGGGAAAGTCAAATCGGTGATGTAGATTACACTGGAGGCAAGCTTTTCGTGTACAATAGAGGGCTGGCGGGGGTAGCAGAGGAGGCAGCGAACCAGACGTGAGCTCGGGCACCCGTTACGAACTTGCTACCCGCAGGAAAGAAACCTCACTGCGCTTCCGTTGGCGCTGGTACGACACACTTTGTCTTTTCTTACCCTTCGGTTGGCTCATCTTACTCAACCGTCACTGGAATGCCTACCATAAATCTGTGCTTCGACCGGCATGGGCTTGGTACGAGTTTTTTTTCTTTCTGATTCCCGGAGGATTCTATCTTAGTATGGGGCTACGCGCCGTGCGTGAGCGCTTGGCTCGCTCGCCGATGCCCGCGCAGTTGCCAACTTCTTGCGTGCTCTGTGGAGCAAACTGTATCGAAGACTTGACTCCGGTAAGAGAGTATCCGAAACGCTGGAGCGAAGAGCTTATCAATGTGATGGGAGAGCGCTATTTCCGCGCAGAGTACCACGGGCTCGAAAAGATTCCAACCCACGGGCCTGTGGTCATGATGATGAACCACGCGGGAATGGCTTTCCCTTGGGATTTTATGGTCTTGGGCGCCAAGCTCTACGAACGCTTCGGCAGCGATCCAGGCTTTGTCCTAAAAGCGCCGGGCGAAAAAGCCTTCACGCGCAATAGGATTCTCAATTATGCCTTCCCGCAAGGCTGGACGGGCACACTCGGCGGCGTGGAAGCCACGTATGCGAATTTTGAGAAAATTATCGAACACAAGCACCCCGCGCTCTATGCACCCGAAGGGGCTAAGGGCATGGGCAAAGGGTTTCACAAGCGCTACCAGCTCCAACACTTTCACACGAGCTTCTTGCGCCTGGCAGCACAGTATAACGTTCCCTTGGTTCCCATTGTCTGCATCGGCAACGAATATCTACATCCTTATTCGTACGATGTCAAATGGCTGGCCAAGCTCTTAAAATTCCCGTTCTTCGGGGTCTCTCCGTTCTCGATCTGGCTCTTGCTCTTCCCCTCGATGCTGCCCTGGTCGTTGCCGGCCAAACTGCGCTACTATGTCTTCGATCCAGTGCAGTTACCCGAACAAGATTATTCACGCTTCACGGACGAAGATTGGCAGAAGTTGGCAGATAGTTTCAGGGCTGATATGCAGAAGAAGATTGATGCGCTTTTGGTCTCTCCGGCTAGAGCTTAACGCACCCAGAACATTTCGATTTCACCCTGAGTTTCCAAAGGTGCAAGCTCGTGACGATCGCAAGAGATCAACTTAGCTTTTTGTGATCGAGCGAGCCCCACGGCAAACGCATCGGCGTAGGAGAGACGATAAGTCGCTTTGAGGCGTCCTACTTCTTTGAACAGTTCAAACGAGATGCGATCTTTGAGAGTAATCGGATATCCTCGCACATCGCTCAGTACTAATTCTGCTTTGGCTTTTCCTTCTCTTTCCCAAAAGATATAATAAACTTCGCCGAGTTGAACCTGGTGAAGGTAAAGATGAATTTGATCGTCAGTTGCTTGTCGTAATAGCTCTCTTACCTTCGTTCCCCCAGGCTCTCCGTTGAAGTATGCAATCAGAGCGCTGGAGTCAAGCACATAGATTTCTGGCATCGTGGCGAACTTACATTCCTTCCTCTAGTTCGATTTCCTCTTGCTTCATTCGTAGAAGCTCATCGACGCTAAGTATCCCCTTGTATTTTCCCAATCCTTCTTCGATGGCTTGGAGTTGAGCTTGGCGTTTTTTGTCAAGCGTCGACGTACGAATACTCTTTTTAACTGGAACGAACTTCGCCACCGGCACTCCTCGGACAGTGACAACGACTTCCTTCCCTTCGCGTACTCGTTTTAGGACCTGCCCGGTTTTGTTCTTCAGTTCCTTGGCTGTCACAATCGTCATAAAAGCCTCCTCTCTTAACTTACTAAAGTAGCTACTAGCTATTTTACGGAATCAGTTTTTGTCGAACAAGCCCAGGAAAGTTGGTGCAAAAAATAACAAGGGAGACCGAAGTCTCCCTTGTTCACTGATTTTCTAGCTTGGCTGCGATTACTTGCAGCTGACAGCCTTGTTCGGATCAGGTTGGTTTATATCAACATCGCACAGCTTATCATCGCTGATCTTGCCGTTCTTGATGCTCCACACACCGACAGGACCAGAGACGTCGCCGTTGTTGTCGAAGTTGACATCGCCGGACGCGCCCTCGTAGTTGATGTCCTTGCCCGCGAGGATCAAATCGCGAGCCTTCTTCCACTCGTTCACCGTGACAACATCTCCTGGCGGGTTGGCCACGAAGCGCAGCTGGTTGCGGATATTCTCGCCGTTGACCGGCTGGCCCAGCTGTTGGACCTTGAGGGCGGCTAGAGCAACAAGGTAGGCGGAGTCATAGGCGTTAGCGGAGAAGATGAACGGCTCCTCGCCCGGCAGCTTGGCCTTATAGAGCTTCGTATACTCTGTGAAGCCCGCGCTCGGCTTGCTGCCCGGACCTGTGCCGATCTTGTTCTCCAAAAGCTTCGGATCGATGACCTTGGCCAAGCGGTTGACCAAATCTTGATCTTTTGTGCCATCGGTGAAGCCGTCGAAGTTCGTCGCGCCGGCCTTGACCATCTGAGTGATGAGTCCCTCAGCCTCTTGGAAGCTGATGATGGAGATGGCATCGGGCTTATCCTTAGTGGCCTGAGTGATCTGGCCGGAGAAGTCCGTCGTGCCATCTTCATAGGCTGCGAGTGCCAAGACGGTTCCGCCGAGCTTCTTGAAGTTGTCCGAAGTCACCTGGGCGAGACCACCGCCGTAAGCATCGTTACGATAGATGATCGAGAGCTTGCGGTAGCCCTTGTCGAAGAGGGCTTTCGCCAAGACTACGCCCTGGAGCGCATCGCTCGGGGCGGTGCGGAAGACGAAATCGTTATCTTGCAATGTGGTGATGCGCGGGCTGGTGCCGGACGGAGAGATCATGACGACCTTAGCCGGAACGGTGACTGCGCTCGCCGGAATCGTCGCGCCGCTGGAGCAGTGGCCCAAGATGGCCGGAACCTTGGCGTTGTTGACGAGGTCCGTGTCAACTTGGACAGCTTGCTGCGCATTCGTCGCGTCGTCGCGGATGACGTAGCTGAACTTGCCGCCGCCGTTGAGACCGCCGTTACCGTTGATATTTTCCGCAGCGATGTTGCTCGCGGTGAGGAAGCGGGCGCCGAAGTCAGAGAGCGCGCCTGTCAGACAGTACGCCGCACCGATCGCGACATCGCCCTCTGCAGAGAGCGTAGAAACCGTCGCAGTATAACCGCTGAAGACAACAAGCAAAGCAATAGCTAAAAGCTTGGTAATTTTCCCCTTCATTGAAGACCTCCCTGTAAGTGGGGCGAAATGGTGTAGAAACGAGATACATCTCCGCGGCAGATCGCTTCTGGGTTGATCTCACCTCCCCGTCGTATCATACCCAGCGACTGCACCTACTTGTGGGTGTGACCTTCTTTCTTTCGATAGAGCCTTTTTTAGTGCAACATTCCTCTGAATTTTGTTAGACCTAATCACACAATTATAGCTTAGCACGCGAACGAAAGTCAATATGTAATTCAAGGTTATTCTCTCATAAACATCGTATAGAAAAGTGCGCCAGAAATTGGGGCCTTTCTGCGCATCTGCGCGCGAAGGGGAGCTGAATAGTTAATTCTCCTTCGGTCAACGGATATTATCTTGATACGCTTTAAGGCGTGAATGTGGTCAAGAGAATCTTGCCCTCTCTGCCCGCAGCGCGGGCCCACACGATGTAGGCCGTCCCGGATTTACCTCCCTGGGCGGGGCTTGCGGCCACCTCGGCGTCTGAAATGTTTATTCCTGTGTCAAGCTCCAAGAAACCGTAGGCATCCCCAGAGTCGGGAATGTCTTTACGAGTGAATGTCTTGCCTCCGTCGGTCGAGTACACGAACCCGGTCGGTAGGGTCTTTTCATTAACGATATCCCAGAAAGCGACGAAGAGATTTTTTCCGTCGGTCGCGATCGAAGGGAAGGCACCGTCTTTGGCGATCGAGCCCTTGTCTTGGAAGGTTGCTCCTTGGTCAGCAGAAACGGAGAGATTTATATCCGCATTGTCGGGATTATTAGTCGTGTCATCGTTCACGACGTAGAGCGTGTTATTGGCATCGAGAGCCATCTCTGACGCATCGGAAAAACCACGGTTCGTTGTGGCAAAGACCGGGTCTTTGCTGAACGTATTGCCCCCGTCTGTAGATTTTAAGACGAGAATATCGCTCGCTTGCTCGCCGGGCTCGTTGTAAGAAATATAAAGCGTGTTGTCAGGCCCCACTTCGGCGTGAGGATAGCGCACGTCGGATGAGCCTTGGGGCAAGGTGATCGGGTCTGAAAAAGTTTTTCCGTCAGAAGACTTGCTGAACCTTAAGTCGCGGTCATCTGCCCAGACGACGTAGATATTTTTGTTCTTGTCCATCGCGATGTCCAAATTGCCGTCCCAGACGCCGTCGCCGAGCGTGATCACACCCGAGTCGACCGAGGGAGATTTGGAGACATTGACGCCCGCTCCAAACGTCTTGCCCCCGTCATCAGAGCACGCGACGGAGATCTCTAAGGAGCCGGGATCACCCTCTTGCCAGGCAACACAGACGCGTCCGCCGCTCACGGCGACTTCGGGCTGAATCGAAATTTTGGGCGTGTTTGAGACGTTCACCGGAGCGCCCGCGGCGAGGGGAGTCCCACTCAGGGTACGGAGCCAGACGTCTTTGTTGTCCTTCAAGTCAGCATAAACCACATAGACCGTGCCGTCGGTATCGACCGCGATGCCGGGGTCGAGGACCAACCCACGTTCGCTCACAGGACCCGAGGCGATCTCGATCGGGGTCGTAAAATTGGCCATTTGCGCCTGGCTGACGGCTCCCAGGGTAATCAGAGCGAGTGCCACAAACCGTGCGACGAATGAAACTTTCATAGTAGAGCACCTCATTTTTTGAGATCTTAAGTTGATCGTCTACTTCGACGTCACCCACAGGATCACTTGCAGAAACGGCTGTGCTTCTTTGCTCGGCCCGCTCGACAGATGCATGGCCATCGTGTTCGTGCCTACCTCGAGATAGTCGTTGATGAGGCCCCGGACCTCGACGTTGCTCGTATCGGCATGGCACCTGGGGGACTCGGATCGGCCGAAGACCGAGGGTGGAATGGGCTTTCCGTTGATCCATAGCTCGATCGCGCCGCTGTGCATGACGTGCATCTCAAAGTTGAGCCGGCGCTTCATCTGCGCCGTGACGCGATCGAGGGGCGTGCGGAAGAAGAAATCCCGGTTCGTCCCGTAGAAGGGCATTCCGTCGTGCAGGGGGAAGCGTTCCCAAGCCACGTCGTTGTAGCCCGGCTCGTACCACCGTTTGCCCGCACTATCGGGCGCGGGGCCCTCGCAAGTCTCGAGACCCTTAAAGCTCTGGGTCCGCCAGTCTGCCCCGAGCGTAACGGGGACAGGGACGTCGGTGGCGCTGATGAACACGGTAGCATCATCGCTATGACCGTCGCTATCAGTAACTTGCAGTTTCACTTTGTAGAGACCCGACTTCACGAACGTGTGGTCTACTTGGGCCTTGTCGCTGGTGCTGCCGTCCGCAAAATCCCAGTGATACGCAACAATGCTCCCCTGTCTTGCTTGAGACTTAGAAGCGTCAAACTCTACGGTCAAAGGAGCTTTTCCCTGAAGCGGGAAGGCATCCACGAGGGCGACTACAGGGCCCACCAGACTGCAAGAAGAAAGCGAGAGACCGGCCAGCACCGTGAGGGCCAAGAGCTTGAAGATGCGCATAGTGATCTGTTCCGAAGTCAGGGCGTTTTAGGCCAACTTCGTCTGTACCTCCTATTGAATGATAGTAACAAGAAATGCTTGGATAAAGGGACCGCCGAGTTTGTTATCACCGCTGGTCACGTGCAGCGTGAGCACATTTTTTCCCTCTTTGAAGTATTTTTTGATGCTCCCCGTGGTCTTCAGTGTGCCGAGCTCTTGATGGCACTCGGTTTCACCGGGGTTCGTAAACTCAGAACGGGGCACCGGGGTACCATTGATCCAGAGCCAGAACGCATCGTTGTGCCATAAAAAAATCTGAATGTCAGCGCGTTCGTGCATTTCCGAGGAGACAATCGCCGTCGCTCGGTAAAAATAATCTTTGTTGGCCGTATTCCCATCTGGCGTGACCCCTTCTTTCAGGTTAATGGGGGGCCAGGCCGAGTCGTCATACTCCGGCTCATACCAGTGTTTCCCGTTGCGATCGGGAGCGGGGCCATCGCAGCTGGAGATACCGTCGCGTGCTAATTCATGCCATTGGTGGCGCAGTCCGCTTTGGATCGGCTCGGAGGTGACGGTGACGATGCGATACGCCGTGTCACTCAGTCCCTTTTCGTTCTTCACGGTGAGACCCACGCGATAGTTGCCCTCGCGATTGTAGGTGTGCTTTACGTTGCTGCCGGCACCCGTGGCGTGGTCACCGAACTCCCAGAGATAGGTCGTGATAGGACTGTTGGGGCTGGTAGAAAGGCTCCCATCGAATTCGATCGTGAAGGGGGCGACACCCGTGGGCGTCTGCGGCTTGGTGGAGATGATCGCCTGGGGCCGCTCGGGGCTCGTGCAAGCGCTGAGCCCGAGAGAAAGCCACCCCATCAGTAGGATGGCGCACGCTCGCTTCGCCCGTGAGACTGTTTGATTACCCATATTTTCTCAAAGATAGCGAAAAGAGAGCGTATCTGTCAAACGAGAGCAACGGCGAACCAGCCGGGCGCCCCATGCGATTATCGTCGCAACCAAGTCCACATCTCGCCCAAACTGGCCGATTTGCCGTACAGCAAGATTCCCACAGAAAAGATCTTGGCCGCCAGACGCATCGCCAACCAGCAACACAGCGCCAACACGATGAGCGAGAGCGCCGTCTGCCAGACGGCTACGGGCACTTCCGGGCTCTTAGCCAATCGTATCAGCATCGTCGTGGGCGCCGTAAAGGGAATAAAACTGAGCACGAGAGTGAACATCCCATTCGGGTCGTCGATGATCCGCTGCAAGAACATCGCGGGTAAAATCATCGGCATGATGATGAGCGTAGACTGGAGTTGTTGCCCGCTCAGAATATCTTCGACGCCCATGGTCGCGCCCATCGCGGCCGAAAGGGCAGCGATAAAGAGATAGCCCAACACAAAGAAGAGCACATAAAGCGCCAGAATCGTCCAGGGCATGTAAGCGACGACGATGCCCACGAGCAACGGAGCCGGTAGTCCGAGAGAGGGTCCAAAGAGCACAAAGAGCCCCAACCCGATTGCAATCCAAATCAAGACCTGCACGAGGCCCAAGCCAGCAAACCCCAAAATTTTCCCGTACATCAACTCTGCCGGCGAGATGGACGAGAGCAATAATTCAACAACACGGCTTTGCTTCTCGCGCACAACGCCCATCAAGACCATCACCACAGAGAAGAGCGACGAATAGATAAAGATAAACGCAAAAACGCTCGAGATCAGCATCGTGATCACTTGTTGGGCTTGGGCTCTTTGCG
This sequence comes from Candidatus Acetothermia bacterium, assembly GCA_016179105.1. Classification (GTDB taxonomy): domain Bacteria; phylum Bipolaricaulota; class Bipolaricaulia; order RBG-16-55-9; family DRXL01; genus JACOSB01. The sequence continues at coordinate 72,393 of JACOSB010000019.1, forward strand.
AAAGCTCTTCCGGCGTCGCTCCTTGCGTTTTTTGCAGCAGTTTTTCTAATTGTTCTAACTGTTGCCGATCAAAGAGATGCTGGCCGGAAGATTGAGCGGATTCGCTGGAAGCCAACCAGATCGCAATCGATGAAAACCCAAAGATAATCAAAGGAATTAGGACCGTCGTCGTCAAGAAGCGCCGGCTCCTGATATTCTGTAAAAACTCCCAGCGGGAAACTTTTAAGATAGCGCTCATCATGCGTTTGGAGCTCCTGCATGTTTGACCAAATTCACGAAGATCTCGTGCAACGGTGATTTTTCTATAGAGATTTGCTCGATCTGCAGACGACTCACGAGCGTCGTCAAAAATTCGTTCACAGAAACGGAAGGCGCTAAAATCAAATGAGCGTGGCCCTCCGAGAGTTGCAGCGCTTTCACGCGGGCGTCTGAGTGCAAAAAGCCCGCATCGCCTTTGAATTCAAGAGAGACATGGTCTTCTCCGTGAGCGTGCTTGATCTCGCGCAGCGGGCCGTAGACGAGGGCTTGTCCGCGGTTGACCAGCATAATTCTGTCGCACAAATCTTCGACAAAATTCATCTGATGGGACGAGAGCAAGACAGTCGTGCCGCTCGCTTTGAGGTTGAGAATTATATCTCGAAAGAGGTCTTGATTGACCGGGTCTAGCCCCGAGAAGGGTTCATCCAAGACAATAAAGGGCGGCTCATGCAGGACACTCGCGATGAACTGAACTTTTTGTTGCATCCCCTTGGAGAGTTCGCGCACACGCCGCTCAAAATAACGTCCCAGCTCCAGTCGTTCGAGCCAATGCAGCGCGCGTTCGCGGGCACGCTCGGGGGACATTTGCTTGAGACTTGCCAAGTACGCCAACGTGTCGGAGATTTTTCGATCTTCGTAGAGTCCGCGCTCTTCAGGCAGATAGCCGACTTTCTCCTTAGGCAGGTGCCCGTTGGGCGCAAACGAGAATTCTATCTGGCCTTGATCGGGCTGAAAAATCCCTAAAATCATGCGGATGAGCGTCGTCTTGCCCGCACCGTTCGGGCCGAGCAGACCGAAGATCTCGCCCGTTTCGATGCCAAAAGAAATCCCATTCACAGCGTTGATCCCGTCGAACTGTTTGTGTACTTCATGCACTCTTAAAATTTCAGACATTTTTCACACTCTTAAATCTTGCCCAGCACAAAATGCACGTAAAAATAAAAAACCGGAGCGGCGAACATCAGTCCGTCAACTCTATCTAGAAGCCCGCCGTGGCCGGGCAGGAGCCCGCCCGCATCTTTCACCTGAGCAAAGCGTTTTAGCCTCGACTCAAACAGATCGCCCAACTGAGTGAACGCGCTCACCAAGACCGAGAGTACGATCAAATGAGGAATGGACGCGAGATCGCTCACCCACTCACTCCAGTAAGACATAAGCATCGCCGCCAAGAGGGTGAGGATCGCTCCGCCGATAACTCCTTCCCAACTTTTTTTGGGGCTTAAACTCGGCGCAAGAGGATGTCGGCCAAAGGCCGAGCCGATGAGATAAGCGCTGATATCATAGGCCCAGACCATCACCAGCAGTGTGAGAGCGTAGCGCCAGTCAGACTGATGTCCCGACGTTTGGTAGACCAGATACAAAAAGTGAAAGAGATACGGAATGTAGACCAGCCCTCCGACGGCCGCGATGATCCGGCTCAGGGCATCCGGCTCGAAGAGATAGACGGCGATCGGAAAGACAAGCGTCAGCCACAAGATCAGCTCGCCGTACTGGCCGCCGAAGAGCCCGTAGCCTAGAGCAATCAAGACGGCTGAGCTGAGAAAACTGTAACGCTCGATGGCGATGCCGGCGTTCGTCATGAGCTGCCAGTACTCATAACAGCAAATGAAGACGACGATGGCCATGAGGATCGCGACCGGCCAATTGACGTTATAGTTGGAGGAGAAGATGACGCAGAGCGAGACCAAGGGGATCATGATGAGAGCGGTGATCGCACGCTTGAGAAGCTCGCTCATAGCAAAATTTTAGGGCTCGACCACCGTGCCGAATTTGCGCTGGCGGCGCTGGAAATCCGCGATGGCCCGCAAAAGTTCTTCTTTAGAAAAGTCGGGCCAGAGCGTCTCGGTGAACCAAAACTCGGTATAGGCGATCTGCCAGAGCAAGAAGTTGCTGACGCGCTCCTCGCCGCTCGTGCGAATCAAGAGATCAGGGTCGGGAAGGTCTTGCGTGTAGAGGTAGTGCGCCAGAGTGTTTTCGCAGATGTGATCGGGGCTCAAACGCCCGGCGGCACAATCCCGCGCGATCGCTTGAGTGACCCGAACGAGCTCTTGGCGGCCGCCGTAATTGATCGCGAGATTCAGATAGAGCCCGTCGTTGTCTTCAGAAGTCACCACGGCACGTTCGACTTCCGCGCGCACTCCTGCGGGCAGCTCGCTCACTTCTCCGAGCACGCGCAGACGAACGTTGTTGCGCAAAAGCTCATCGAGTTTGCGCTGCACGAAGTCAATCAGAAGATTCATAAGAAAGTCGACTTCCGCGCGCGGGCGGCGCCAGTTTTCTTTCGAGAACGCAAAGAGCGTCAAGTGTTTAATTTTGAGCTCTTGGCCGACAAACTCGACGATTTGTGAGGCTGTTTCTAAACCTTGGCGGTGTCCAAAGGTGCGTTCGCGTCCGCGGCACGCCGCCCAACGCCCATTGCCATCCATGATGATGGCGATGTGCTCGGGCAAGGGTCTCTGCTTGACGATTGCCAATAGTTCAGAACGTCTGGGCTCAGCGCTGACTAGCGGCGGTCGTGTGGCCATATCCCAGAATCCCCTCCACTTCTCCTACTAGATATAGCGAACCGGCGACACAAAGTAAATCCCGTACGTCCATCTTTTCGCGAATCTTGCTCATCGCCTCTTCCGTACTGGAAAAAATCGAAGCAGCTGTGCCCAGATGAGTGGCGATTTCGGCGAGCAGGGTTGGCTCGGCGGCGCGAGGCGAGGGCGGGCGCACCAGCGAAATTTCATCAAATTGAGGGAAGAGCAGCTTCGCTGACCTAGAAAAATCTTTGTCGGCCATCATCCCGAAGAGCAAGAATTTTTTTCCGCCGAGAAATTTTTTGTAGTAGCGCTTAAGGTCTTCGCGCAGTGCAGCGACTCCGTGTGGGTTGTGCGCTCCATCGAGCACAATGTACGGAGATTTTTGTACTAGTTCAAAACGCCCCGGCCAGTGCGCTTGCTCCAATCCACGAATGATCGCTTGATCTGACAAAGAAATTTGTTTTTGTAATTCGCGCAAAGCCGTCATAGCCACAGCAGCGTTCTCGATCTGATAACCTCCCAGTAACCCTAACTGAACCGAGCCAAGCTCCTCGATTTCTAGGGCTTGAGAATCCCAGTCGAAATCCCGCCGAGTTATTTTCACATTCGCTCGAATGAGGGGCGCGCCGCGAGCAGCGCACTCGCGCTCGATCACGGCCAACGGTTCAGGCTTGCTTTCGCCCGTTATCAAGACAGCTCCCGGCTTGGCGATCCCTGCTTTCTCCCAGGCAATTTCCCCTAACGTATTTCCCAGTAAATCTGTGTGATCGAGCTCTACGTTGGTCACGACTGAGATTTTTGGGTGAATGAGGTTGGTCGCATCAAATCGCCCTCCCAGCCCGACTTCGATGACCGCCCAATCCACATGCTGGCGCGCGAAGTACAGCAGGCCCATCGCCGTCAGAAACTCGAATTGGGAGGGTTTATCGGTCATCGTCTCAGCGATAGACATCAGTTCATCTGCAAGCCCCGAAAATTTTTCTTCACTGATCCATTCGCTGTTAATCTGCATTCGTTCACGATAGCTGACCAGATGGGGGGACGTGTAAACACCGACGCGATAGCCCGCGACTCGGAGCACGGAGGCAATCATCGTGACGACCGAGCCCTTTCCGTTGGTGCCCCCGACATGGACCGTGCAGAGAGCATTTTGGGGATTGCCCACCGCGTCGAGCAATGCTCGGACTCGGCTGAGACCGGGTTTCACGTCTTTAAACTGCAGTTTTTGCAGATACGCGATCGCTTGGTCCACGGATAATCTCAATTCGAGCTCATCAAGAGCGCGAGATTTTGCTCCAGACGCTCCAACTTCTCTTTGAACTCTTGGGCTTTGCTCTTCTCTTTTTCGATAATCTCGGCCGGCGCTTTTTCCAAAAACTCTTTGTTGTTGAGCTTTCTCAAGGTGCTATCGAGAAGCTTTCGCGCCTGCTCCATCTCCTGGCGCAGCCGCGCTTTTTCCTTGGGGATATCGATGAGCCCTTCCAAAGGCAAGAAGACTTCGCCGAACTCCAGGACCATCACCGGAGAAGACTTCGGGCGCTCGATCTGCGCGTCGACCGTGAGCTCCTCCGTTTGGGCTAACTCTTTGAAAAAAAGCTCGTACTCTTTGACGAGCTTTTGGATGCTTTTGTCTCCAATCTTGAGCAGGACTTTGGCCGGTTTTTGCGGCGGGATGTTCATCTCCGCGCGAATCGTGCGAATGGCCGTGATGAGCGACTGAATCGCTCGGACCTTTTTCTCAGAAGATTCATCCAGCCACGATTTAAGCGATGTCGGGAATTCTGAAATCATGATGCTCTCGGCTTCTTTGCCCGGTAGCTTTTGATAAATCTCTTCAGTGATGAAAGGAATAAACGGGTGCAAGAGTTTTAAAATATCCGTGAGCGTCTGGTGCAGCACATACTGAGCGCTCTGCTTCGCTCCGGCAGCGGCTCCTTCATAGAAGCGAGGTTTTATCAGTTCCAAGTACCAGTCACAAAAGTCGTGCCAGACGAAATCGTAGAGTCCTTTGGCGGTGACGTTAAAATCATAACTCTCCAAGCTCTCGCGAGTCTCGGCGATGACGCGATTGAGGCGCGAGAGAATCCAGCGATCTTCCAGAGTTAACTCGGATTTTTTCGGCGCGGCCGCCGATGGGTCGAAGCCCGCTAAATTGATTAGGGTGAAGCGAGACGCATTCCAGAGTTTATTCAGAAAACGCCGGTAACCCTCGATCTCGTCTTTGGCGAGGCGCATCTCCTTGCCCTTGGCGGTGAGCGCGGCGAGCGTGAAGCGTAGCGCGTCCATCCCGTACTCTTCTTTCATCTCCAAAGGGTCGATGACGTTGCCCTTGGACTTGCTCATCTTCTGGCCCTTCGCGTCCTTGATGATCGGGTGAAAGAAAACTTTTTGGAACGGGATTTTTTTGCGAAAATGCAGGCCCATCATAATCATGCGCGCGACCCAAAAAAAGATGATATCGTGCCCGGTGCTGAGTAGACTCGTCGCATAGAAATACTTGAGATCGGGTGTCTCTGTGGGCCAGCCCATGATCGAAAAGGGCCAGAGAGCCGAGCTGAACCAGGTGTCGAGCACGTCTGGGTCTTGCTCTAATTTTGACGAACCACACTTCGCGCACTTCGCCGGCGCTTTGCGTGCGACCGTGATCTCGTGGCAGTCGGCGCAGTGCCAGGCGGGGATGCGATGTCCCCACCAGAGCTGGCGCGAGATCGGCCAATCTCGGATATTTAGCATCCAATCAAAATAAATTTTCTTCCAGCGATCGGGGATAAATTCGACGTCATTGGTCTCGACGACTTTGATCGCGGGCTTCGCTAACTCCTCCATGCGCATGAACCACTGAGGCGAGAGCAACGGCTCGACGACCGTATTGCAGCGCTGGCAATGACCGATCGCGTGCTTATGTTTCTCGATGCGATCGAGCAACCCTGCACTCTTCAGGTCCTCGACGACGCGCTCGCGAGCGACGTAGCGATCGAGTTTTTGGTACTTTCCGGCTTCGTCGTTGGTCGTCGCATCCTTGTTGAAAATGCTGATAATTTTGAGCCCGTGACGACGGCCGATCTCAAAATCCACGGGATCATGACCCGGAGTGACTTTGAGCGCGCCCGTGCCAAACTCGCGGTCGACGGCTTCATCGCCCACGATCGGGATTTTTCGATTCATCAAAGGCAAGATGACGGATTTTCCGATCAATTCTTGATAACGTTCGTCGTCGGGATGGACGGCCACACCCGTGTCTGCGAGCATCGTTTCTGGCCGTGTCGTTGCGATCGTGATAAAGCCCTTGCCTTCGGCCAACGGGTAGCGAATGAAATAGATTTGAGCCTCTTGCTCCTCGCGTTCCACTTCTAGATCTGAAAGAGTCGTCATGCAGCGCGGGCACCAGTTCACTAAACGTTCGCCGTAATAGATAAAGCCTTCTTCATAAAGGCGGACGAAGACTTCTTTGACAGCGTTGGAGAGCCCTTCGTCCATCGTGAAGCGTTCGCGCTCCCAGTCGCACGAGCAGCCCAGAGCTCGTAACTGTTCGCGGATACGATGGCCGTAGCGGGCTTTCCAGGCCCAGCCGAGCTTCATAAAATAATCCCGCCCCAAGTCGTGACGCTGGAGCGGCCTTTTGTCATTGGGAAGAGGATACCCGATCTCACGCAACAGATCGTCCAATTCGCGATTGGCTAAGCTCTTTTCAATCAGAACGTGCACGGCGATGCTCGCGTGGTCCATGCCGGGAAACCAGCAGGCTGAGTACCCGTCCATGCGTTTATAACGGATCGCGATGTCTTGCAACGTGTTGTTGAGCGCGTGGCCCATATGCAAACCGCCGGTGACGTTGGGCGGTGGAATCACGATAGAAAACGGCTTTTTCTTAGGATTGATTTGGCCTTTAAAATAACCCTTCGATTCCCAGAACGAGTACCATTTGTCCTCGGCCTCTTTTTGTTCATAGGCCTTGGGCAATTCCATAAAACATCTCTCCTTCTCCACTATTCATTCACTCGGTTTTTCAGATATTAAGATGGAAAATCCCTCACTGAGAGACAATCTTAGCAGATGAAGGGGAGGGGGACAACAAACTAAATGCGTAGGAGCGAGGTCACCTCGCCTCCTATCAGAGGCTCGCCCGATTTAAATTTTTGAGCAACTCTTCTCTTTAAAATGAGACCTACAGAGTGCTATAATTGAATCAACAACGTAAAAAGGGGTCAATAGAGAATCCTTAATTCATAGTCAGGATTGTTTGCTGACTCCCAACCTGAGGAGGTTGTCCAGCATGTTACAACAACGTTGGTTTGGCGGTTTGGTCTTTGGTTTAGGGATAGCGCTGATACTTGGACTGAGTGTTCTGGCATCTCCGATGGCTCTAACGGTCACTTCCTATTCGGACTTAGTTCGTTTTGAGGCGCAAGGCTCGGTCACCGAGCTACGGGTGCAGATCTTCTCCCTGGCAGGCCAGCCTCTGGTTGATTCGGGGTTCGTCCGGGGCTCCGCCTTGGATTGGCGACTGGGAGACCAACGGGGCCGTCTGCTGGGCAGCGGGGTCTATCTCTACGCCCTCAGCCTGAAAGATGCGGCGGGCAAAGTGAGCCAGCATTTGGGCAAGCTAGTACTGCTGCACGGTAAAGCAAGACTGGGCGCAGCGCCGGTGCTGACCCTGCCGAGCGTGGGAGCGTTGCAACGGTGCACGATCGATTGTGAGCCTCCCGCGTCACTATGGCAGGAGTTGCTGGATCAAGGGGAGGACAATTTTAGGCTGCTGCGCAGCGGGGTGACCTTGTTGACGCTGGACAACGTGGGTCGCTTGAGTGTGTCTCAGGTATGTCTGACTGGAGATTGTCGCAGCGTCTGGCCCGTGAGCGGCACGGTCACGAGCGTGGGCACGGGCAGTGGGCTGAGCGGCGGGCCGATCACGACGAGCGGGACGATCAGCGTGGACACCGGAGTGATCCAAGCGCGCGTAACCGGCACCTGTGCTACCGGGAACGCGATCCGGGTGATTGATGGCACAGGCGCAGTGACCTGCGAGACGATCCCCGGTCCCTTCTCCGGCTGGATGCTTGCTGGCAACAGCGGCACCACCCCGGCGACCAACTTCCTGGGCACCACGGACAACGTAGCGTTCGAGGTGCGGGTGAACAACGTGCGGGCGCTGCGGCTGGAGCCCGCGAGCGGTGGCGTCTGTAACACAATTTGTCCCAACGTGATTGGGGGCTTCAGCGGCAACCGCGTCACGGCCGGGGTGTTTGGCGCCACCATCTCCGGGGGTGGATTAAGCGGGAACATCAACAGCGTGACCGCTAACTTCGGCACGGTGGGCGGGGGCATCAACAACACGGCCAGCGGCTTCGCTGCCACAGTGGGCGGGGGCGCAAACAACACCGCCAGCGGGCTCGATGCCACGGTGGGCGGGGGCGCCGGCAACATCGCCGCCGGGGACTTCAGCTTCGTCGTCGGGTTCCGCGCCAAGAACACCAACGCGGCTCACGACGGCGTCTTCATCTTCGCCGACTCCACGCCTGCGGATTTCCCCTCCACCGCCGCCAATGAGTTTGCCGTGCGCGCCAGTGGCGGCACCCGTATCTTCTCCAACACGACTTTGACTGCCGGCGTCACCTTGGCTGCCGGCGCCAGCGCCTGGGCCTCGGTCAGCGACCGCGCCCTCAAAGAGAACTTCAAAGCGCTCGATGGCCGAGAGGTCTTGCACCAACTCAGCCTAATCCCCATCACGGAATGGAACTATAAGGCGCAAGCGGCGCAGATCCGGCACATCGGGCCGATGGCTCAGGACTTCTATGCCGCCTTTGGGCTGGGGGAGAGCGACAAGACGATCAGCACCATAGACGCCGACGGGATCGCGCTGATCTCGATCCAGGCGCTGTATGAGCTGAGCTTGGAGAAAGATAAGCAGATAGAAGAACTGAAAGCTTCAAACGATGAGCTGACAAAGCGCGTCGAGAAGCTAGAGAAGCTGGTCCAGGAGCTGAGCAAGAAATAACGCGTCGTTGACATTTGCATTGTAGGGGCGAGGTGACCTCGCCCCTACGGCGGCGCACTCAGTTTCGGTGGCAGTGAGTCGGTTGTGCGGCATTAAGTGGAGAGAAAACGCTCGACCTCTTGGATGAAGAGCGTGGCTCCGTCTAGCAATTTTTGGGCTTTATCGCCGGTCGCTTGCCACGATTCTTCGTAATCGCTCATCTCGCGGAGGTCTTTGGCCTCATGAAGAATCTTGCTGAGTTGTTTGCTGAGCCGACCGGTCTTGACAAACTCTCTATCGAAGTGAGAGATGACTCCTTCTTGTTTCTTCGATGTCGCTCCCGCTGCCTCGACCAAGGCCCGTGCGGCATGAAAGATCGCATAATATGAACGTGAGATGGAGTCACGAAATTGTCGTTCTCGATACAGCACCTCGGCGCTTTGCCGGTGTTCTCGGGCCAGCGCCAGGATTTTATGAGAGAGGCTCTCGCTCATAGACGATATGGCCTTCGCTCTGGACTTGCTTCATGAACGGAGTAGGAGGCTCGCTCAGCTTTCGGTATTCTGCCGCACTGAAAACTTTCAACGAGATCTCTCGCTCGTACTCGAGCATGAGGTCTGTGATCAGATCGTAAATGCGATCGATCACCTCCCAGCGATCTTGGCGAAGGATGATCATCAGGTCGATATCCGAATCGGAGCGGTCTTGGCCGCGGGCGCATGAGCCGAAGAGGACGATTTTCAGGATTTCTTCAGAGACGTCGGAGTGAAGCAGGTTTTCACGCACGGTTTGGATGATCTCAGTGATTTCTGTTCGGACCGCACTCTTCATGACTTCCATTCTAGGCTTGTCTCTTCCCGATCGCAAGCCGCAAAAGCAGATGAACTGCAAAAGCGCGTCGAGAAGTTGGAGAAACTGGTCCAGGAGCTGAGCAAGAGATAACGCGATGTAGAGGCAAATGCATGTGTCGCCCCTGCAAAATCACGAAAAGAATTTTAATGGCTCCGGCACAACTTGAGACTTGAGATATTCTTCCGGCGTCAACCGTGGGCGTATGAGATAATCTTGGCCCTGGAGCACCATGACTTCTGCGGGTGTCGTGTGGCTCAAAAAATAAGGCATGCTCTCGGTAAAACCATAGGCACCTACGTCAAAAATGGCGAGCAGGTCTCCGACTTCGACCGGAGGCAGCTGGATGTTTTTTGCCAAGTAATCGAGCGCGGTACAGAGTGGCCCCCCGATCGAATACGTTTGACGCGTCGGCTGGTTGAGCTTGTTTGCGACGCGCACGGGATGCCCCGTGGGGAACCACGTCGGCCGCAAAAGATGATGCACACCGCCGTCCACCAACAAATAGTTAACTCCGCGCGATTCTTTCAGATCGATGACCCGTGTCAAATAGACGCCGGCTTCAGCCGTCAGATAGCGCCCCGGCTCGACAAGCACTCGTAAATTTTTGGGCAGTCCCTTCTCGAGATAGCGCGTTAAAATTTTCGCGAGCCCACGCCCAAACGTCCCGACATCGAGCTCGCGCTCTTCGTCCGTATATGGAATCCCGAGGCCGCCGCCCATATCGATATAACGCAACTCTGTGTTAGTTTTCTGTGATAACTCAAAAGCCGTCCCGAAAATATTTTCGGCGTTGTTGAGGAGCGCTTCAGCCTCGAGCACTTGCGAGGCATTGAAGATATGAATCCCTATGAGTTCTATGTTTCTGAGTCCTTTGGCGAGGCGAATCGCTTCGGTCGCGCGGGCCACATCGATCCCGAATTTCTGGGGAGCGGTACCGCCAATGACGGTCGTTCGCTCTTTGGGAGCAAAGCCGACATTCAGACGCAACCCCACCGGAAATTTTTTGTGATACGCGTGGGCAATGCGATCGATGCGTTCCAGCTCGCGCTCGGACTCGGCGTTGATCGCAAAAATTCCGGTGCTGATCGCGGCCTCGATCTCTGCGTCCGTCTTGCTCGGTCCGGTGAAGACGATTTTTTGCGGGAGGACTCCGGCCTTGAGCGCCGTTTGCAATTCTCCCAGCGACGCGAGATCGACGCCTGCGCCGAGGCTGCGAAACAGACTGACGATGGCCAAGCTCGGGTTGCTCTTGACTGCGAAGAAAATATCCGCTTGGGGCGGGAGCGCTTCTCTAAGCTTTCGATACTTGATCTCGAAGATCGAAGCATCATAGAGATATAATGGCGTCCCGTATTCTTTGGCGAGAGCTGTGGCTTCGAGATCAGCGATCTTTAACGAGGCTTGGCGCGCATCAAAGTATTCCAACATATCTCCTACTTTAGCGAATTTGTGAGTATGGGTCACTCTCGTCCAGAAGCCTGCGACCACCCAGGACTGGACTTGACACTCTCGCAGAGTATAATAAATCACAGTCGTAGGAGGTTGGAAAATGGGGTTCACCCATCCCGCGCTCAAAAGAAACGGCGATGAGGCGGCTGAGACCGAGCTCTTCTTTGAAGATCTCGAACAGGAAGAAGCCGAGTTCGAGACGGCTGATGCTGAGATCGCTCTAGAAGAGTCGGACGGCAAGGATAGCCTAGAGAGTGATGACGATCGGCCGATCGATCTCATCAAGGTCTATCTCAGAGACATCAGCCGCTACTCATTGCTGACCCCTGAGCGAGAGAAAGAGCTTGCGCTGCGTTCTCGTGCCGGCGATTGCGAGGCGAAGAGGAAATTGACTGAAGCGAATACGCGCTTGGTCATCAGCATCGCCAAGCCTTTTAAGAACCGCGGGCTAGAATTCGGCGATCTGATCCAAGAGGGCAATCTTGGACTCATGAACGCGATCAAAAAATTCGACCCGGACAAGGGCTTCCGGTTCTCGACCTACGCGACGTGGTGGATCCGGCAGGCCATCCAGCGGGCTGTGTATGACAAATCTCAGACGATTCGCATCCCGGTGCACGCACAAGCCGAGCGCCTGGACCTCCAGCGGCTGAAGGAAGAATATCAGCAGGCATTCGGGCGTAAGCCCACGCTCAAAGAAATTTCTGAAGATCTCGAGATTCCCTTGGAACGCATCCAGATGTTGGAAAAAACCGGAGGCATCAGTTCTCTAGAAAAACCGGTCAGTGAAGAAGGAGAAGGAGCACAGATCGAAGACATCTTGGCCAACCCTAAGGCGCTCTCGCCCAGCAAAGAAGCCATGAGCGCCGTGATGAGTGATCAGTTGGACGAAGTGCTCGAACAACTGAGCGAGCGCGAACGCGAGATCATCCGACTGCGTTTTGGGCTGGAAGGGGGGCGCAAGCATCGGCTCGAAGAAGTCGCGAAGAAATTTAACGTGACGCGGGAGCGCATTCGCCAGATCGAGCAAAAGGCACTAGAAAAACTGAGGCATCCCAGCCGTCAAGAGAAACTCAAGCGCTCGCGGGAGTTGATGCAGCACGAAAAGTATTAGTCTTTTCTCAGAAACATTGCCCCTCGCTAATCGGAGATAGAATCTATGAGATAGAGGTGCAAATAAATTCAGAGCGAGTCTATTTAGTGATTATGAAACAACCACAAAAAGCGAAATCTTCACCCACAGTGCATCGTCCCCTCTTGGCGCGTGCGGTCAACGCCCTGGGCATAACCACGTCGTCGCTCACGGACAATATTTTGAGCTGGGTTCAGGCGTTGCTCTTCGCGGGGATTGCCGCGACGCTCATCATCGTCTTTGTCGTGATGCGCGTCAACGTTCCCACGCCCTCGATGGAGCCGACCATCCCGGTAGGATCGTCGTTCTTCGTCGACAAAATCTCTTATTATTTCCGTAAGCCCACGCCGGGACAGTTTATTGTATTTTGGCACACCAACGCTCGCACCAGGGAGACGGATCGGCTAGTGAAACGTTTGATTGCTGTCGGCGGGCAAACCGTGCAGATTAAAGATTGTATTGTTTTTGTGGACGGAAAACCGCTTACGGCCCCCCAGTTTGATTCACCCAGCAATCCCGATAAGAGCCGACAATGCTATTACAACGATCCGCGTAGTTTGATGAGCGATCCGTCCAAAGTCTGGACGGTGCCCGAACGAGACTATTTCGTCTTGGGGGACAACAGCACCAACTCCGAGGATGGCCGTTTTTGGGGATTCGTGAAAGAGCGCGAGTTCATTGGGGTCCCCTTCTTGCAAGTGTGGCCTACGGATCGTTTGGGCTTCGTGAACGGGTATTTCGGCAGCAGTCGCTGACTGTCTAGGAGATTGACCATCATCGCTCGGGCCTGAGGGGGTTTTCTATGGGAGACGAGGTTGAGATTCTAAGCATGCACGGCATGCCCGTGCGGCAACGTTTTTCAGAGAATGGCCGGGTCACTTATGAATGTCCCTATTGTCATTTTAGAGTGGGCTACGATTGTCACTCTACAGAGGTCGAATGCCGTCTCTCCGCGTACGCAGAGATTCACGCGCACATGAAAGCGCACGCGGATCGGGCGCGTGCTCAGAAACGTTGATCTCATTCCGATAGCCCGCGCACTTGGTCCGGCGTGACTATGCTCGGCGTGACGATCGCGCCTTGAGCTTCTTTTGCTTCTTTGGGTAAATCAAAGTATTTTTCGACATGGCCCAAGAGACCGTGCAAAAAATGCCGCGGGTCTTCGGTATGCGTTCGGTTTTGGAGAAATCCGAGCAGCACTTCGATCGCTTCTTGCATGTGCTCCAGGTCTAATGGCTCGCGCTTCACGTACTCTTCCATGACTTGGAATAGCTCGTTGCCTAAAGCCGTTGTGGTTGTTTCGACGACGAGCACAGGACTCACTCGTCTTTTGAGAAATTCAAGAGCGTCTAAAACTTCACGGTCCGTCCCGGCGGTCTTGTCGCGATAATGTGTGAAAATCGCGATTTCCAGACGCGCGATAAAGTCGATCGATCTGTATTTCTTCTGGCGATAGAGGGGCTCTGTCGCAGAGAGCCACGCTGTGTGAAACTCTACGCTCAGTCGCTCGCGCTGGTAGCCCTCGTGCGCTTTAAAGTATCTACAACTGATCGGACAATTGATGCGCTGCCCACGATGCTGGCCGCAGCAGGAGGCACAGATCAGGCCACCCAAAGCCGGGCAACTGCGCTTGCCTTTTTGCTTGTGGCAATAGACACAGAGGGACATTTTTTGTTGACTACCAAATTATAGGGGAGAGGTTACCTCGCCCCTACGCATCTCAAATAAACCCTAGGTCGGCTCGTACTTCGTCTGACATCATATCCGGAGACCAAGGTGGGTCGAAGACGAACTTCACTTCAGTTTTGACGTCATCACCAAAGCGCTCTTTGACGGCGCGTTCTACATCTTGCTGAATGATGTCATAAAGCGGGCAACCCATCGTCGTCAGGGTCATTTCCAAATAAATATTCTTTGGGTCTTTGATCTGCACATCGTAGAGCAACCCGAGGTCGACCACGCTGAAACCGAGTTCCGGGTCATGCACGTTTTCTCGGATCACTTCGCGAATCTCTTCGGCAGTCATTATCAAATTCACCTCATTCGTTGGCTTCATTCCATACATTATACTGTTTTGCCTTCTGGATGTCCGAAAGTCGGCGCTCTCGATCAGCGCATTTCGCCATCTATCGGGACATATTCAATGCAAAACAGTATTACTAATCAATGAGTCGCTGAGCAATTTTAAAAAACTCTTTCGCAGCTTCTGAATCGGGAGTGCGCACCACGATCGGCACGCCGGCATCGCCCTGTTCTCGAATCTGGGGATCGATCGGGATTTGGCCGAGCAAGGGGATGTTCTGTTTTTTGGCTTCAGCCTCGCCGCCGCCGCGACCGAAAATATACTCTTTGCGCTCACAACCGGGGCAGACATAGTAGGACATATTTTCGATAATCCCGGTAATCGGAACGGCCAAACGCTTAAAGGCCGCAATACCCCTGCGTACATCGGCGAGCGCGACTTCTTGTGGCGTCGTGACCGCGATCGAGCCCGTGAGCATCACGTCCTGGGCCAAGCCCAATTGGGCATCGCCCGTGCCCGGTGGCAAGTCCAGAATCAAAAAATCCAATTCGCCCCAGTCGGTCATCTCCAATAACTCATTGATGGCTTTGGTGATCATCGGCCCGCGCCAGATGAGGGGCTCGTCGCCGCTCACCAAAAAGCCGATGGACATCGTCTTGACGCGATGGCGTTCAAACGGAACGAGCTTGCCATTCACGGCTTCGGGTTGTCCGTGCACGCCCATCAGAGTCGGGATATTCGGCCCGTGCACGTCGGCGTCGAAGAGCCCGACGCGCTGGCCTATTTGCCCCAGCGCTGCAGCGAGATTGGTCGAGACCGTGCTCTTGCCGACACCGCCCTTGCCGCTAAAGACAGCGATAAGATTTTTTATCGGCGGGAGATGAACGCGCCCCGTGGAAGCGTGAGGCATCGCCGTCTGAGTGGGAGATGTTTGGCGCGGCGGCGCTTGAACGAACTCGATCTCCACCGCATCGATCTCAGAAAAACTTTTAAGTTTGCTCTCGACCCACTCGCGCATCTGAGACTTAGACGCATACGCCGGCGCAAACTTCATAAGCAGGCGCACTTGCCTCCCCGTGATCGTCACGCTGTCAAGTAGATCGAGTAAGCCTCGATCGAGGCCCGAGACGCTGACTTGGTGAAGCGTGTCTCGAATTTTTTCTTCGAGGGTCATGAAATGTGCGCCTGTTCGGCTTTGAGCAGATCGTCGAGCGTGAGCTCTTTCAAGCAATGCTCAAAGCGTTCGTTGATGAGCATCCAGAGGGAGCTCGTGGGGCAACCGTCTTCGATGGCGCACTTTAAGTTCGGGTCAAGGCATGTCACCAGAGCGATCGGGCCATCGAGCGCTTGGACGACTTCCCAGATGGATATTTGGCTCGGTCTACGCTTTAATAGATAGCCTCCGCTACGCCCATGCGTCGCTTCGATGAGGCCGGCCTCGCGTAGCTCTTGCATAATTTTTTCTAGAAATGGGTCGGGAATACGATGCTCGGCCGCAATCTGGCCGATCGAGACCGGCTGCTCGCCGTAGAACTTGGCGAGCGTGAAGAGGGCTCTCAGTCCGTAATCGCTCTTGCGCGTGACTTTCATATAATCCTTTTCTCTGTCAGGACAAGGGGCTTAAGTCCCTTACTGAGCTGCTCACTAAGGATCACTCACAGCGGACGTTCGCTGCCGTCTTCGGGTCGGGCTCTGGCCCCTGCCCTGCCTGAGCCGAGGGTCCGGCCTTCTCGATCAATCGTTCTAAGAGTGCCCAGATGCGTGGATCGCCCATATTGCGGCGCGCGTTGCAGCGCGCGATGGTCTTCGCTTTAGAGAGCACTTCGGAGGCGCGTGTCGAATCCGCACTGGACTCGGTTGAGAGCGCAGCGACTTGCTTTTTGAGTTGATCGACTTCGCTCGTGTGCCCAGCCTTTTCGGCTTCATCAAGCTTCTTCTTCAGCTCCTCGATTTGGATGTTATAAGCCTTGGTTTGTGCATCAAGAGCAAGCCCCTTCTGCATGAGTTTCATATACTCACTGCCCGGCCCGTGGCACGCCTCGCAGGTCACATCCATCGTCTTGAGCGTCTCTTCGTCAATAAAGGGATGATCTTTGTAAATATCTTTGTTTTTGCTGGTCATAAACGCATCGCGGAACCAGCGCTCGACGTGCGTCTTGTGTGAGTCGGCAATATAAGTATCGCTGATCTGAGGCTGCGAGTGGCAGGCGATGCAAGTCCCGGAGCCGACGAACTTGAGAGGCTCTGCGTCGTCGAAGGCGATGTCGGGACGCTTGGCAACTGCCCTAGCCATTGGATTTTCGGTCTTGAAGGGAGAACTGCGCTCGCCGTAGCCCTCGGCCAAGAACGTATCTTTGTGCAAGTTCCACCATTCGGCGACTCGTCGGATGGCCGCCTCGCGTGCTTCGGGACTGGCGCTAAAGCTAAAGCCAAAATCTTGGCCGGTCATCCAGCGAATGTGCTCGATCCCTTCTTGGCGGACCATCCAGTGATCCGAGTGCAGTCTTTCCAAATTTTCTTCGAAGACATTCTGGAAGTCGAGGCGCATCTCCTTGTGCGCGTTCATGGTAAGTGCCAGGCGATCGCCGCCGTGGCAGGCCGCACAACCGACTGAATCAAACGCGAACTGTCGCGAGATCAGCTTGTTGAGCTCGCTCTGTGGGGCTTCGAGCTGCTTATTGATTTCTGCGGCTTCAGGGCTGTTTAGGGCAACTTTAGTGAGTTTGTCTTTCAGTTCTTTGACTTCCGCTTCAAGTTTCGCGACGGCTTCGATGTGATTGACGTTCTTGTGCTGGTCAATCAGTTTCTCGAGATCGATATGGCAGCTCATGCACAGGTCGGCGCTGCGCCCCGTTTCCGTGACGACTTTTCTGATTTTCAGGTTCAGCTCAGCGTTGAGCGCGATATTGAGTTGCTCGAGCCAATGGGGCTCTCGTTTGTTATCTGCGACAAACTTCTTTGTCAACTGCTCATTCAGATAGGCGCGTTGATATTTTTTCCATTCCTGGTTGTAGCTGTTGACCGTGACGACCGCGACGAGCACGAGCATCAAAAAACCAGAAACGGCGAACCACTTACGGGCAGTCACGGACTGCAGCACCTCCTAAAAAATACACAGTGTCATTCTAGCGAATTTTTTTCAACTGTGCCAACGAAGAATATGATTTTTGCTGATTTTAAGAGTTGATTTAGTAGGAGATAAAATCAATTGAGGTGAAGCATGTGGCGATTCACTGATTCTGTCCCTTGAGCGTCTTCTCCTTGCCAAGCACCGAAGCAGACGGAGCGCGCGCAAGTCCGTTCACCGTCTCGGTGTACAGTTGGTTTAAGCCGTAATACTAAAGCTAACTTTTTTGAGTCACCCTGGGCACAGCGAAAAATCTCTATTCATGCCTCACAAGTGAACTTGAATGAGAAGGGCTCGCTTTCGTGTCCAGCCTTGTCATTAGCAATGACGGTAGCCTCAAATGTGAGGGATTCGGCGCAGCCCACCTTTAGATCGAATTTTATAGCCTTAAGACCCTCGCCGTAGGGTGATGGAATCGGCAACTCCTGCAATGTCAACGCTAATACCCCACCAGCTAAAGAGGATTCTTCCGCACGGTAAGTGATGCGGATAAGGTTGACGTCATCCTCGAAATCAGCAAAAGCTATGGCCCCAATTGTTGACTCACCATTACGAATGCGTGTTGGGAAAGCAGCAAAGAGAATCTTGGGTTGGCTCTCGATTTTCACGTTCGTGAGATCAGGTATTTCACGCACTGGGGCCAGTGTATTGCACTGCAATAGTGTAACCGCTCGGCCCCTCGAATGCTACAGTCATCGCCGACCGATCATAGACTAACAGTAGGCGAAATATCTCATCGAGGGCGACGACAGTAATATTGGCTACTGATTCGGTGCGAACCTGATCAAGCCCGCGCTCCCGCACAGCAGCCAGTTTGGGTGGTCGTTGAGCAGATTCGTTATTGATTTCTTGAGCGATCCGCTCTAGGAATCGCTTATGATCTCCTCGGATTCCACTGAAGCCTATAGTGGCAAAGCTGGATTCTCCGGCGAAGCGTTGAAACTTGATAATAAATTGGCCGTTCGTAGGTAGCGGAACTGGAGTTTGGATAACTGCAGGTCGCATGGGCAACTGACATTGAAATGCAAAGGGTTCGGCGAACACTGGACATGCTATCCCCTGCTGACTCTGTCCACCACTTAGTGTGAATGAGTTGCCAGTAGGTGAGACTAGGCTGTATGGCACGCTCGTGCTCACAGTGAACGAAGTAGTTACCGGAATTGCCTTCCCTCCTGCATCGTACCATGTTGCTGGGGCATTATTCGTCACCGTGAATACTTGATCTTGCGGGGAACCACCCACCAGGGCAGCAAAATTAAGTTGCGTTGGGTTGACAGATAGTGTCGAACCGGCTAAAGATATATCTTGCACCAGCGCACCAGCGACCATATGCAGAGTACCATTGAAATATCCTGCCGTTGTGGGATTAAAGTTTACTACGATGGTCGCGGGCTGCCCTGGCTGGAGGCCGTAGCTAGCTCCGGAGACGATGCTGAACGGTGTTCCCACACTTGCTGTCCCTGTAAGTGTACCCCCTCCTGAGTTCGAGATCGTGATTGAGGTTTGTCCTTGCTGTCCCACGATCACAATCCACCGGGGAACCAGAAGAAGCAACATTGAACTGCGGCGTCGTGCTGTAGCAAATAATACTGATAGCCCCAGCTGGACGTGCAGAGACTGGTGCTATCATAGGCCCCTCCCGGAGTTGGATCGCCATCAATGAACATCGGAATTGACCGCGATCCTGAAGTCGGTGTCACTTTGAGCTTATCCGTCTGAGCAGTGCTACCACTGCACGCAATCTCTTGCACGTCCGGGTCTTCACCTGACTGCAACTCATCGTCCTTGCCATGCTTCAACTTGAGATGCAGCACATGAGTAAATTGTCCAGAAGCACTATCCTCGGTGGTCAAGGCCAGCGTCGCCGTGTCCTGGGTCTCATCCAACAACATGTGCAGGCGTTCTTCAACGAGTTTCTTTCCTTTATCTCGCAGCTGTTTCTCGAATTTCTTGAATTTGCCCTTGGACTCTAGATGCTTGAGTAACTTTGTCAGTTCTTTGCCTTTGAGCACCCTCACTATCTGTTCTGCGCCTGAAGCCGTGAGGTCCAGTGTCTTCTGACCCTGTTGGATGATTCCCAAGGCGGCGGTCTTGTCCTGAGCGCGAGTCCAGATCAGATGCGCCTGGGTTCCAAAGGGGATCATGGCTTGATCGCTCCCGGAGACGTGCACCACGATGGCTTCGTCAGAGTTGATTGAGAGTCCTCGGTTCTCCAGTTGAGTGCGCACGGCTTGGAGCTGGGCAGTCGATGCTTTCCTCCTGAGAAAGGGCCAATGAAACCTAACTGCCTCAGCTTAGCCATGACCTCGTGCGACTTTAGAGGTGTGAGTCTTGCCATGTTTTAGTCCCTTGTCGGCAACTGAACTACCCTCGCCTTGAAGGCGAGGGGTTCGGAGTATCGTCAATTCGAAATTGACTATCATCATGAACCGGTTCGCCCTCTTGCTCGCTGATGTAGTCTTGGATCATGGCGTCGG
>JACOSB010000035.1 GCA_016179105.1 Candidatus Acetothermia bacterium
CAACAATTGCGTCATGAGGGTATCTTGGGTTTGTTTCACAGCTTTTCCCTCCTCCATTCGGGTTCGATTCATCCCCGATCTTGGAGGGAACAGCTTTCTTACGCCCCTCCCAATTTACAGAACTTAGTGTACACAGCCACGATCTCAATGCTCTGTTACATCCAGCCGATCCCGCTCAAGGCATACAGGCACAGATGCAGCAAGGTGCAGCTACAGAGAAGTTTCTGGCTACCTTCCTCGCGATTGCATCGAATAGTAAGTACAATGGGCTCATTATGGACGCCCTTACCAAGGCCGGTCCGTATGACGATAAGAAGCTGTTCGTTAAGACAGTCGTCAGTATTACTCTAGCGGTCCCAGCGCTCGGTAAGGATATAACAGATCCACAAAGATTGGAAAGCGTGGGGGGCGCATTCTTCCAGAATCTCGACAGCGCTCTAAAAGCGTATCGAGGGGATCAATATTTTGGCCAAGGTTACATAAACGAGCCCGATAAGCTTTGGGCAGTCTGGACATTCGATTTCTTGACGGCTCTCAGTAGTGCACAATTCATCAGTGAAAGTCAGAATACCGATAAGTACGCTAATATGGTTGCGGGCTTTGTCGCCTACGTCAATCTAGGAATGGCGGGCTGGAGGATCGGTAGTGCACCTGCTGAGAGTTGGTATAGCAGAGATAACAATGGAAGTCTGAATTCCCCGCCTCTGTTTTCACTCGATAATCCCTTCGTCCGGGAATCCGTACACTTCATAGCTTATAAGGTCGATGCGAACGGCAACCCAACGTTCATCGGGATCTTCCACATAGAAGCCTTCTTGAATAATTCGGAAATCAATCCTGACCAGGGTTGGCTCAAAGACATACTGTACCTTGCTGCCTATCAAAATTCCGACTTAGAGACGCTCGTACGAGATGCGAACGGGCTGAATCAATTGAATTTAACTTACTCGGAAATTATACAGAAATCGGCCATCTTCCTCGTCATATTCAGCAGTGATGCAGGGGCGCCGCAGAAGTTACATGATGTGTTGGAAACGAAAAATTGCGGCTACCCAGGTTGCCAAGAAAAAGACCACGTGAACAATTTCAAAGTGCCGGTCTATGCGGTGTATATCGGCAGCGACGGCACAGTCGGAGGCTATTGCGTAGGGCCCTGTCCAACCGACGCTGCTGCACTCCAAGCAAGGTTGAATGAAATGGCTCTGTTGCAATTTGGTGTGCCTGTAGGGGGTAAGGTTACTCCATCGCCTCATGCCGAATGGTATCTCAAAGGAACTTCCCCCGACCGTGATGAGTGTTACGGTGCGACATGTGTACAATCATGAAGCACGGTGTGTTTTGATGGCTTGCTTGATGCGCTCTAGATCTTACTGGAAGAGCAGCTAGAGTAGAATGTTTCAGAGAAAGGATCAAAGATGACCCTATTGGCACCAGCTAGATGGATCGTGATCGGAATAGGGCTTCTCGCCGCCATAGCTATGGGTCTCGCCATACTGGGCGGTGGATCACAGCCTCAAGCTAGCTCTGCCTGCCTCAATACGACGCTCACGGTGGGGCCCGATCAAGCTTCAGCCCTACAGCAACTCATCGACGACGGGCCTGATGGTTCAGTCTTGCACTTGAAATCCGGTACTTACCCAGTCAATCTTTTAATTACTCGGAATCTCACTCTTTGTGGTAATGGCCCCCAACAAACGGTCTTGGAAGGGAAACCCCAAGGCGGTCCCGTTGTACGCATCATCAACTCCCAAGTGATTCAGGTCGCTCTGGAAGGTCTGACTATCACCCAAGGTTCAATCGGTCCAGGTGATGATTCTCGCGCAGGTGCGGTTGAGATGCCTCGCGATTTTAACGTTTCTAACACTATTCCCCCGTATACCGTCTTCAGAGCTAATCGCGCTCAGGTCAGCCTGAAGCACGTCAAAATCACGGCTAACGCCGGAGCAGGTTTGGGAGGTGCATTGCAAAAAGAAGGGGGTCTCACGCTCCAAGATGTGGAGATCTCGGATAACTTAGACGCGGGAATCTTGGTCGGAAGTGATGCTGACGTCGTGCTGGATAACGTTCGGGTGATTAACAACGGGGGTAGGATCCCAATATTGGGTACCCATTGCATAGGCGGTGGTATGGGTCTTTCCGTGCTCGCGGACTCGCCTAGTATAGTACCCAGTTACACTTTGCGCAATATTAAGGTTGTTGGCAGGAACTGTAAGAACAGTGGTTCAGGCTTGGGTATAAGCGGAGCTGCCAAAGTCATTGGTCAAAACATTCAGATCTCCAACAATGGAGATGCAGGCCTAGGTATAGTAAGGATAGCAGAAGCGTCTTTGACCGATGTGGTCGTCGAACACAACGGTGGCTGGGGAGTCTTCTTGAGTAACCCAAACCAGACTGCTCAATTCACACTCAAACGGACCAAGATCTCCAATAATGGAAGGAGTGGTTTCTATGCACAAGGGTTGTCGGCAGCCAGGTTAGAGGAAGTCACGATCGAGAAGAATGGGTTTGGCGAGTGCCCCAACCCTGTGCCTCGCGGAGCTGACGACCAGGTGTGCAACGGTTTACAACTGCGTGGCAGGAGCTAACGAAAAAATCGGGCAAGTTGATCCTCCCGAACGAGTCTTGATCGAGGAGAATCAAGGACCGGTGGTAATTGAGGTATCTGATTCAAAGGCAGTAAGAATTCGAAAGAATGAGACAGGAAGGATTGCCCTTAAGAATCTGGAGAGTGCGGTGATTGAAGAGAATGTGCTTCGTCAAGGCGCAGGCATCGAAATCAGGGCATCACGTGATGTAATTGTTCAGAGAAATGTGGTAGAAGGAAGCATGTTTAGTGGTGGAATTACCGTATTGCTGGAAAACAGTCTCCTACGACCCACAGTGATCATTCAGGACAACCACCTGTTGCGGAACAAGTTTGGGATTGTTACCGAGAGCGTCGACTATATCACAGTATGCAAGGGGAATGAAATCAAAGAGAATCAGGTCGACTATGGAGTTGGGACACTTTTTGCAGCTACCCCTAGCCCAGCGCTCAAGCAAAAGTGCGAAGGGAATTAACAAGAATTCTTTGATGACTTTCAGTTTTGGGTATAAAGCCGTACACCAGAGATCGAAGCTGGTGGCGTAATTCAGAAACTGCATGCAGATTGCATCAAGTTCATAGCTGAACAGACTGCCAGGTGGCTCAGAGGAGAAATAGAGCCTCCTCCATTACCAGAGTGCCCCAAGAACGGTTGTGAACCCAAGAAACAGCCATGAATCTACAAAGTTTGATTGACTCCGTGAGGGGGTAGTTGTTATGTTAAAATTCCCTCTGGTGTTCCACAGGGTGCCAAACGCGCAAGTACCTTAGTAAGGAGGGAGACGATGGATATTAATAAACACAGGAAATCTCGGCTTGGGGCGAGGCTAGTTACTTTTGTTTTTTTAGGAGCAGCGGTGCTGAGCTTCGGGATGACACCCTCAGCGCAGGTCAAAGAGTACTTGCAGCAACCAGGCATAAAAACTTTTCAATATGAGATTCAGCATGTACTCACCGTCTGCTCGTCTGGTCCTCCCACATGTCAATATAGGAAAATCCAGGATGCAATCGATGCCGCTCCTGAAGACCTTGTAAGCGCACCTCAGCCCCGGGGCCCAATCACGAAGATCGTTGTAGCACCTGGAATTTACGAGGAGAACTTAGTCATTGGGAAAAGTGTGGTTCTCGAAGGTGCGGGTCGTGATAAGGTCATCCTGCGGCCATCGTCCAAAATAGGCCAAGCGGCTGAAGTGGGTATCCTAGTCGTGACTAATGTATACGGAGTTTTTGTTGACATCTCCGGCATTCACATTCAGCGCACAGATAGAGGCAATTCTGTCAGCGTCATGGTTCTAGGTGCACTCGCTTTGACGAGGCTGCATCAAAATCGTTTCGAGAGTTCCATTGACGGGGTCCACATCGAAGCCTCTCTCAGCAATGTAATTGAAGAGAATGAGTTTCTCTTTTCTGGAAATGCTACCACATGCCACCCGATCGATGCTATCACTCTGGCCACGTTGTGGATCAGGAGGAATATTTTCCCCGATAGATGTTTCTCCAGGATCGTATCCGCAAGGCAGAATCCGTATGGACGAGAATTGACAAAGCCTGGAGAACGGCTGTTAATCGAAGAGAATCAGGGAGGAGAGTTTGCCATTCTTGATTCTGCTGCCGTGTTGATTCAAAGGAATAAGCTAAAAGGTATCCTCTTGGATCACGTCGAGACTGTAGTGATTCAAGAGAATGAGATACAATTTCGTAAGGGCAACATTAGCGTTGTGTATGGTATATGGATCAAGGGTTCCCGTGATGTTGCCATAACTAAGAACGTTATAGAAGATAACTTGGCTGACGGCATAATAGTATCCAAAAGTGATACTTCTCAAAGTTCCTCTATTTCACTCATGAATAATCGCGTCCTGCGCAACGAGGGATTTGGTGTCATAACGGACAACATTGATTCTATCACGGTCTGTCAGGGCAATGAAGTGAAAGAGAATAAGAAGGGGGATTATGGGGTTGGCCCAGAGTACTCAGCACAGCCTAGCCTCGCGCTCAAGCAGAAGTGCGAAGGGAATTAACACAGGAAAAGGAAGGGGTTCATGCAAAAGTTTAGCATGTTGTTCGTCTTTACGTCATTGGTCGCGCAGGTGCTCTTAGCGACGCCTACAGTGCTCGCAGCCCCAACACTCTTTCAATGCTCGTTGCCCAGCGCTACCGTCGGATTGCTGGATCCCAAAGCCCCCGCACCCTTGCCCAAGAGTGGCGAGCTGGTCATAAAATTCCAGCGGGCCCTAGCTGAGTCCACCCAGACGGCGATCAAGTTCGCCGAGATCAAAGACCATACTCTGTTGATTGACCGGATCGTCAAAGCCATCACGGATGAGGCGGCTCAACACGCCCCCAAGATGGCTGCCGTTCGAGAGCGCGGCCTGGACGAGATCAAAACCCAGACTCTGGGCAGCTTTCGATTTGTCCTTCTTAACGAGCTGCTCCGTTTCCTGATGGTCTATGACGCGGCGGAAATCCAGACGATCTTCGATGGCACTGCTGCGGGCGGATACACGCCGATCTGCAGCGCACTAGCCCCCATGAGGGAAGTACCCAGCTTTCCCGACATATCATTCGAGAGCAAGCCCAAGATTCTCTTCATCGCCTTCCCGGAACGCGTGCGGGGCAGTCAGGCCGCAACTGGCGCGGTCATTTATACCGACAAAGAAGACGACGTCAACTCGCTAGGCATCCGCTATCGCAGCGAAGATTCTTCCGTCAAGGACTTTGTCTCGATCCCGTATGAGATCGCACCGGTGCCCTCGCCGTTCGGCCCCGGGCTCAAAGCCGTCAAGTTTCAGTTGATCTTGCCCTGCGAAGCCTCGCTGGCTTTTGAGGCCACTGCGTTCCTCAGCGACAGCCTTGGCTTCAACAGCGAGTTCTTCACTTTTAAATTCGTGTGCGAAGGCTGAGTGAGATTGCGTTATTTACTTCACGGCTTGAACCAACTGTAGACCGACGGCGAACGGACTTGCGCGCGCTCGGTCTGCTTCGGTGCTTGGCAAGGGCAAGTCTTCCCGTACTCGGTGCGCAGCCAGTCGATCGCCACTTTAACCACGTCTTCCTCATGCTCGACCCAGATGTCCGGAGTTAAGCCCACGCCATGCACGCGATGATTGTTCGGCGTAAAATACTCGGCCGTCGTCATAATCAGCGCGCCGCCGCCCTCGATCGGGAAGGTCGACTGAATCACGCCTTTGCCAAAACTCGTGCGCCCCACCAGAATGCCCATCTGATGATCGCGAATCGCCCCAGAGACAATCTCAGAGGCACTGGCTGAGCCACGGTTTATTAAAATCGCCAACGGAAGATTGGGCAGACGATTCCCATATGAATTGAACGTTTGTGTCCCCTCGCGGCTTTCGGAGCGCAAGATCACACCGTCGTCGATAAAGACGCTCGCGAGCGCTTGCGCCGCACTCAATAAGCCACCTGGGTTGTTGCGCAAATCCAAAATAAACGCTTTTACGTTGTTGCCCGGCTTCAATATATCTTCCAGTGCCTTATCGACCCCGTCGCGGGTCTGCTCGCCAAAGCTATTCACTTGGATGTAGCCGACTTGGTCGTTGTCCATCAACTCGTGCGTCACCACGCGAATCTGGATGATCTCGCGCACGATCGTAATCGACTGCTCCGTCCCGTCCTCGTGCTGGACGGTCATCGTGACCGGCGTCCCCTTCTCGCCGCGAAGTTTTCTGACCGCCTCTTCTTGCGTGATGCCCACGGTCGATTGTCCTTCGATCGACTTGATCCAATCGCCCGCGCGCACACCGACTTTGATCGCCGGGCCGCCCCGGATGGGCGAGACGACTTTTAGAATCCCGTCCTGTACTTCGATCTGCACGCCGATTCCACCGAACTCGTTGATGACATTTTTCTCAAACTCTTGGATGAATTTCTGATAATCGTCCGAGGCCAGATAGCGCGTGTAAGGGTCATCGAGCTTCTCGATCATACCGCGGATCGCGCCGTTGATGAGCTCTTTGCTCTGAGTCTTTTCTGGCTTATAAAAATTCCCTTGAATACGGGCTTCAATAGCTTGAATAGTTTTGAGCGATTCTCCTGAATTCTGAGACGCTGCTTGCTGCGTGCCGCTCAATAATGTCCATGCTCCCAAAACAGACAAGAGAATTAAGAGGACTGCGGGTCCGAGGTTCTTCATGTGCTTTGCCATATTGCAATTACCTCCGAAGCTATCTTAGCAGTCGGCTCGCGCGCTTTCAAAAGCCCTCACTCCCGTTGACGCCGGAGAATGGATTGCGTACACTAGGCAGTCATAGCAATACGAGGAGGCACCCATGCGTCTGTATTCATCCGCGGCACTCCTGGGGATCATGCTCCTGGCAATGTTACAAACCGGTCCAGGAGGCTGCACCATCGGCACCGTCGACCCCCACAAGGCGTTGAAAGTTACGGTCACCGTTGCCCACAAGGGAGATAGCTCGGCCACGTTAAAAATTGTCGCGACCAATGTCAGTGATAGCGTCCTGAATCTACACTTCAAGACCAGCCAGCGCTTCGACCTACTCGCGCTTCAAAAAGATACTACGCCACCACGGCTTTTGTGGCGCTGGTCTTTCCGCGAGAAATTCGCGCAAAGTGTGGGGACGGAAGAGCTCAAGCCCGGTGCAGCGCTCAGCTATGACGCCGAGCTACCCTACGAGGGATTGCCTCCGACCAAGTATGAGATCTTCGCATTCATCTACCATGATCCCCGACCGACCAAATCTGCAGAGTCAGTGGACTTGGACCTGACCGACAAGAAGGTCGGCGGGAATTACAAGCACATCGCCGGCGAGATCGGCATTGACGACCAAAAGACTCCCGTACAAGTCTGGATTCAAGCCCTCAACGGAGTTAAGTACAACTTGAGCAACTTTCCCGACGTTTTCTACGACGCCAACAATTTCCCCGTCGAAGCCTGGCTCTCGGGCGATGGCCCCACGTATCAAGTGGCTGACTACGTCTGGGTCATGGCTCCGCTGGCGGAGAACGGGCAAATCTTCTTGCCGAACAATATCTTTTACTCCAAATCGGGTGGGATCATTGGCCTTCACGGCGGTCTCAAGATTTACAGCGATGGCAGTTTTATGGCCTCTTGCTGCCGCGCCGACGAGCATGTCACATCGGGATACGCCGGCGCTTTCGAACCGTTGCTGCAGTTCCTGACTGCCCAGAATATCACGGAGCTTCATACACAATACGGCAAACCCGGCAAGGTCGCAGATGGTTTTAACGAATATCTGGCCGTGAAAAATCAAAAATATTTTAAGGGAGTCTCAGTCTACCAAGACCCCGATGACCCGCCCCCGGACAATTTCCGGAAAGTCGTACAACATCTGGCAGACACAGTCAAAATCGATGGACTCTAACGGAGAGTCCTCTGAGAGAAGAGAGTCTCAGAGATAAAAGCGAGGCAGATAAGATGCAAACAAAACGAACTCCTGCGCGTACGATGTTGTTTGTGGTGATCCCGGCCTTGCTCGTGATCGTGGCGGCCGTGGTGGTTTTCTATGTCGTCTCTCGCCCCAGCCGAGCCGTCGTCGGAGAAATTCAGTCTTCACAATTAGAGAACGGGCTCAAGATGGTCGTGTACGAGGACCCGACCGTGCCCATCGTTTCCGTCAACGTGTGGTATCGCGTCGGCTCGCGGAATGAAGAGATGGGCAAGCGCGGGGTCGCGCACTTGATGGAGCACATGATGTTCAAGGGGTCTAAGAATTATGGGCCCGAACAACATGCCCAGGAGATTGATCAAGTGGGAGGCATCGCGAACGCGTTCACCCGCGAGGACGTGACCGGCTACTGGGAAACGTTGCCATCGAGCCAACTGGAACTCGCCCTAAAGCTCGAAGCGGAGCGCATGGACAAGTTGGACCTCACAGACCCGAAACTCAAATCCGAGCGCGAGGTCGTGAAAGAAGAACACCGACTGGCTCTACAAAACCAACCTTTCGGCCACGTCTTGAGCAAGTTTCGTAGCATCGCATTCAAAGATTCCCCTTACGCGTGGACCGCGGCCGGCGATATGAGCGACCTCGATTCGGTCACGATCGATTACCTGCAAAATTTTTATCATACTTACTACGCTCCCAACAACGCTGTGCTCATCGTCGCGGGCAACGCCAAGGCGAGCGACGTTTTCTCATTGGCGCGCAAATACTTTGGGCCCATTCCAAAGAATGATAAAGTGCCGCCGATCAAGACCATCCCAGTGCCCGAACCTACTGCAATGCAAGAAGAACAATTGACCATGGTCGTGCAACTCCCCATCATCTTGGGCGGCTATCGGCTCCCGAAGGCCGGAGATCCCGACTTGCCCGCCCTCGAAGTAGCCAGCATGATTCTCTCTCAGGGCGATAGCTCGCGGCTGCGCAAAAAACTCGTGCGCGCGGAGAAGATCGCGGTCGGTGCCTTCGGAGTGCCCTTGACGTATCGTGACGTGGGGGTTTTCATCGCGGGAGCCGTCTTCACCGCCGACAAGGACCCACAAAAAGTGAAGAACGAGCTCATCGCGGAGATCGAGCGCCTTAAGACGGAGGACGTGAGCCCGGCCGAGCTGCAAAAAGCGAAGAACCAACTGACGGCGCAAGATATTTTCGGACAAGATGCGCTCTCCGGCATCGCTCAGTCGATTGGCGAAGCCGAGGTGATCTTGGGTGACTATCACGAATACTTTAAGAATACAGAAAAATACTCGCAAGTCACCGCACAAAAAATTCGCGAGGTCGCGAACAAATACTTCAGCCGCGAACATCTCACGCTCGTCGTGCTGAACCCGGAGAAATGATGCGTATGAAGATCACACAATTTCTGAAAAAGAGCCCGGCACTGACACTCGTTCTGCTCCTCGCCGTGCTACAAGCCGATGCCCAAGTGAAAGTCCCGCCCATCCGAACCGAAGCGCTGACCAACGGCGTGCGCGTGCTGATGCTCGAGCAACATCAGCTGCCGATGGTCTACATGGCGCTTATGGTGCGCGCCGGGAGCGGCTTCGATCCCGCTGGCAAGGAGGGACTCGCGCGGTTCACGGCCGAGATGTTGACCCAGGGCACAAAAAATCGCACCGCCGACAAGATCGCTGAAGAAATCGACTCGATCGGCGGCGAGCTGGACGCACAGGCCCAAATCGAGCGCACGATCATCTCGGCACGCGTGCTCAAGAAAGATTTTAAGACCGGTTTGCGTCTGCTCGGCGATGTCGTGCGCAATGCCATCTTTCCCGACGCAGAAATGGAGATCGTGCGCAACCAATTGCTCGGTCAAATTTCCGCCGTTCGTGATAACCCGGGTGCTCTCTTACAGCAACATTTGCTCTATTCGCTCTTTACCTCCGAACATCCGCTCGGCTCCTTCATGAGCATGGATTCGCTAAAGAGCATCACCAAGGACGATTTGCAACAATTCTACAGCAAATACTATCTTCCCAATGGCGCGATCTTGGTCGTCGCCGGAGACATTAACCCCTCGGATGTGATGAATGAGGTACGGACGGCGTTCATCAACTGGGCGCCAGGAGCCAAAGCGACCAATCTCCCAGCAATCGCCCCTCCCCCGCCGCCCAACGGTTATCAAGTGCGATTCGTGCAAAAAGCGGGACAGACCCAAGTACAGATCGGCCTCGCCGAGTCGGGCATTACCTTTAAAGATTCGGACTACCTCCCGGCCCAGCTGGCCAACTATATTCTGGGTGGAGGCGGTTTCTCGTCCCGTTTGCTGAAAGTCGTGCGCTCGCAAGAAGGCAAAACTTATAGCATCTCGAGCCGTTTTATCCCGTACAAATTCCCCGGTGTCTTTGAGATTACGACCTTCTCGCGCAACGAAGAAGCTCTGGCAACACTCGAGCTCGTGATCCGCGAGCTGAAAAAATTCAGAGAAGGCGGCATCACTCCTGATGAACTCAACAAGGCTAAGGGCGCGATCGCCGGTAGACACATTCTGCGCTTCGAGACGCTCCCGGGGTTCGCACAGACTGTTTTGGATCAAGAATTTTACGAGCGTGGCAAGGACTGGCTCAGCAAATTCCCCGATCAAGTGATGCTCGTGAAATTGGACGATGTGAACAAAGCGATCCAAAGCCATTTTGATCCAGATAATATCACCATCGTGCTGCTCGGCGATCGCAACATTTTCGAGGGCCACGAGACCATTCTGGGAAACATCCCCACCGGCGAGATCGGCGTGGTCAACTGGAATCAGCCGCTGACGACGACGACGCGCCCGTTGCGGTTGCTCACGCAAAAGACGAACGCAGCGAATTGTGCGCCTCAGATTTGCGCTTCGATGGATGATAAAACCAGAACGATCGTGCAAGCCTGGGTTCAAGCGCAGGGCGGACTGGAAGCGATCTCCAAGATCAACGACCGCACCGCTCATTGGACTGGCCAAATGAATTTTAACCGACAACTGAGCCATGCGACGATTACCGAGCGCTGGCAAAACCCGAACAAATTCGAGTTCGCGGTAGAGGTCAGCAACTTCCAGTACGCTCAAGTCGTGAACGGAGAAGAAGGCTGGACCAAAGTCCAAAATCGCTCCCGAGACTTGAACGCCGAAAATCTCCTAGAGTTGGGAAGCGAACTATTCTTCTTCCAGAGTGAATTCTTGCCGAAGATACTCTCCAACCCGAACTACCGACTCACTTTGGCTGGGACGGCTACGGTCGAAAAGACGACTACCGCTGTCATCGAGGTGCGATCGGCTACAAGCCATCCGTATAAATTCTATCTCGACCAAACGACGCACCGACTCGTCAAGTTAGAGCTGGTCAATGAGAAACAAGAGTATTTCTACACGGATTACAAGCAAATGGGAAATATCTGGTCTGCATCTCATGTGCGGGTCGTCATCGAAGGGAAGTTGGACAGTGACCTCACGCTCCAAAACGTGCAGTACAACCAAGGCATCGATCCAAAGACGTTCGAGAGGCCGAAGTAAATGGATGAGTTTTTCACGATTCGAGAACCCGCCCGCGCTCAGCTACAGCGCGAGCGTTCTCGTTTTCTAGCGTTTGCGTTTCCCGTGACGAGCCGAAGCGAGGTCGAGAAATGTTTGCACGAGCTTCAGCAAGAGTTTGCTGATGCGACGCATCACTGCTATGCGTATCGGTTGATGGAGAGAAATCAATCAGTCGAATGGGTTGAGGATGCGGGAGAGCCAGCGGGCTCGGCGGGCAAGCCCATCTTACGAGTGATTACGGGCCGCGATTTATGGAACACGCTCGTCGTGGTCGTCAGATATTTTGGCGGCGTCAAGCTCGGGGTCGGCGGGCTCATGCGTGCCTACAGCGACTCGACGAAAGCTGTCTTAGCGCTGGTTTCAGTCGTGCGGCACGTGCGCGAGACCGAAGTACCGTTGCGTTATCCTCATGCGTTTACGGGAGAAGTGATGCGCTTGGTCAACCGCTATCGAGCCCAGATCGTTAAGATAGAGTACAGCGAATCGCCCATGGCTGTGGTGAGACTGCCCGCCGCGCAAGCCGAAAATTTTGAGCGCGATCTGCGCGATGCGACCCGCGGCCAAGTAGAGCTGCTTCCAGTAACTACTTAAAATAAAAAAATCTATGATTGATTATATTGAAGGCGAAGTTGCAGAGCTATCGGATGAGCTAATGGTCCTGAACAAAGACGGGATCGGCTTTCAACTCTTCGTCTCACAAGCGACGCGCGAGAGCCTCAAGCATCACGAAGGCCCCGTGAAAATTTTCACCTATCTTCATGTGCGTGAGGATGAACTCTCGCTCTACGGCTTCAGCACGCTCGAAGAGCGCAAGCTATTTCGCTTGCTCATTTCTGTCTCCGGCGTAGGCCCCAAAGGTGCTCTCTCGATTCTGTCCAACGTTACGCCCCAGCGTTTTCAAGAGGCTGTGATCGGTGAGCGACGCGACGTCTTGGAAGAAATCAAAGGCATCGGCCGAAAAACAGCCGAGCGTCTCATCGTCGAACTCAAAGAAAAAATCAGCAAGATCTCGTTCGGGCCCGAGCCAGTGCGAGCGCTCTCTAACCGCGAAGAGATGGCCTTCAAAGCCCTCACGCGCAATCTAGGTTTCGGCGATTCCGAGGCGCGGCGGGCGATTGCTCAAGTCAAAGCGACGGGCGTGGAGTCGACGGAAGAGCTTGTCAAGCGCGCCCTAAGTCTGCTCGCCAGTCGTTAATCACCGATGAAGCTCGTCTATTCTCCCAAGTCCCTGGAGTACGAGGAGCCCGGCCACCCGGAGAGCCCCGAGCGCCTGCGTCGAGCCTATGCCTATCTCAAAGACAAGTATGAATTTTTCGAGCCCGCGCTTGCGACTGATGATGATTTGTTGAGAGTCCATTCACTCAAGCATATCGCGCAAGTGCGAGCGAATGAGTTCTATGATCCAGATTCTCCTCGCTATCCCAAGATCGATCTGTATGCGCGCTTGGCCGCCGGCGCGGCGATCCTGGCTGCCCAAGAGCACGCTTTTTCGCTGATGCGTCCGCCGGGACACCACGCGGCTCGTGAGCGCGTCGCCGGGTTTTGCTACTTCAACAACATTTCAATTGCCGTGAAAAGCACGAACAAAAAGACACTCATCATCGACTTCGATGGGCACCATGGCGACGGCACGCAAGCGATCTTCCTCGGCGATGAGCAAGTAAGCATTATCTCGCTCCATCGCTCGCCGTGGTATCCCGGCACGGGGCTGAGATCAGATCAAAACTGCTCCAATTATCCATTACACGCCTTCTGTGGGGACTCAACCTATCTTCAAACGTTGGACAAGGCGCTAGACAAAATAGACTTACGAGATGTCGAACAAATCGCGGTCTCCGCCGGATTCGATGCGTTTATCGACGATCCTTTGGCTTCACTTGGGCTCTCGACAGAATGCTTCTACGAGATTGGGAAGCGCATCGCCCAACTGAAACTTCCTACCTTTGCCGTGCTCGAAGGCGGCTACAACGTGACGCACCTTGGCCCCAACATTCACGCGTTTCTGCAAGGCCTCAGCAGTCGGGAATTTCAGCAAGGTTAATCTTAACTTTTAGCTGGAGCACTTCTGTTTCTAGTTCCCAACTTTCGCTCTGAATCTTAAGTTTGGCAGTCGGCAAATCGTCAAACTTCATTGTCCTTATAGCGATCATCGCTCCCAGCGCTTTTGTCTGGTCCTTGCCGTACACATCCACTACATAGCCATCCGAGAGAGCGATCGCTCGCAAGGCTTCCGTCAGCGTCGTGATCGCCGTCTTTTTGCAAAGCTTTTCGGATTCCAAAAATACTTCGGCTTTCGCTATATGAAACTGTCCGCAAACTCGACATTCTGAATCATTGGCGTCGAGAGTTTGTTGGTTGAGTTGATAGCCGTACACAGCGAGCGCCGTTCCATCAAAGTATTTCTCGTTGTAGAGAATTTGGGTCTTCAGCGGATCGGCGGGTTGCTCCCAGTTGGCCAGCCCCAAGTAGTGATCGAAATCACTGGGAGCCATGAAATTGCTTTTCGCTTCTGCAAAGAGCCATATGGTCGCCCGCCCCACTTTGGGGGCGGCGGCCACGCGTTTAACCGCGTCCATCAAAATATCTCGCACTTGTTCTTTAGTAAACCGCCCCTCGGCCGGTCTCGACAAAGGGTCAATAATGTATCGATACAAGAGCGATTTTAGTCCCTGTTCGGCTGAGTTCAGCTGATTCTTGTTCTCGAGATAGTATTTGAGCCCGTTGACAGAAAAGCTTGTCTTTTCTGGCTCATTCACGCGCACGGAGACCGAGTCTCGATCCGCGAGACCGGCGCTGTCTGTCACGGTGAGCATCACTTCGTAATCTCCGGGGATCGTGTATTTGTAAATCAGCTTGGGTTCGTCGCTGGTTTGACCGTCTCCAAGGTCCCAGTGATACGATTTGATAGAAGTTTCCGAGCTTTGCGAGCGCGAGGCGTCCAGCTCCACTAACAATGGAAAATCCCCGGAGATAAATTTGAGGGGAACCGCCTCTTTGCTCGTCAAGAGATGGACTGTGGCTTCGGCTTTGGGGCCGGCGCTGATTTTGATATGAACCTCTGCGTGGTTCGTCTGTTTTTTATTGTCAGTCACTGCCAAGCTGACCAGATATTCACCATTCTTTTGATATTTATGTTCTGGAGCGGCTTCGGCGCTCGTTCCCCCGTCGCCAAAGTTCCACTCGATCTTTTCTACTTTGCCAGCGGGATCGCTCCATTGACCTTGGAATTTGACGGTCTTCTCAGAAAACTTCTGACCATCCGCGGGAGCCAAAATCTTCACCGTAGGAGATTGATTCGTTTGACTGGAACAACCACCGACAACTAAGAAAATTGATGCAATTAATGAGCATAGAATCGCTTTCATATAAATCCTTTACCTCACGGAGGTCGCAGAAATTCCACAGAAGACACAGAAAACGGCTCGTCGTTTTGTCCGTGCCTTCTGTACGTCTTGGTGCGCTCCGTGATTCTATCCCTCTAATTGCGAAAAAGAAAGCAGCCCGGTCAGCTCTACAGACTGTTCCGGGCTGCGCTAGTCTGTTTTCTACTTTAAGAACGGCACCAGCAACAGCGCGACGATGTTCGCTACTTTGATCATGGGGTTGATCGCGGGACCCGCTGTGTCTTTGTATGGGTCGCCCACGGTGTCGCCCGTGACGGCCGCTTGATGGGCAAAAGATTTCTTCGCATGCCCCGGCAACATGCCCGCTTCGATGTATTTTTTCGCGTTGTCCCAGGCCGCACCACCCGTCGTCATCGAGATCGCGACGAAGATGCCCGTGACGATCGAGCCCACGAGCAATCCGCCGAGTGCTTTTGCGCCCAAAAAAGGAATCAAGCCCACGATGATCGGCACCAAGACGGGGATGAGCGCGGGTACGATCATCTGTCTCTGCGCAGCCGCCGTGACGATGCGCACGCAGGCCGCATAATCTGGCTTCGCTTTGCCCGTCATAATGCCCTTGATCTCTTTGAACTGCCGGCGCACCTCTTGGATGATCGCTCCGGCCGCTTCGCCAACGGCATCCAGCGCGAGAGCCGCGAAGATAAACGGCATCGCTCCGCCGAGGAAGAGCCCGATCAAGACTGTCGGGTCCGAGAGCAAGAACTGCACTTGCTTGCCGGCATTGGCTAACTCTTGCGAGTACGCTGAGAAGAGAACGAGCGCGGCGAGTCCGGCAGAACCGATAGCGTAACCCTTCGTGACCGCTTTCGTTGTGTTGCCCACAGCGTCTAGGGGGTCAGTTACATCTCGCACAGACTCCGGCAAATCGGCCATTTCAGCGATGCCGCCGGCGTTGTCCGTGATCGGGCCATAAGCGTCAATCGCGACAATGATGCCGGTCATCGAGAGCATGGCGGTAGCGGCGATAGCAATTCCATAAAGCCCGGCTAGATTGTTGCTGAGCCCTCCCGCGAGATAATATGCCACCAGCGTCGCGGCTGAAATCAAGAGAATCGGAGCTACAGTCGCGCGTAGCGAAACGGCCAAGCCTGCAATGATGTTCGTGGCGTGACCCGTCACCGAAGCGCGGGCAATCTTACGTACAGAGCCAAAACGAGTGGCCGTATAAAAATCCGTAATCGCGACCATGCCAATGGTCACGAGAATGCCCAAAAGTGCGCATAACCATAGCGCGAAGGGGGAAGCCGGCGTGGGATTGTCGGCCATTAACCATTGTGTAATAGGCAAGAAACCAAGTGCTGCCAGGAAGGCTGCCACTCCCATTCCCCGGTAAAGCGCTCCCATAATACTCTGGCTTTTCGGCAGGCGCACAAAGAGAGTGCCGACGATCGAACATAGAATGGAAACGCCTCCGATCACCAGCGGGAAGATCACAGCGTTGTTGAAGCCCGGCATTGCCAGATTTGCGAGCACCATGGATGCGACGGAGGTCACGGCGTAAGTTTCGAACAAATCGGCAGCCATGCCCGCGTCGTCACCCACGTTGTCACCGACGTTGTCGGCGATCACCGCCGGGTTGCGTGGGTCATCTTCGGGAATGCCCGCCTCGATCTTGCCGACCAAATCAGCGCCCGCGTCCGCGCCCTTGGTGAAGATACCTCCGCCCAAGCGCGCGAAGACCGAGATCAGCGAACCGCCAAAGCTCAAGCCGACCAAAGCTTTCAAGACATCATCGACTTTTAAGCCGAGAGCTGTGAGAATCCCATAGTATCCAGCAACTGAGATCAAGCCCAATCCGACGACGAAAAGACCCGTGACTGCGCCGCCTTTGAATGCGACCGAGAGCGCGTAGGCCAAGCCTCCTTTGGCAGCTTCGGCCGTGCGCACGTTGGCGCGGACAGCTACGTTCATGCCCGCATAGCCCGCGACCGCGGAGGAGATCGCGCCGATCACGAAGCCGATGGCCGTCGACCAGCCTAAGGTCCAACCTTGAGTTAAGCCGAACCCTAGCAAAATCACGAAGAAGAGTAGGGCTGCGACTCCGGCGATGATCGAATACTGGCGATTCAGATAGGCTTGCGCGCCCTCTTGAATCGCTCGGGCGATCGATTTCATCTTTTCATCGCCTTGCGGCAAGCGCAAAATATAGAACGTCAAAATCAGTCCGTAAGCGATCGCCGCGATGCCGCAAACCACCGCCAAAAGAATCAACCACATTCCATCCATCCAGAAAACCTCCCCAGGTTTCACCGCGAATTTGAGTCATTATAGCAGTGAGCCTCGGGTCTGACAAATTCAACGACGAGCGCCCGACTGTTCAAAACAACACTGGAATTCAGATAAAAGAGCTTGAGCCGCCTCGTTTTCTCCTGGCACTTGGCAAACTGATTCCTAAGTGCTATGATAAAGAAAAAATTAGAACCGTTTTCAGACTCGCTTGGTCTGATGGGGATTATGAGTAAAAGGGTTTCTCAAGTACTTCCTAGCATAATGATCAGTGGGTTCGCGTTTGGGGTCCCGCTTTTCATCACTGACCATCTCTCGATTCTCTTGAGCAATTTCGCGGGATTCGGGTTCATGCTGGTCTTCACCGCCTGGCTCTGGGTCGAAGTCGCGTTCGCGAACCATCTGTCGGTGACTACTGTCCGCGATCGAATCTGGCGCGTCATCTTTGGCGTGATGATCTACGGCGGACTACTCCTGACCTTGCTGGAGTACGCCCGAGAACCTCTGCATCTTCATCCTTTGATTACTATTCTGGGCTTAGTCCTATCTGCCTCAGGAGCCATCACCCGATACTTGTCTATACGTGCGCTTGGGGTCTACTTCACCTATGAGCTGCGTGTGGAGGCGGGACAGCAAATCATCCAAGAGGGTCCATATCGCTACATCCGTCATCCGGGCTATACGGGCATCCTGTTGCTACTCGCCGGGCTACCT
Source organism: Candidatus Acetothermia bacterium (assembly GCA_016179105.1). Lineage (GTDB taxonomy): Bacteria > Bipolaricaulota > Bipolaricaulia > RBG-16-55-9 > DRXL01 > JACOSB01. Next base: position 17,881 of record JACOSB010000035.1, read on the forward strand.
TTGATCTTCCAGAGTTGGTACGGGTTTTTCTGGCTTGGTCTGGTCTGCGGCAGCTTCATGCTGATCCGCATTCCTCACGAGGAAACGATGCTGCTCGACGCCTTCGGTGAGACGTATCGAGTCTACACGAAGCGCACCAAGCGACTGATCCCGTTTATCTATTGATGAGACGATAATCTACCGATTTCACTTATTGGGAGATAATAATTGTCAAACGACTTGTGCAGGCGAAGCCCCCCTTGAATAAATGCGCATCTTGAATTATACTCCGTGCGCCAAAAAGGAGGATGATCTTGATGAAAGCGCTGATGACCGCTGAAGAAGAGCTTAGGATTAAACGTCATACGGAGGACGAAGACGATGAGGATTGGGAGGAAGACGACTGGGAAGATGATGAGGACGAGTGGGACGATATCGACGAAGAAGAATGGGATGCCAAGAAAGAAGAGGATGACGACGAAGAGGATGATTGACAGCTTGTCTTTACCAGAATCTTAAACCCTGAGCGACTTTTTCTGCAATCACGAGTTTACGTCAAAGTTGAGCTTTCTCGCGGACCCAGGTTTCTCCAGCTTTGAGGGCTCGATCGAGTTGAGTCAAGTCCGTGCCTCCGCCCTGGGCGAAGCGCGGGCTACCGCCGCCGCCTCCCTTGACAATCGACGTCATCGTCTTGACAATTTCCCCCGCGTGAAATTTTTTGATGAGCTGAGCCGTCACTTTTGAGACAAGAGCAACTTTTCCCTTATTTGTTCCGCCTAAGATGATAACTCCCGATTCAATCTGCGGTTCGAGCAAATCTGCCATCATTTTGAGGTCGTCCATCGAAAGATCGAGCCGCGCGCATACGAGCGTCGTGCCGTTGATTGACTGCTTCTGCGAGAACAAACTGTCTTTCTTAATCGAGAGCCATTCGCGCTTGAGCGAATCTAACTCTTTTGAGAGTTGGTCGCGCTCTTTCAGTAAAGTCTCGACGCGCGTGAGTAATTCCTTCTCTGTAGACTTGAGCATCTGCGCGAGCTGGCGCAATTGATTCTCTTTTTCTCCAAATTGAGCGATCAATTTTTCTCCTACGGCGACATGCACACGACGCACACCGGCAGCCACGCCCTCTTCGCCGATAATCTTGAAGCCACCGATCTCGCCCGTGCGCGAGACATGTGTGCCTCCACAAAGTTCAATGCTGAACGGTTTTTCATTGCCAATCTGGACGACACGAACTTTCTCTTTGCCTTGATAATCTTCATTGAAGAGAGCCATCGCGCCGCGCGCTTTCGCGTCTTCTAGGTTTTCAAATGAGACCAACACGGGCAGATTATCAAGTATCACATCATTTGTCCGGGCTTCAACCAGATCAATCTCGTCTTTTCTGAGAGGTGCAAAATGCTTAAAGTCAAAGCGCAGCTCAAAGGGCGCAACGAGCGAACCAGCTTGGATACCCTGGGAATAACCCAGCACTTGTCGGAGCGCCGCATGCAGAATGTGAGTAGCTGTGTGGTTGCGCATCGTGCGCTTGCGTTTCTCAACGTCAACTCGCAAGCGACACTTGTCGCCCACTTCAAAAGAGCCACTCAGCACTTTAATTTTGTGTAAATGGATACCCTGCTCATTGTGTTTGGTATCCAAGACTTCGGCCTGGCCGGGGCGCGAGAGATTCTCAATCCAGCCTGTGTCACCAACTTGGCCTCCGCCGTCGGCATAGAAAGGTGTCTCAGCGAAAGCGATGAGATCTTTCGCTTGACCCACCATCGATGATTCACAATCAAGGCGGTCATAACCAACGAAGTGTGTCGCGGGTGCACTGATCGTTGGCCTAGCTTCGGTGGTCTTTCCGCGAGTGGCGATCTGTCCGCGCGAGCGCTCGCGCTGTTTCTCCATCTCTTGCTCATAGCCCGAGCGATCGACGGAAAAGCTGCGCTCACGAGCGACGTCCATCGTGAGCTCAAATGGGAAGCCGAACGTATCGTGCAGCTTGAACGCTTCTGATCCCGGAATCACTTTCTGCTTTTGTTTTTCGAGCCCAGTCATCAATTCAGAGAGACGCACCAAGCCTTCGTCGAGCGTGCGCTCAAAGCGTTCTTCTTCTTGAGCGATCGCTTTCAAAATGAAATCCTTTCGTTCATTCAATTCGCGATAGTGCCCGCCCATCTGTTCGATCACAGTCTTGGAAATCTCACCCAAGAATGGATCTTTGAAGCCCAGTTTCTTGCCAAACCGGATCGCGCGGCGCATGACCATTCTGAGCACGTAGCCGTGCTTTTCGTTGCTGGGCATGACACCCTCAGCGAGCAGAAAAGTCATTGCTCGTCCATGGTCAGCGAGCACGCGATAGGGCACGTACTGCGCGCGCATTTGCTCTTCGCTATGCTTCAGCAGTTGGCGGGTCTTTTGGAAGATCGGCTGAAAGAGATCTGTCTCATAGATGGTAGACGCGTTCTGCAAGACAGCTACGATACGCTCTAGCCCCATTCCCGTATCGACGCCGGGTTTGGGCAGAAGCGCGCGTTTCCCAGAATCATCTTGGTTGAACTCCATGAAGACAAGATTCCAAACTTCGAGCCAGCGATTGCAGTCGTTATCCAAAGCAGGAGAGCAATCCGGACATCCACAGTCGCAATACGTGAGTCCACGATCCCACAGCAATTCGCTGTTTGGTCCACAGGGTCCTGTCTCACCCATCATCCAGAAATTGGTCTTTTCTCCTAAGCGATGAATGCACTCTTTGGGAACGCCTGCAATCTCTTGCCAGAGCTTGAAGGATTCTTCGTCGTCGCGATACACCGTGAAATGGAATCTGTCTTTGGGCAGTCCATAGACTTTCGTCAGTAATTCCCAGGCGTAGTGAATCGCCTCGCGCTTAAAATAAGCTCCAAATGAGAAATTACCGAGCATCTCGAAGAACGTATTATGTCTGGGCGAAGGGCCGACGTTCTCCAGATCGTTGTGCTTACCCGAGACGCGCATACATTTCTGTACGGTCGCCGCGCGGCTGTAATTCTTCTTTTCTACTCCCAGAAAAGCTTTCTTGAATTGAACCATGCCGGCGTTCGTGAAGAGCAACGTTGGATCATCGGGCACCAAAGAAGAGCTAGGGACTTCGGTGTGGCCCTGCTTCTTAAAGTATTCTAGAAACGATGCACGCAGTTCAGACGCCGTCCATTTCTGTGACATAGTATGTGATCCCTCAAAGAAAGTTCTGCAGTACTTCTTGACTGCAGCACTCGATTCGCGCCCAGTTTAGTCTGTGAGAACATGCGGCGCAAGGCCCGCGCTTGGAGAAGAGCCTCACGCTCTCTATAATGGCCGCATCATAAGGAGGAATTTTTCAATGGAGACGCGTTCGTTGGAATTCTTGAAACGCTTGATGGATACGATCAGCCCTTCCGGCTATGAAGACGAAGCGGCGAAAGTCTGGATGGAAGAAGCCAAGACGTTCGCTGACGACGTCACGATGGACCTGCACGGCAACGTGATCGCTGTGGTCAATAAGGGCGGAAGCCCCCGTGTGATGCTCGCCGGCCATATGGACGAGATCGGTTTTCAAGTTAATTATATCGATGAGAAGGGTTTTATTTGGTTTACGACGATCGGCGGATGGGATCCACAAATTGCGCAGGGACAGCGCGTCTGGATTCGCGCCAAGAATGGGCGCGTGCCCGGTGTGATCGGCAAGAAACCCATCCACTTGCTCACCCCTGAGGATCGCAACAAGGTGGTGACGATCGACCAGTGCTGGATCGATATCGGTGTCAAAGATAAGAAAGAAGCCGAAAAACTCGTAAGCATTGGTGATCCCGTCGTGCTCGCGTATGGCTTCGAGCAGATGCGTAATGGGTACGCGGTCTCGCGTGGGTTCGACGACAAGGCCGGCGCGTTCGTCTCGCTCGAAGCGGCGCGTATGCTCTCTAAGCTCAAGCCTAAAGCGGAGATTCACGCCGTCGCAACCGTGCAAGAAGAGATTGGCCTGCGCGGGGCCACGACGAGTGCGTACGGCATCGATCCCAAAGTGGGCATCGCGATCGACGTCGAGTTTGCCACAGATTTCCCGACGATGGAAGACCCGAAAAAGCGCATCGGCGACGTGAAGATGGGCAAAGGGCCGGTGGTCGTCCGTGGCGCGAACATCAGCCCGAAAGTCTTCGATCTTTTAGTGAACACGGCCAAAAAGAAGAAGATTCCCTGTCAAGTGATCGGCGAGGCGAGAGGCACAGGCACCGATGCGAACGCGATTCAATTGAATCGTGCAGGCGTCGCCACGGGCTTGATTGGCGTTCCCAATCGCTACATGCACAGCCCGTGTGAGGTTGTAAGCTTGGACGACCTGAAAAATTCTTATGAGCTCTTAGCGTACACGCTCGCAGAAATCACTAACAAGACGGATCTCACTCCGTTTGTGTAGATCTGAATCACGGAAGTCACGGAAGCTCCACGGAAGACACGGAAAACGGCCTGGATTTCTTCCGTGTTTTCCGCACTACTCAGCGCATTCCGTGATTCTAGACAATCCACGAGATAGGACATAGGTAAAACCCCGAAGGGTCTCTTGTAGTGGCAAAAGTCGGACAATTTTAGTATCTTTTTTAGCTGTCTTCAGTATGGTTTCTCTGTGAGATTGAGGAGGAAGATTTTCCATGTCCCAACGTACGAACTCGCTGGCCTGGCTCCTAGGCGGTGCGCAATACAGCGGCGTTGAGTCATCCGTCACACTCTTCGCCCGTGCGTGCGCAGCCGGCGGCCTTCATATCTACAGCCAGCGTGAGTATTATTCGAACATCATGGGTGAGCACAGTTATTTTCAAGTGCGTGTCGATGAAAAGCCCATCCATTCTATCCGTTCTACTGCTGACCTGATTGTCTCTGCCGATGCTGAAACCGTCTTTATTCATGGACGAAACGTCAATCCCAACGGCGGCATTATCTACGATTCAAAATTGGTTGACACACCCATCAGCAAAGTCCCCATGATGGAACACCAAGCCCGCGAAGAGATTCTCCACTATCTAAAATCCAAGGGCTTGGGCGAAACGGTGGGAGATATGATAAAAGACGCCGAGAAGCGCGGCGTCCGGCTCTATCCCATCCCGTATGACGAGCTCTTGCAAAAGATGGCATCAGGCCAAATGATTCAACTCGCTCAAGGCCGACGCATTGCCAATGCCATGGCGGTCGCGGCTTCATTAGCCGTTTTGAACTATGATATTAAGAAACTTGAGGAAGCACTCACGGAGATCTTCCAGGGCAAAAAGAAGATCATCGATCTCAACATGAAAGCCGTTGAGATCACTTACGATTACGTGCGCAAGACGTTTAAGAATGACTTCCTTGTTCAGCTGGTGCCCATAGCAACCAAAGAAACGCGGCTCTATGTCGGCGGCAACCAAGCTGTGGCTCTGGGCAAGATCGCCGCCGGATGCACGGTCCAAACATACTATCCGATCAGCCCAGCCACCGACGAGAGCACGTATCTTGAAGCGCACGGCGTCTTCCCGCACACGCGAGAAGCTCAAGATGTCTCGGGAGCCGAGAAGGGTTCGATCTTAGTCATACAAACGGAAGACGAGATCGCGGCCATCACGATGGCCACGGGCGCGACCCTCACGGGCGCTCGCGCCGCCACGAGCACGTCTGGTCCTGGCTTCTCACTGATGGTGGAAGCACTCGGCTGGGCGGGCATCAATGAAGTTCCGGTCGTCGTCCAGCTCTATCAACGCGGCAGTCCAAGTACGGGTCTGCCGACGCGCCACGAGCAGGGCGATCTCAGATTCGTCTTGCACGCAGGTCACGGTGAGTTCCCTAGAATTGTACTCGCTTCGGGCGATCTCGAAGAGTGCTTCTACGATGCGATGCGCATCTTCAATTACGCCGAGCGTTACCAGACACCCGCGATTCATCTCCTGGATAAAGCACTCGCGAGCAGCAGCCAGACGCTCGCTCCCTTCAGGTCCGAGATGGTGAAGATCGATCGCGGGGCTCTGCTGGGCGAACGAGAAGTGATGGCCAAGAGTAGCAATGGTGGTTTCAAACGCTTTGAGTACACGGATTCCGGGGTCTCGGAGCGCACCGGGCTTGGCACGAAGGGCGGCATCTTCTGGAACACAGGCGACGAGCACGATGAGTACGGGCACATCATCGAAGATCCGACCGTACGTGTTCAGATGATGGAGAAGCGAGCCAAAAAATTAGAGCTGGCTGCGAAAGAGATCCCGCTCTCAGAGAAGATGAACATATTCGGCGATCCCAAAGCCGAGACCGTGATTTTGAGCTGGGGCTCAACCAAGGGCGCGATCTTGGATGCGATGGAAGTGTTGAAAGCCGAGGGTGTTAACGTCTGCTTCGTGCAAGTGCGATTGATTCAGCCCTTGCCCTCCGAAGAGCTACGTCAGGCTGTGATCAATGCAAAACGCCGGCTCTGCATAGAGAACAATTTTTCGGGCCAATTCGCCGGTTGGGTGCGCGAGCACACGGGTTTGACGATGGATCATCTGATTGTGAAGTACAACGGGCGCCCAATGTCGATGGACGAGATTGTTAATGCCGTCAAGCAATCAGTCAAGGGCAAAGCGCCCAAGAGAATTGTGCTCACTGATGGTGAGTAAGGAGAGAGATTATGCCCGTCAAGGTACAAGATTTTAAGACAGCCGTACACAACAACTGGTGCCCCGGTTGTGGTGATTTTGGTATTCTGAACTCAGTCCAGATGGCGCTTGCCGAGATGAATTTGGAACCACACCAAGTAGCTGTTTTCTCTGGCATCGGCTGTTCGGGCAAGACGCCGCACTATATCAATGCCTATGGTGTGCACACGCTGCACGGTCGTGTGCTGCCCTTTGCAATTGGTGGGAAGCTCGCCAATCCCGAGCTCACGGTCGTGGCCGTCGGTGGAGATGGCGATGGGATGGGCATTGGCGGCGGACACTTCGTGAATGCCGGACGTCGCAACGTGGATATGACCTATATTTTGCATAACAATGGCGTCTACGGTCTCACCAAGGGTCAAGCTTCGCCAACGCTCAAGCTGGGGGTTCAAACAAAAAGCTTGCCGATGCCGAACATCAACGAAGGCATTAACCCGCTCTTCTTGTCGCTCGCTGCGGGGTACACGTTCATCGCGCGCGGCTACGCCTATGACATCAAACATTTGGTCGGGCTCATCAAGCAAGCGATCAATCATCGGGGTGCTTCGTTCGTCGAAGTGTTGCAACCCTGCCCGACCTACAACGACATCAACACCAAAGACTGGTACGGCGGAGAAGATCGCAAAGACGCGACGGGTCGAGCCGCGCCGCGCGTCTACAAAGTTGACGAGAAAAGCTACAATCCCGACATCAAGCCGGGCATGAGCGCCGAAGAAGTCAATGGGAAGTTAGCGAATTTTGTCAGCAAAGCGATGGAATGGGGCGATCGCATCCCGATCGGTATCTTTATGAAGAACGAGACAACCTCGAGCTATGACGAGCGCATCCTGGAGCGAATCCCGTTCTATATGCAGGTGCCGCCGGCCAAGCGCTTGATCGCCGATGAAGCAAACCGCTCAAGCGCAGATTTGACGCCGCTCTTTAATGAACTAAAAGTTCGATAAATCGAGTCATATAATACACTCGGAATACAAAAGGGAAGGCCTAGTCGCCTTGCCTTTTGTCAATTTCCATAGACAATCGTTCCCAACTTTTATTTCTTCTGACCCTTCTGAATCTTCGCCCACTCGTCACGCAAAGTCACCGTGCGATTGAAGACAAGTTTTCCTGAAGTAGATTCAGGGTCAACGCAAAAGTAGCCCTTGCGTTCGAACTGGAAGTGATCGCCAGACTTGGCTGAGGCAAGGCTCGGCTCCAGCTTGCAGCCCTGAAGCACGATGAGTGAATTCGGGTTGATATTTTCCAGAAAGCTCTTGCCTTCTTCGACGTCCAGCGGATCTTCTTTGGTAAACAGGTGTTCGTAGCGGCGCACTTCGGCATCGATCGCGTGCTTAGCTGAGACCCAATGGAGTGTCGCTTTTACTTTACGACCGTCGGGGGCCTCGCCGCCTCTAGAAGCTGGATCAAAGGTGCAATGCAACTCCACGATTTTGCCGGATGCATCCTTCACGACGTTAGTGCATCTGGCCAAGCACGCATATCGTAGTCGGACTTCCCGTCCCGGAGCCAAGCGGAAGAAATCCTTCGGTGGGTTTTCCATGAAATCCTCGCGCTCGATATAAAGCATCTTGGAGAAGGGTACCTTGCGAGTCCCAGCACTCAGGTCTTCCGGGTTGTTCACAGCGTCGAATTCCTCGACTTGATTATCGGGATAGTTCGCAATAGTAACTTTCAGTGGATCGAGCACGGCCATCGCACGCTGTGCTCGCTTGTTCAAATCCTGGCGCAAGCAATACTCCAGCAGCTCGAATTCGACGATGCTCTCGGTTTTCGTGACCCCGGTGCGTTTGACTAATTCTTGAATCGCTTCGGGGGTGTAGCCGCGCCGGCGCAACCCGGCGATCGTGTGCATCCGCGGATCATCCCAGCCGCGCACATGACCTTCCTGCACCAATTGCAAGAGCAGACGCTTGCTCATCACTGTATACGTTAGTCTGAGTCGTGCGAACTCGATCTGCTGCGGGTGATGTATGCCCAGTTGATCCAAGTACCAATCGTAGAGCGGCCTGTGATTCTCGAACTCTAACGTGCAAATGGAGTGAGTGATTTCTTCGATAGAATCAGATTGCCCGTGGGCCCAATCGTAGGTTGGATAGATGCACCATTTGTCCCCCGCACGTTGATGGGGAGTGTGCAAGATCCGATACATGACTGGGTCGCGCATGTTCAAATTGGGATGAGCCATATCGATCTTGGCTCTCAGTGTTTTCGAACCGTTGGGGAATTCTCCGGCGCGCATTCGCAGGAAGAGGTCTAAGTTTTCTTCCACAGAACGGTTGCGATACGGGCTATCTTTCCCCGGCGGAGTGATAATCTTGTCGCCCACTTTAACGGCCTTGCCGCGGTATTCGCTGATCTCCTCCGACGAGAGATCACACACATAGGCTTTCCCCGCGCGAATCAGCTGCTCGGCCCAATCATAGAGCCGATCGAAATAATCAGCCGCATAGAATTCGCGATCTTCCCAGTCCGCGCCGAGCCAGTGCATGTCGCGCTTGAACGCATCGACGTACTCTTGATCCTCTTTTTCTGGGTTAGTGTCGTCGAAACGCAGGTTGAATTTCCCATTGAACTCTTTAGCGATCCCATAATTGAGCAAAACGCTCTTGGCGTGGCCGATATGCATATACCCGTTGGGCTCTGGGGGAAAGCGCGTGTGCACACGGCCGCCATTTTTTCCCTTTTTCACGTCTTCGGTGATGATCTCACGAATGAAATCTAGAGAAGCTTCGCTCATCTTAATTTTCCCTCGATGCTTGGCTAATCAACGTATTCGCCTGCCGGAGCCGAGTGATGACTTTGTCACGTCCGAGGATCTCCATCGTCTCAAAGAGTCCCGCTCCCGTCGTCCGCCCCGTGATGGCCACGCGGCAACTCTGCGCGACATCTTTGAGCGTCTTGCCCTTGGTCTCCAGATAGCCGCGGGCTACATGATCGAGCGTCGCGGTTTTGAACTCGGGCACATCAGAGAAGGCTATCGCAAGCCCTTCCAGAAGTGGAAACTTGTCCGGCGTCAAGAATTTTTTCACACCCTCGGGGTCGTATGAAATACTGTCCTTCAGCAAATAGCTCGCTGAATCGGCTAACTCGACGAGAGTGCGATTGCGCTCTTTGAAGAAATCGACGATCTTTGCCAAGGTCTCGCTCGGCACCGCTTGTGCGTCAGACTCGCTCATGTGTCCACGCTTGACCAAGAACGCTCTCACCTGCTCGCCGATCTTCTTGGGGTCGCCGGACTTGATATAGTGATGGTTCAGCCACAAGAGTTTTTCTTCATCAAAGATTGCTGCTGAAGGGTGCACCTGCTCCAATGCGAAATGTTGAATCAGCTCGTCGATAGTAAAAATCTCTTGGTCTCCATGAGACCAGCCTAAACGCGCCAGATAATTGACGAGCGCCTCCGGCAAGATGCCACGGTCTTGAAACTCGGAAACAGCCGTCGATCCGTGACGCTTCGAAAGCTTGCTTCTATCTTTGGCTAGGACCATCGGCACATGAGCGAAGACGGGCAAGGGATAATTGAGCGCCCGATAGATTAAAATCTGCTTCGGCGTGTTGTTCAGATGTTCGTCGGCGCGAATCACGTGGGTGATCTTCATCAAGACATCATCGACGACCACCGCAAAGTTATACGTCGGACGCCCGTCGCCGCGCTGAATGATGAAGTCGTCCAAATCGGTGCTGTCAAACTCGACACGGCCACGGATGAGATCATCGACGACCGTGACGCCCGTCGAAGGAGCTTTGATTCTAAGAGCCGGCTTTCGTCCTTCTTTAATAAAGGCTTGCTCTTGCTCGGGCGTCAGATCGCGACATCGGCGATCATACCTGGGATTGCGCTTGGCGGCCATCGCTTCTTTGCGCCTCGCCTCAAGCTCTTCCGGAGTGCAATAGCATTTGTAGGCGTGCCCTTGCTCTAAGAGTTTCTGAGCGTGTTGCCGATATAGTTCAAAACGCTGGCTTTGAAAATAGGGGCCCTCGTCCCAAAGCAACCCCAGCCACCGGTAACTCTCCATGATTGGCTCTACAAGTTCCGGTCGATTGCGCTCGGTATCCGTATCTTCGAAGCGCAAAATATAAGTGCCCCGCTGATGCTTCGCAAAGAGCCAGTTGAAGAGCGTAGTTCTGGCACTTCCTACGTGCAGCTCTCCCGTGGGACTCGGAGCAAAACGCACCCGTACTTCCGCCATGTTCGCACCTCGTTGAAAAATGTGTTCGCCCTGAAAGGCAGGGGCAACCCCCCGTTGGTTGCCCCAATCACTTGACTTGCCACATGGTTTTTAAGAACAGGCACGGGGTCCTGTTCTTATCTATTGCTTCGCCACTGCTTCATAGATCGCGGTCCCCGTCTCGGGGATGCCAGTGATGGATTTGAAGAGGTCGCGCAGTCGATCCGTGATCGGGCCGGGTTTGCCGGTGCCGATCCTGCGCCCGCTGATCTCGGCTACAGGCGCAATCTCAGCCGCCGTGCCCGTGATGAAGCACTCATCGGCCACGAAAAGATTCGCGACTCCAAAATACTCTTCCGAGACGTCGAGTCCGTCCTTGCGCGCCAGTTCAATGACCGTGTCGCGCGTGATTCCCGGAAGCGCTGTCACCGTCGGCGGCGTCAGCAATCTTCCATCCTTCACGATGAAGATATTATCGGCACTGCCTTCAGCCACAAAGCCGTTCTGATCGAGCATAATGGCTTCATCCGCGCCGACCATGTTCGCTTCGATCTTGGCCATGATGTTCGCCAAGTAGTTGAGCGATTTCACATTGGGTGGGCAACTGTCCATCGCTTTGTTGCGCGTGCTCGCGACGATCGCTTTCAAGCCACGCGCCAGCACTTCTTCGGGGAAGAGCGAGCGCCACGGCTTGGTGATGACAAAAACCGTCGGTTTGCCCTTGCATTTGCGCGGGTCGATACCCAAATCGCCTGCACCACGGGTGACGACGGGACGGATATAAGAGCTTTCTAGCTCGTTCACGCGCAGCGTCTCCAAGATCGCGTCGCTCATTTCTCTCTTCGTGAGCGGGATGTCGATCATGATCGCGTGCGCACTTGCGTAGAGCCGGTCGATATGTTGGTCGAGTTTGAAGACGTAGCCGTCGTAGGCGCGGATGCCCTCGAAGACACCATCTCCGTAGAGCAATCCATGATCGAAGACGCTGACCTTGGCCTCTTCTTCAGGTACGAATCGGCCATCCAAATAGATTTTCATAGCTACTGCCTCCTCTCGAACTCATCTAGCCACCGAGATAACTTAGCGAAACACTTCGCAAAAATCAACTTGGCAATGGAACGCGCACCCGCTATGATAGTGCCAGAGGAAAGGAGTTTTTCGCGATGGCTGTCAGTGCTTATGTCTTGATTCGCTGCGAAGGGAGCAAAGCCGAAGACGTGATGCGTGAGCTGCGCAAAAAAGAGCACGTCGTGCGCGCCGACACGGTCTTTGGCGATTACGATGTTGTCGCCGTGCTAGAAGTTTCCGAGCTACCGTCGACATTTTCGATACGCACTCTGGAAAAGATCGTGCTCGACGAAATTCAAAAAGTGCGCGGGGTTGCTCACACGAACACGCATATCGTGACCTCCCCGGATTAACGAATATCCCCAGAACGCCATGAAGCTCGCCAAATTTCTTCTCGTCGGATTCTTGATGCTCGCACTTACTCTTGCGTTTGCCAACTCATCCTATATTTCTGTGTCGGCTCAAAACGCTTCGCTCGACGATCCAACGGTGCAGCGCATCGCCCAAGCCATTCAAGACGTCGTTCAAAGCAAAGTGAAGCTGCTGCCCGTCGACAACTCGATTGGCTTTGCGAAGGGCGCTACCTGGGGCATAACGGCTCTACGCGATCCTACGCTCGCTCTCGGACTGAACGACGTTGCCGTGCTGGCTCTGGTGGACGTGAAACAGAATGTTTACGTTAACAATAGTCTGATCGCGCCGGGTAGTTATTATCTCGTCAAATTTTTTGTCGGTCCCAATCGCACCGAAGCTCAGCTAGAAAAAGACCCCAACAGCGTACGCGTGATCTTTATCTCGATTCCTCCCGCAGGAGCGAATGTAGATTTGGCCCAACAAGTGCGTGGTAGCTCTACGCGTACAGCAGCAGCGACAGTCGCACGCAAACTGACCCAAGTCACCAGCTTCAATCTGATTCGATCTGAAGGTATTCTGGCCAAGGCTCCCGCATCGGGAGAGTTCACCTTGGGAATGACGTTCGGATCGCTGGCCGCGTGCTGGGCCATCAGTCCGCGAACACTGCCCTCGATACGTACGGTTGCGACAAACCAAGCCCCGACGCTCACGATGAGGCCTACAACACCCCAAAGCTTTGCCGCCATCGACGATGATATTACCGTCGATGCGTCTGCCTCGCGAGACCCGGACGGTCAGATTCACGCAACGGCTTGGGATTTTGGCGATGATACCAGCCCCATTACGGGACACTTTTTGACGTCTCCAGTCTCGCTCAAAACCACGCATCGTTACGAACACGTGGGCAAGTACAGCCTGCAATTCAGAGCGATCGACGACCAGTGCGGTTACTCGCAACTATCTCAATCCATCGAGATTCGTCCTTGGCTGGCAGTGGCGATAACGCTCAACCCTGATTTTTTCCAAGTCCCAGCCAAAGGCCCGATTGGGTTGCGCACCGACATCTTTAATAACAGCCTGTCACACAGGTTCGAAGGCCAGACCATCATCGACGTCGACGAAAGCCCGCTCTTCGGACCGGCTCCCGTACAAATTGACCCGCAGCAAGGGCTCGCAGGGGTCCCGGCCAGTTTTGAGTTTCCGCAACCGCTCGGGCTCGGTCGCCATCGTCTGTCCGTCATCTTGCGCGATAACAAGGGCATCGAGCGCGGTCGCGACGACGCTTCGTTTGAAGTGCCCGTCGTGGCTGTTGCGCTTGACGCTGTCGGCGAGACTACAGTGAAACCGACAGCACAGATTCATTTCGATACGATTCTGCAAAATAATACTCGCGATGATTTCAAGGGTACGATCGAACTCTTTTTGACCAAGCCCGACAGAACAAAAAAATCTCTTGCACCCAAACAGCCGGTCAGTCTTGCGGGCGGGCAGCAATTGACGTTACCCGCCATGTTCTCGGCGGCGGGGCTCCCTTTAGGTAATCTGATCTTCACGGTAGAGCTGCGATCGAACGCGACGGGTGCAAAGATAGACCAAGCGTCGATTTATTATACAATCAAAAAGTAGAAGACCTGTCTTCAAGATCTACTCTGGTGATTAGCCAGGAGAATATCAACACGTCAGTTTGTTCCACAAAGTAAATTAGCTTTGAGCTTTTTTGTTACGCCAAACCTGTTGCTTCTTTTTGCGCTTCCTAGTATAACTCAGCACAGCGGAGGAGAGCAAAAAACTTCCAGTCACCAACTCTATATGCTTTAAGGGGGCACAATGTCTAGGTTCTTTCGTGTCTTGGCCATCTTGGCGTGTGTGAGCTTTATACTCCCAGCAGCTTCCGAGTTCTCTAATATCAGTAAATCCGGAGCCGTCATAATTCCCGGCGCGTCGATTCAAGCGTTGAAAACCTGTGGCACCAAAGTCTTTGTGATTGCGGAGTTGCGCAACAATCGCGTTTTCCTGCATCAAATTGACGCCGCCACTCGCAAAATCGAAGGAACGCAGGTTCCCAATGCGACAGCCCCAGCGTTGTTAGAATTGCCCTTCTTGAGCGACCCCAAGAGCTTGGAGCTGAGCCCAGATTGCTCGACTGCTTATGTCCCAGGGTTCAGCGACGGAAACCTCTACATCATCAATCTCCTCAATAAGCAAATCGTCCAGAAAATCGCAGTGGGAAAAGGATCACAAGACTTAGCTCTGTCAAGCACGGGCAAAGTCTTCGTCGTCAACTCACTGGACAATGAAGTGGCGATCGTGGACCTCAGCACCAGCTCTGTCAAATCTAAAATACCCGTGGGGAACGTTCCTACCTCCATTGCCCTCTACGAGTCGGGAGCTTACTTCCGCGGTTTTGTGACGAATTTCCAAGACGACTCCATCAGCGTGCTCGATACTTTTAACGATCGGGAAATCAGACGTATCCCTTCGGCTGGCAGTCGTCCCTTCGCGATTGCGACTGCTGTTCACACGATGCTGGGCGACTTGTATGCGTATTACGTGACCTCGGTCGATGACTCATTGAATCGGATCAATATTACGACGCTCGAGATAGATACTCCGGTTTCAGTCGGGAATACCCCTCGCGCGGTCCTGCTGAGTAATTATGCCTACACAGACCCGAATGGGAATATCGTCCAGCTGATTTACACGGCCAACTCTGGCGTGAGCGATGGCCGTAGCGGCATCTCTCTATCGTTGCCAGCCTACATCGCTTCCTCGGCAGAACGAGCAGAATTCCATAAGACGCTAAGCTGGGGGACGAGTGAACTTTTGGACAAAGCGACCGTTGTTTGTCTTAACAGCGACAAAGGCACCGATCTTTTCCCCAACCCTGTAACTTGCGGGCAGGCAAATGAGCTGTGGGCCGCGAACCTGGCCAACCGTGGAGAAATTGCTATCTATGACATAAAATCCATGGCGCGCGAACTCGGCGTTCGCCCCTTAGAATGAATCCAATATAGCAGGAACGAGAATCGCCCCGATAGTCTCCACTAGCTATTCCAGCGAAATTCTTTTACCGGGACCGGATGCTTCAGCCCGTAGAGGCAGCCGAGTAGTTGGTAGTAATTTGTAAAACTTGCTAAGCTCGCTCACATGGAAGCTAAAAAGATTATGCAAGTGAGCGAGCACATCTGGATTGTCCCTCCACAGTGGAAATATGTCGAGCCCACGATCGGGTTTATTATCTCAAACGAAGGCGTTGTGGTCATCGACACGGGAAACTCTCCAGAGCATGGTCGCCGCGCACTCGCGGCACTCCGCACCGTCACCGACCAGCCGATCAAATATGTGATTAACACGCATCGGCACTGGGATCACACCTTCGGAAATCAGATTTTCGCAGCACCGATTATCGCCCATACTTACTGCAAAGACAAGATGATCTCGAACATGAAGGACGATTGGGCCGACGATCAAGTCTACACCTGGGTCACCGGGTTTGTCTTGCAGCATGTGAAGACCCTCGGTGTGGAACGATTTGAGGGCGTTCGTGTCGTGCTCCCGCAAATTTCGTTCTCTGGAACGATGCGACTTGACATCGGTAAAATACCGCTTGATCTCTACTACGCGGGCAGTGGCCACACGCGAGACTCGATCGTCGTCCACCTGCCGAGCGAGAGTGCACTCTTCTTGAGCGATTGCGTCTACCCCAACCCAGAGGGCAAGATTCATAAATTGGCGATGCTCTTCCCTAAGCTCAGCCAACTCTCGGCTGATACATACATTCCTGGTCACGAGCTGCCCTACGGAAAAGAAAAATGGGCGCTTCGCGCGGATTATTATCGCGAACTCATCGAGAGCGTGAAGCGGCTGCGGCGACAGCACGCCGCGCGCGAGAAAATTTTGGAATACCCATTGGATCGTCGATTCAAGAGCGTCAGCGGCTTGAATGAAAAATCTCATCGCGAGATGATCAGCCGCGTCCTCGGAGAAATTCGTAAAAAGTAGGAAGAAGACAGCACTTCGTATCGTAACGCCAACGGCGTAACTATTTTACTTTCCTTCCTTGCTCTCGGCTTTGGGAGCCAAACTCTCGAAGAATTTAAAGTAATCAGATTCGGTCGAGAGTATGATCGTGTCCCCTTCTTTGAAAGATACTTTGTAAGACTGGAGCGTGCGCCAGAATCTGTAAAACTCGGGGTCACGGTTGTAAGCGTTCGCGTACACTTCAAGGGCTTGAGCATCGCCCTCACCCTTAAGTTGTTCGGCCTTTTGGCGCGCGTCCGCTAGAAGGATGTCGCGTTCCTTGTCTGCCTGAGAACGAATGTTCCGGGCTTGTTGATCGCCCTCTGCACGAAAGAGAGCAGCCTCGCGTTGACGCTCAGTTTGCATTCTCGAAAAGACTGCATCTTCGTTCTCTTGAGGCAGGTCCGCGCGGCGAATCCGTACATCGATGATCTTCATGCCAAATCCCTTGACTTGCTCTTGAGTCAAGCGCGCCACGTCTTTAAGGAAGGCCTGCCGTTTGCCGGAGACAATGTCTTCTAGCTTTTGTTTGGCCAAGACATCGCGCAAGTTAGCGTAGACCAAGTCATCGAGCCGGCTTTGCGCGCTCGGAATGTTCCCTCCCAACGTCACTGCGAAGAGCTTCGGGTCGTCAATACGCCACAGCGCATAGTTATCGATCACCAAGCGCTTCTGGTCACCCGTGATCAGCGGACGAGGCTGGATGTCATAAATCAAGATTCGCTTATCCAAATAAACAATGTTTTGGGTGAAAGGAGTCCGCGCGTACAATCCGGGCTCTTGGATCTCCCGGACGATATTCCCGAACTCCTGGACTAAAGCCATCTGGGTCTGATCTACCGTGAAGAAGACGGAATTATAGGCCACCAATGCCAAGACGCCGAGGACTACCAAAACGATCAAAACTCTCATTTCTTCTCCCTTGCGGCTCGCAGCAGGCTTTCGAGGTCCAGATACTGCACGGTGCTGCCGCTCGTGCCCTTGGTCAATATCAGTTTGTTCAGCTTGGGCAAAATCTCTTCCATGGTTTCTAAGTAAAGACGCACTCGGGTGACATCTTGGCCCAGCTTATACCGATCTAAGATGTCCACAAAGCGGGCCACATCGCCTTGTGCGATCTTCTGGCGCGTCTGTTTATACGCTTCGGCTTGATTGAGGAGCTCTTGGGCGACACCCTGGGCTTTGGGAATGACATCGTTTCGATAGCGCTCCGCCTCGTTGATGAGACGCTCTTTATCTTGACGAGCGCTGTTCACATCATCAAAAGCACCTTTTACTTGAGTGGGCGGGCGAACGTCTTGCAGCGCGATCTTGCTCACTTTGACGCCGATCTCGTAAGCATTCAACAATTCTTGCAAGGCCTGCTGCACTTCCAAGGCGAGCGTGTCGCGTTCGGTGGTCAAGACCTCATCAATCTTTCGCTCAGCCACTTTCTCGCGCAAAAGCGATTCGGTGGCCTGTCGAATCACGGTCTCCGCATCGCCGGCGAGGTTCAAATTAAACGCGAACTTGACAGGATCGCTGATCTCGTATTGGACGACGACTTCGGTGTGCACGATGTTGTTGTCCCCGGTCAGCATCAATGCTTCTTCATCGACATCTTTGTATTGGGGATTGGGTGGCGGGGTGATGGTGCGAAACCCGAGCTCTTCTTTGCGCACTTGTGATTGATTGATGATAACGACGCTCTCCAAGGGCCACGGCAAGTGATAATTCAGCCCAGGTCCCTTCGGAGGGCCGACATAGCGTCCGAATTGTTTGACCAGCCCGACCTCCTGAGGGCTTATCTGATAAACTCCGCTGCTCCCGTACCAGATCAAAAGTCCCAGGACGACCAACCAACCGATGACGACTACTCCGCCTGAAAATCGTGGCAATCGCGGTAACCTCTCCCACCAGAACGACGGCCCTGGCTCCGGCTCCCGTTCGAATCGTCCGCGCATTGGATCATGCATCTACTTCACCCTCCCTAGAATTGTGCCGTTATGTGATCTCGATTGTAACCGCAGCTTAAGGCTCCAGCCAAATGAGTAGCGCTATCTTTATTGCGTTACGCTCCTTGGCTTTTTATAATCCTAGCGTGTGAGTGAGAATTTTTCGCATTACCCATCATCCAAGAAATGCTAGGTGAATCCATGACGAACGAAAAATATGTCAACAGTGCGACGGGTATTGTCTGGGATTTGACGGACCTTTATGAATCACTTGCGGACCCAGCGATCGATCGCGATCTCCAGAGGGCCCTTGAGCGTGCGGTCGCTTTCGAGAAAGCCTACAGGGGCAAGATCAAATCGAGAAAAACCATCCAGCCGCAAAAGCTCCTGAAAGCGCTCGAAAAACTTGAAGAAATTCATGTGCAGATGAGTCGTCCCGTGCACTATGCAAGCCTCTTGCACGCGGGACAAAGTCAAGATCCGAAGCACGGTGCGTTGCTGCAATCTACGCTAGAACGAACGACTGAGATCAAGCAGCATTTGCTCTTTTTTGACCTAGAGTGGATGTCCGTCTCTAGCGCAACGGCGCTGCGCTTGGTAGACACACCCAAGCTGAAAAAATATCGACATTATCTCGAAGTCGTGCGGAAGTTTAAGCCCTATCGGCTGTCGGAGCCCGAAGAGAAAATTTTGCAAGAGAAGGCGAACACAGGGTCGCGCGCCTTCGTGCGTCTCTTCGACGAGGTGACTTCTTCACTTTTGTTCGATGTGCGTTTGAATGGGCACACGGAGAAACTTAATTTAGAAGCGACACTGTCTCATCTCTACCAACCCGACCGAACCGCGCGTCGCGCGGCGGCCGATGGGCTCACGGAAGGGCTGAAATCCCAGTCGCGCGTGCTCACGTATATTTTCAACACGCTGGTCCAAGAGCATAAAACCAATGATCGGTTACGATCGTTTGCAACGCCCATGGCGTCACGCAATCTTGCCAACGAGATCAACCAAAGGACCGTCGATGCGCTCATCAACGCCTGCAATTCATATTTCCCCCTCGTCCAAGAATATTATGCCCTCAAAGCAAAATTGTTAGGACTGGATAGGCTCTACGACTACGATCGTTACGCGCCAGTCTTTCCCGAAGTCATGCCTCGATGCGATTGGAAGCGCTGCCAAGAGATTGTCTTAAACGCTTATGGAGCGTTCTCTCCCAAGGTGCGCGAAGTCGCCGAAAAATGCTTTAGCCACGCTTGGATCGACGCAGAAATCCGAGCGGGCAAGCAGGGTGGAGCCTTCTGCGCGTCCACCGTTCCCGACGTTCATCCGTATATCTTGACCAACTTTAACGATCGCTTGAGAGATGTCACGGTCGTCGCGCACGAGCTGGGCCACGCGCTGCACGCCTATCTCTCGCGAAAACTTGGGTACTTGCAGTGGGATACGCCGCTCACGCTCTCCGAGACTGCGAGCGTCTTCGGGGAAATGCTGGTCTTCAAAGAGCTCGTCGAGCAAGAACGGGACCCCAAAGTCAAGCTCAGCCTGCTCTGTAGCAAGATCGAAGACTCGTTTGCGACCGTCTTCAGACAAATTGTGTTGACCAACTTTGAGCAAAAGCTCCACGCCGCTCGTCGCAGCGAGGGCGAGCTCACGGCGGAGCGCATCGGCCAGCTCTGGACGGAAGCGAATCAACCGATGCACGGCTCTGCGGTAGAGCTCACGGACAATTACTCCTGGTGGTGGCTCTACATTTCGCATTTCATCCACGCGCCCTTTTACTGTTACGCCTACGCCTTCGGAGAGCTCTTGGTCCTCTCGCTCTATCAACAGTACCGGGAGGAGGGCGAGAAATTTGTACCTAAATATCTCAAGCTGCTCGCGTCGGGCGGCTCCGATTCGCCTAAGAACCTACTCGCGCCCTTGGGGATCGACACGAGCGAACCCGATTTCTGGGTAGGTGGGCTAGAGCTGATCAAGAGTTTCGTGGTCGAAGCGAAACGCTTGGCGCAGAGTCTCTAAATTTTCCGTGTCCCCTGAACGTTCTGGCTCGCACGCGCGGGTTTATCTCGCGATGTTCGCGACCATTCTGATTTGGTCGCTCAATTATATTTTTGCGAAAGCGGCGCTTGGCTATCTCGATGCATTGGCATTCAATGCGCTGCGTTATCCGATCGCCGCGATGATCGTACTGATATGGTGGCGCTGGAAAGCAACGCCTCAACCTCTGGACAAGCGTCACTTGATCGTTATGCTACTGGTCGGGCTATGGGGCTACGGCGTCTACCAAATTCTCTTCATCCAAGGGCTTCACTATACGACGGCGGGCAACTCGGCGCTCTTTGGCTCCACGGCTCCGCTCTGGACGGCTGTCATCGGGCTTGTCTTGGGGCGAGAGCGCTTAGGAAAGCTTAGCTGGGCCGGCATTGCTCTCGCGTTCGTGGGAGTCAGTTTTGTGATCATCGGCGGTCAAGCGCACGTCTCGATCAACCCTGGACAGACGTTGGGCGATTTGCTGTCGTTGTCCGCGGCGCTCGTCTGGGCAAGCTTTACGGTTCTTTCGAAGGCTCCTCTGGCACGGCACTCTTATTCTCAGTTCGTCGCGTTTGGAGTGACCGCCGGAGCCGTCCTATTACTGATTTCTGGCGGTCCTTCGTTGTTCACCGTCCGCTGGGATTTGATTCCTTGGTGGGTTTATTTGGTGATTATTTTTTCTGGCGCTTTGTCGAACGCTCTCGCCTATTTGGTATGGGCCAATGCCGTGGCGAAAGTCGGCTCGGCGCGCACCGCGATCTTTCTCAATTTGACACCGGTGATCACGCTTAGCCTTGGAGTTCTCGCGCTTCATGAACCCATCGCGTGGGTGCAAATCGTGGGCGCTGCGGGAGTCTTGCTCGGCGTCTGGCTCACGGCTCGATCTTAGTTTTTCTGTTTGCTTCTAGGTTGCTTGGGCAAGGCGAAGTGCGCTTGGATTATCTGGGCTGTCCGATGCGCAGATAACTTCGTGTTATCGATGCTCAAATTATTTGCATACTGCACGGGTGCAAAGAGCTCGTATTGTTTCATCACGGCCTTGAGCGTCGTGATCTTCGTCAGCTTACCGAATTTATTTCGTGAAGGTTTTTTCAATCGGCGAAACAACACCGTCGATCGACAACAGAGCTGGACAAACAAAACCTCACCGCCGTGTGTTTCGACACGACGGATAATTTTCTTGATGAAACGATCATCGCTGGTTTTGGCATACACAAACGTGAAGATCAGCCCGGGAATACGCTCTCTGGCTGCTGCTTCTATCAATTCAAGCCGGTATTTCCCCACCAGCTGCCAGAAGATTCGAGTGCCCCACTCAAAAATCGACCCCACGAGATCAATTGTCAAATGATTATGAAAGACTTTATAGCCTGTGAGTTTTGCCAGCTCTTGGGCGACGGTTAATTTCCCCGCCGCCGGAGGCCCGTATAAGAAGATCAATTTCATAGGTTGAGCTACTTTAGCAAAAGGGGAATCTCGTGCCAAACGTTCACTGCGGTCGCTGTCTGATTTTCTGAGCCAACGACTCCACGTTTTCTCCTACGATGCGCTGGGCTTCTGTCTCAGAGAGCCCCGCCCCGAGAGCGATCCTCAAAGCCGTCTCAACATTTATCAAATCAGATGGCTCATGCGCGTCCGTATTGACGAGCATCTTCGCGCCAGCTTGATGAGCCATTTGCGCGACATGACCATTCGTTAAGCAATGCCCGCGCCGCGCGCTGAGCTCCAGAAATTTCCCATTCTGCTCTGCTAATTGGGCGTCTTCCAACATGATGAGACCCGGATGGGCTACGACATCTACCTCAGGGCAGCTCGCGGCTGCACGATTCGTCCCCGGCTCCACAGGTTCGGCCAGCGTTTCACCATGCACCAGGATGATCTCTGCCCCAGCTCGCCTCGCGCGCTGTGCGACTTCGGCAATCAGTGGCGCGGGCACGTGAGTGATCTCGACGCCGATGAAAACTTCGATGTCAGACCAAATTTTCGCGGCCTCGCGCTCGCGTCGCAGCGCTTCGAGCACCGGCTCTACGTTGGAAACACCCACATGGTCAGTAAGCGCGATAGACGCTTGGCCTCGGTCGCGCGCGCAGCGAATCATCTCTAAGGGAGCCCAGGTGCCGTCGCTACTCAAGCCTGTGTGACTATGAAATTCTCTGCGCTTCATCGCCGCCTCCGCGCTAGCTCCGCGAGCACTTCGGACCACTGGAGCCCCCGTGCGAACAAGAGCACGCACAAATGAAAGACCAAATCGGCCGACTCGCGCACAAGCTCTTCATTGGATTGAGCTAACGCCACTTCCACACCCTCTTCACCAATTTTTTGGCGCAGGCGGCGCTCATCGCTCAGTAAGAGATTCACGTACGAGTCAGCTTTCGGAGTTCGGGCACGATCGGCAAAAACTCTCCACAGCTCTTGAACTACATCGGGCGCAAGATCACCAAAGCACGTCGGAGCACCTGTGTGGCACGCCGGACCCGTTTGTTCGACGCGGGCGAGGACCACATCTTGGTCACAGTCCAAATGCAAAGAAATGAGATGCTGCGTGTGACCAGATGTCTCCCCCTTACGCCAAAGCTTTTGTCGCGAGCGGCTCCAGTAGTGCATCCAGCCGGTTGCGATTGTTTTCTCTAAAGCTTCGCGGTTCGCGTAGGCCAGCATGAGCACACGTCCATCCACTTCCTGGACAATAACAGGGACAAGCCCGTCGCTGTTCCATTTGATTAGATCTACGTTAATCATCGTACGGTCACGCCTCGCTCACGCAAAAAATCTTTCACTTGGGCCACCGTATATTGATCGTAATGAAAAATCGACGCAGCCAGAGCCGCTTGTGCTCTTCCTTCCGTCAAAGCCAGATACAAATCGTTCGGCGTGCCTCCGCCGCCGGAAGCGATCACGGGGACATCCACGGCTTCGACGACCGCGCGCGTGAGTTCGAGATCGTACCCGCGCTGGGTGCCGTCGGCGTCGATACTCGTCAAAAGAATCTCGCCAGCACCCAATTCTGCTGCTTGATGGGCCCAGGCGATCGCCTCTAAGCCTGTAGGCTTTCGTCCGCCGTGAGTATATACTTCCCATTTTTGGGGGCTTACTCGCTTGGCATCAATCGCTACCACAACACATTGTTTCCCAAAGCGAGCCGCACACCGTGAGATCAAATTCGGGTCACGCACGGCTGCCGTGTTGATCGCGACTTTCTCAGCACCCGCGCGCAAGGTCGCGTGCATCTCTTCTACCGAAGAAATTCCACCGCCGACTGTCAATGGGATGAACAGCTTTTCGGCTGTGCGTTGCACGACATCCAAGAGCGTGCGACGATTTTCGACCGAGGCACTTATGTCCAGAAAGACAACTTCGTCTGCTCCCTGGGCTTCGTAACGCGTGGCCAATTCCGAGGGCTCGCCCACTTCTCTAAGGCTCTCAAATTTAATGCCTTTCACGACACAGCCGTTGTCTACATCGAGGCAGGGAATGATGCGTTTGGCCAAACTCATCGCCACTCGACCTCCCCTTTTGTACTGGAAACGCGAGCCACTGGACGGACTGCTTGACGCAACGCTCGCCCCAGCCCCTTGAACGCCGCTTCGACGACATGGTGCGAATCCAGGCCCGCGAGTGGGCGCACATGCAAAGTGAATTTCCCTTCGAGTGCCATCGAGCGCAAGAAGTGCGCGTAGATCGCAATGGGAAGTTCAATCTGCGCGAAGGGTCGGTCGACTAAGTCCAGCGCCACGAGCACCAGCGCATCATCCATCGCGACGATCGCATGACTGATACGCTCAATTTTCAGAGTGGGAATCGCCTGCCGAATCGCCTGCCCCAAGCTGATCCCGACGTCTTCGATGAGATGATGCTCATCCTCTCCTTGAGCTTTTACGTCCAAATGAAACCCTCCGTGGAGCGCGAAGCTTTCGAGCATGTGCCTCAAAAAATACGGCTCGACGGATAGTTTGACTTGACCTGAGCCGTTCAGTCTCAGCTTCAAATCAATTTCCGTCTCTCGCGTACGTCGTTGCACCTGAACCCGGTCATTCTTTGCCATGATTGTTCCTTACCTTGGCTAGACGCGAAGCTCCGCCAAGTGCACGGTTCCCGCGTATAACGCCGTGCCCAAGACGACCCCAGCCGCTCCTAATTGATAAGCTAAACGCACGTCGTCTGCATGGCGCAGCCCGCCGGAGATGAGCACTGGTGTTCGAACAGACTCACAGAGTTGTCTTATAGGCTTGGGATCGATCCCTTGCAATAAGCCCTCGACGCCCACATTCGTATAGAGCAACGCTGCCAATCCGAAATCGTCAACGCTTCGAGCCACATCCAGCAATTTCTTTCCCGATCTTTGCGTCCAGCCTGCGATGGTCACTTCATCACCGCGCGCGTCGACTGCTAGAACGATTTTCTTGGGAAAACGCATCGTAATCTCTCTCAACCAATCCGGTTCCCGAACTCCTTTTGTTCCAACGATGACGCGCTCGGCACCGAAACTCAGCCAACGATCAACGGTCTCTGTATCGCGTACGCCGCCACCGACCTGCACTGGAACTCTCACGGTGCGAATCATTTTTTTTAGCACGGAACGATTCTCTCCTTTACCGAGGGCAGCATCCAAATCGATAAGATGAAGACCGTCAGCACCCTCATCGGCCCAGCGCTGCATGGCTTCGACAGGGTCTTGAAGGTAGCGTGCCGTCTGCGGATCGCCGCCGCGTAGTTGGACACAGCGCCCTTCCAAGATGTCTACGGCTGCCCAAATCATCGTGACTCCTTGGACAAAGTCAGAAAGTTTTCCAAGAGTTTTAAACCCCACTGCCCGCTCTTCTCTGGATGAAATTGCACTCCGAAACTGATCGCTCCAGCTTGCACCGCAGAGATAATTCGGCTTTCGTAGACCGTCCAAGCCAAGGCCGCGTCGCTCTCCAGAGTCCCATAAGTGTGCACAAAATAGAAATAAGCATTCTGCGGGATGTCATCAAAGAGACCATCTTCTTTGTGTTGCACGGTGTTCCAGCCCAAGTGGGGCAAGCGTTGTGCGGGCAACTTCACTACCGTGCCGGGCAGCACACCCAACCCTGAGACGCCCGGTGCTTCTTCGCTACGTTCAAAGAGCAACTCCATCCCAAGACAGATCCCAAGAGTGGGTCGCTCACGCACGCGCTGCCGCAGCAATTCCCGCACTTCGGCCACCGGCTTCAAGACCGCGCCGAACGCGCCAACGCCGGGCAAGACTAAAACTTGAGATTCAACCCAGCGATCGGCTTCTTCTGTGACTTCGACCGTTGCTCCTAAACGCTCAAATGCTTTTCTCAAGCTATGCAAATTGCCCACACCATAGTCAGCGATCGTGACCTTCATGGCAACACCTCATCGATAGCTTTCAACAGAATCGCGCGATCGTCCGGAGTGCCCACAGTGATCCGAACGCACTCTCGTAATCGCGGGTGTTCTCCAAGCGTACGAACGAGCACGCCCTTTGTCTCTAATTCTGCGACAAACAAATCTCGTTCCACGCCATCGGGCATCGCTACTAACAAGAAGTTCGCTTGTGAAGGCCAGACGTGAAATCCACGCTCGGTCAGCGTTTCTGCCCAGCGAGGGCGCTCCTCGCGAATCAGCCTCGTGTAAGCACGCACAAACTCTTGCTCGCGGAGCGCCTCGGCAGCCAGCGCTTGACTGAATGCGTTCAGATTGAACGGCAGGCGAACCAGCTCAATCGGTTCAATCAGCTTGGGATTGGCAACGACATAACCGACACGTAACCCCGCCAATCCGTAAGCTTTAGAAAACGTGCGTACAACCATCAAGTTGGGAAAATCGCGCACGGCTCGAATCCAGTCGTGTCCTCCAAATTCTGCATAAGCTTCGTCGATGACAACCAATTGACCCGAGCGAAGTACCTTCTCAATCGACTGAGCGTGCAGTGTGTTCCCCGTGGGATTATTGGGTGTGCAGAGCACGAGCAACTTCGCTTTAGTCTTGACTAGCGCTTGAGCCTTGAGATCAAATGCTTCATCCAATGGCACTTCGACCGCGTTGGCTCCATTCGTTAACGCATAGTGTCTGTACATGGAGTACGTCGGCCCGGGGTACGCGACGGTCTCGTCGGGGTTCAAGTACGTTTTGAAAATTAGATCGAAAACTTCGTCAGAACCGTTGCCCGCGAGAAAATACTCTGGGCCAAGATCGTAATGAGTGGCCAGAGCTTGGCGTAGCGGCATCGCATCGCGGTCTGCGTAGATACTGAGATCGATCTTCTCTAGTAACTGGCTCGCCCGTTGGATGACCGGATTTACTCCTAAACGATTCGTGTTCAAATGCAACGGCAGACCCCGTGCTTTGGTGGTAACATACGGCGCGAGTTGCCTCAAACTCTCTCTCATACTTAGAGCCTTTCCAGACGTACTCTTACGGACTCCGCGTGCGCCGCCATGCCTTCAACTTTCGCGAGTACTGCGACCGTGGGGGCCAGCGATTTATAGCCTTCAGGGCTCACGTGCTGATACGAAATTTTTTTCAGAAAATCGCTCACGCCAAGGCCACTACTCACGCGTGCTCCGCGTGCAGTGGGCAGAATATGATTCGTCCCCGAGGCATAGTCCCCAAACGCGACGGGTGACCACGGGCCCAAGAAGACGGAGCCCGCGTTTTGTATCTTTTCGAGTAGCTCTTCTGCGTCTTCTGTCCACAAGCCTAAATGTTCAGGCGCGTACTCATTGGCGAATTCTAGCGCTGACTCTCGATCAGAGTAACAAAGCACAGCGAGATGACGATCTTTCGTCAACGCGGCATCCAGTTTTTGCACTACGCCTTGGGCAAGCTCAGGCAGATTGGTCAGGAGTAACGCCGAGGTGCCCGGTCCATGCTCCAGTTGTGCCTTCAGCTCAGCCAATGCCCAGTGCATCAAAGTTTCCGGAGAAAAGCCAGAGAGTTTTTCTACGAGCAGTAAGACCTCGCTGGGGCCAGCCAAAAGATCAATCGCAACTTGATCGCGCACGAGCGCCTTCGCCGCCGTGACGTAGGCATTGCCCGGTCCCACGATCTTCTCGACTCTTGGGATTGATTGTGTTCCATAAGCAAACGCCGCGATCGCCTGTGCCCCGCCGACAGCATACACTTCATCGATTCCGAGCAAAGTCGCCGCGGCTCGCACAGCGACTGGGATTTTGCCATCGACTCCGGGCGGAGTGCATACAGCCAACTCCTTCACTCCCGCGAGATGCGCCGGGACTCCGGCCATAAGCAAAGACGAGAACAGATTTCGGGGAACGTAAATCCCGACTCGTCTGAATGGTCTTATTAATTGGCCCAGCCGCAGACTCCGTAACGGCTCGATCTCGTAGCTCTTCGAAAGTTGTGGCCGGTGGAACGCTTCGATCTGTGCCTTCGCCGTTTCCAATGCAGCCCCTAGTTCCGCAGAAATCTCCTGGAGAGATTGCGTGATCTCTACCTTCGGCACGCGTAGCACCTTGAGCCGCACGCAATCAAACCGCTCCGTGTATGCTTGAAGAGCTTCATCGCTCTGTTCGCGCACTGTTTTCAGTATTTCTTGCACTCGCGCTTTGACAGCCTCATCGAAAGGACTGGGCCTATTCAAGAGTCGCTCTCTCGTTTTCGCATCCAACGTTTCCAACTGGAGCACATCCATCACGAGACCATCCTTTCGATGGGCAGAATGAGCAAGCCCTCAACCCCGCAACGCTTGAGCGCAGGAATCAGACGATTGACTTCGCTCTCGTGCACGACCGCATGCAGCGCAACCCAGTCCTCCCGGCCCAATAGATTCATCACCGTGGGTGCAGTCACGCCGGGCAAAAGCGCTTTGACGGATTCTAGTTGTGACCGTGGGACGTTGACCATCAAGTAACGCCTTGCCTTCGCGTCGAGCACGCTCTTGAGAGCTGCCTGCAGTTCATCCAAGAGAGCTTTTTGCGTATGCAGGCTCAGGTTATTCGCAATCAAGACGGCTTCGGATTGCAGCATCGTTTCCAGCTCGACGAGTCCGTTCTGTTGCAAGGTTGAGCCCGTTTCGACCAGGTCTACAATCGCTTCAGCCACGCCCACGTGCGGCGCGACTTCGGTTGCTCCTGAAAGCGGGATGACTGCAACGTTTACAGAACGCTCTTTGAAGAAGCGCGCGGTCAAATTGGGGAAGACCGTCGCGATTCGTTGCCCTTGCAACTGACTTAATTGTTTGATCTGGCTGAGTCGCGGCACAGCGAGCACGAGACGACAGCGCCCGAAGCCCATCTTAAGTAAAGTCTCTACCGAAGCGCCGTGTTCAGCGACTAAATCTAGCCCCGTAATGCCCGCATCGGCCGAGCCGGTAGCGACATATTCGGGGATGTCTTGTGTACGCACGAAGAGCAGTCGCCACTGGCCGTTGACATCGGCTAATAAGCTTCGGGCGTGGAGCGGAACGTGCAAGCCTGCTTTCGAAAGCAACTCCAACGCTTGCTCGCTCAATCGCCCTTTGTTCGGAACCGCGATCTTGAGAGGAGCACTCATGGTGATGGCCTCCTCATGAAATTGAGTTCTAGCGTAAACAGCGCTCGATCAAAAGCAATCGGTGGAAGACCGACTGAAAAAATTGTTTGCGGGAGTTTAATGAAGCCAGTAGGCGGAGTGATGATGCGCGGCGAGAACTCCTGAGCAAAGGTTCACGACATTTAGTGTTGCCATCGCAATCACTCCTTAGATTGAAGCCACGATACGATCGCAGCGTAAAGTGGGACTATTATAGAACGCTTCGCTGTCAATATCAAGCGAGGCTTCCTCGGACGTTCGGCCCCCTCCCCTGCTTAGTCGCAGGGGAGGGGATCGGCGCGAACGATTCGGGTCACCTAGCTTGCTACGCAAGTTAGGGTGGGGTCGGGCATCTCAAATTTCTTAGTAAGTCCGGGTCAATGATCGGTCGGATGCTTTTTCTTGCTCCCGCGTCAGGAAGCGCGCGACGGCCACCATTCCGTTCAAGCCGTGCTTCTCTTCAACCCCGGGAGAGTAATTGGTCGTTCCATTCACGTCATACGTAATTTTGTGGCCGAAGCGGTCTTCGATGAATTCGATGCCTGCCAAGTCGATCTCGTTCTCGCGCATGAACGAGATGTACTGGTCAAGAATTGGGTCATCAAAGCCCTGGCGCAATTCAAAGAGATTTTGACGATCTGCACCTGTCGGCACAGCATCGGCTGTAGGACAGAACGCGTCTCCCGTCTCACAGCGCTCGGCAGGGCAGAGTTGGAAGCCTTTACTTGTGTCTGATTTTATCGCGTACAAAAATTCGCCGTCGACGATCTCTACGCGCGTGATGAAGGGCTCCGCCGGCTCGACGTACTCTTGCAAGAGTGTGATGTGATCTCGTGGTACCTCAAAATCCGCCGAATCTACGTAGAGATCGAACGCGTCGAGCGAACGGAAAAGTTGAACGCCGAGTCCCTTTCCCCCGCGATTGTGTTTGGTGATGAAAGGCAGAGGCATCTTGCGAGCTGCTATCTTTAGCTCTTCACCGTATCCAGAGACGGCAATTGTGTGCGGTGTGCGAATTCCCGCTCGTTGTAGCGCCGCGTATTGGCGTACCTTGCTGATCTCTAGAGCGAATGCTCGACTGCCGTTGATAACGCGTCGACCATAGCCCTCCAGCCAGGCGATCAACTCACGGTTATAATCGACACTCTCGATATGCCCGCGCGTGTGCGACGAGGGGCTCATGCGATTCAAGAAAATGCCTTCGGGCGGCTCTGAGTCTAAATCAAAGTGCCCGGTCTGAATGAACCACTCTTCGTGAGGCAAACCCGCGCGATCGAGTTCGCGCACCAACGGAGGTAACCAATCCGGATTTTCGTACAGTACATAAATCTTCATCGCTACTGACTTCCTTTCTCCAGCAAGATGCGCCATTCGGCGTCTCCGGTCTTCTCGATTCCTAAAATCTTGTGTCCAGCGTTCTCGGCCCAACGCGGGATTGTCTCCAACGAGAGGGGATAATCCAACAATACTTCTAGCTGCTCACCCGGTCGTAATGCTTCTATTTTTTTTTTCGTCATCATCTGCGGATAGGGGCAAATCTCGCCTCGCACATCGAGTTTATGCAACGTCTTTGTAGCTACTGACATCAAGTCACTCTCCTATAAGTTTCTTACCCTTTGATCGTGGCCGGTACTCTCTGTTCGTCCGGCTTCCGCCCTAATTTCTTAAGTTTCTCGAATCCTTCCATGAACAAGAAGAAGCTCGCGGTCCACGCGCCCAGCACAATGAATGCCGTGGTCGTTAGGCTACTGAGCGCAAGCACGGAAAGCCCCGTGAAGCCATGCCCAATGTTGCAGCCGCCCGCGACTTGGGCTCCAAAGCCCATGAGAATACCACCCGCGAGCGCTTGCAACGTCCTACTTGCTGACGGAAGTCTCAGCTTCGCTTCGCCGCAGAGCCGACTTGCAACAAGAGCTCCAACGAATAATCCGATGAGCAAATAGCTGCCCCAGTCCAGCAACTTAAAATCCCCTGTAGTGATAAACTCAAAGAGTGAGCGAATTGGGCCGGTGATCGAGAGCCCGTAGGCACGCCCGGTTGCGCTCGAACTGAGCCACGCAGCCAAGCTGATGGCTCCCAGAATGAGCCCTGTTCTTTTCCAGGACCAGCCCTGTTGATATGTTGAAGGACCAGCTCGTAGCAACCAGACGAAGATCGGGACCCCGATGATGGCGACCAGAATCCAAACATTCAATCCAGTTAAGTTCGCTAACTGTGGAGTTTCTCCGTTGATCTGGATCGTCTGGGCTCGAAGCAGGTCTTGTAATGGCTTGAGCACGCCGATGTCAGTTGCAACCGTTGAGAGCCCGAATCCCAAGAGCGCTATGAGTGAACCGATCATGCCCTCGCCGACGCGATAGCACGTGCCGCTGCCGCAGCTGCCCGCGAGCACCATCCCCATTCCGAAGACGAAGCCACCGACAATGTTGGCTTGCCAGAAGAAAGGCGGCACATCGGGCTTGAGGAGATTCAGCGAAGCAAAGATCTGAACGCCGATGAGTTGGATCAACAGAGCTGTAGCCCACGCACGCAAAAGCGTCGTGTCACGCAACAATAAAACATCGCGAAAGGCCGTGTTGATGCAGAAGCGCCCGCGCTGAAGTGTATAACCGAGCGCCACTCCTACTACGAGACCCAATAGAACTGCCGACACAGTTTCTCCTCCGTTACCAGCACGTGCTCGTATGGCGGTCACCATTGGCAACTACGCCTCCGGTCGCGACAGGGAATTTTTCGTCACTGCCCCATTCAGCCCAAGAAGCATCATAGACGCGCACATCTGAATAGCCCAACAGTCTCAATTGAAAGTACGCGAGCGCGGCACGCACGCCCGTCTCGCTGTAGGTCAAGATTGTTCTCGATGGACCGATGTTGCGATAAAGCAATCTAAGCTCGTTCGCTTTCTTAAAGTATCCGTTCAACTCTAACGCTTTTTCGGCGGGCACGAGCAACGCCCCAGGAATATGTCCAATATGCTCTCCGTGCGAATGTCCGCTGCCGTAGCCCATTGCGTATTCTTGAGCTGTGCGCGAGTCGATTACTTGTATGCTTGGGTCTGGTAGATGTTCGAGCAGCCAATCCCCGGTAACGATCTTCTTCGCGTCGGCGCGCAGATTGAGCTTTGAAGGTGTAAGCGAAGGCGTTTCGTTCGTGAGTCTTCCACCCACAGCGGTCCACGCAGCCAAACCTCCGTCCAAGAGTTTTACATTCTGAAACTGATAGTATTCGA
Source organism: Candidatus Acetothermia bacterium (assembly GCA_016179105.1). Taxonomy (GTDB): domain Bacteria; phylum Bipolaricaulota; class Bipolaricaulia; order RBG-16-55-9; family DRXL01; genus JACOSB01. The sequence goes on from JACOSB010000035.1 coordinate 49,835, forward strand.
GAATCCAGAAGAGACGCCCCGCCCAGCGGCTTTGCTCGTCATCGTACAACACAATCGTCATGTCTCTGTCCATAGCAGCCCGTTCGAGCAAAGGCTGAAGCTGTTCGGGCGAGGCGACTAATCTTGGGAAACCTTGGGTCCACGTGTTTACGTCTGCGTCCCACAGATTCACAGAATTAGGGATATGCTGGAACCGATACTTGAGCGGGCCACGAGCATCAACGATGCGCACTTTAGACGTCTCATCCACGCGCTCCTGAAGCCACTGGGCAGTGACGAGCAAATCGGAATTGGGATAGGTAGCACTGAGCGCTCGAAAGCCGTACAGGCCTGAGCCAATCACGCTCAAGGCCAAACCCGCTTCTACCGTTCTTTTAAGCAGGTCACGTCGCGAAAGAGTGCTCATGCTTCGTCACTTATCTAGCTCGTTTAGCGACTACCGCAGCAGGGCAAGGCGCACGCCTCACCACCGAGGTTGACGATCGGCAGAGAGTTTAACGCGACACCGAGTAAAGCGGGCACTGAGGTCTTTAGAGCTATAGCGCCTGCAGGCCGCGGCCCGACGTTGATCGTCTTGATGACTTTCTGCTGCGCCACGTCGACGACGACAACTGTGTTCTGGTTTTGAATCGGGACATAGAATTTCTTCCCGTCGATCGAAAAATCTCCGGTGATGGGGTTGCCACCCTTGGCCAACTCAATCGTGTTGACGATCTTAAGCTCTTTAAGATCGACCACGCTGATCGTCCCGCTGTCGCGGTTGATGATAAAGTTAAACTTCGCGTCGAGGGTGAATTCATCCGTAATTGGGCCCTTGCCCAAACCGTCATCCGGCGTGAGCCGTTTGACCTCCACAGGCGTTAGTGGGTTGCTCACATCGAAGATGCTCTCGGTCCCGCTTGGCGGTTCGACGTTCTCGACGAAGACCCATTTCCCATCGCGCGAGGCTGTTCCCATAAAGGGTTCGACTTTTTGATCGGCCTTAGTCAGAACTTTCGGTACCGGCACCGTCGCGATCACTTTAAAGCTCGCCAGATCGATGACTGAAAAATTGTCGCTATTGCGGTCTGGGCTGTATGAGTACTTCCCGTCGGGCGAGACGGTGATGTCGCAAGGTCCAGCGTTGTTGTAGGTCTTAAAGTTCGCGATTACTTCGCCAAAGTTTGGCTTGGATGGATCAGCGCCAATTTTAAAATATGTGTCCGTAAATCGATTGGACGAGATCGTGAACTGCCCATCGGGTGTTGTCTCTGTGTAGTTCTGGGCCGAGTTGGTCGCGATCTTTTTGACGACCTTACCTTGGGCAAGATCAATCACTTGCACCTCTTTGGCTTGGTCCGCTAGCAGACCAGTCCAGATTAGGCTGGTCGTCTTAAAGTGCTTATTCGCACCGAAACTAAAGTTGCTCCCGGCGGCGATCGTCTTGACGATCGTGTCAGTCACGCTGTCGATGAGCGTGACGCTGTTATCGCCTGTGTTGGAGATGGCGATCAAATCCTTGGCTTCGCTTTGTGCAAAGCCCAAAGAGGACCGCGAGAGCACCCAGGCGACACCCGTCGTAGCACTCATAACTTTGAGGAAAGAACGACGTGAGATCGACTTTTCTTTGCTTCGACTCATATGCTTGCCTCCTTGGCAGTGACGCCTCACTGCCTGTCTCAAATAATGCTTATCAGCTACTCATCAAGGTGTGCCATTCTCTTGACAACTAGAGAGAGTTTGACTGAATGACGCTATCTAGTGTACGCGAGCTGCTAGAACTGTATGCAGGTCTGCCTAAATCAGGCAACCCACATACAGCCCGTACACTTGCACGGAGAGTGGGGAGCTAATTGGGAAAGAATAGGGGGGTGAAACAAGAAAGAGCTCTGACGATTGGATTTAGTGTCCCCTTCGGGGATGGTTGAATCCCCTCGCCTTCTAGGCGAAGGAAAGTTTGGCGAAATGTGAGCAAAGCGAACATGAGCCGCCGTTGTCGTTTCTGTACTCGTTCTTTGACTTTGCATTTGGACTCAATTCCTTTAGTGGCTCTAAGATATCAGACTGTGCCTCACTCGTCAAGGATTTCTCAATTGGCAACTTGAAATGCCGCCGACCAGTCCGAGATAAAATCTTTAGCAGCCGCGGGCACGGTGAGCGTGCCCTTGTCGGAGCGCTTACGCTCGATATGCCCGATCACTTGCGGATTGTGTCCCAGTTTTTTCAGCTCTAGCTCGATTTGCTGAATGACTTTGGGGCTGGCGACGATTGCGAGCGCCCCGTTCGTGCCAGAAGTTCCGTTTGGAATGATAAACTGCTTGGATGCTTCACGGACTAACTTTTCGTAAATTAACGGGATTCGTTCGAGCCTCACGTCGACGTTCGCGTTCTCGGCCAGCTCTTGAAAAATGTCCAAGCCGGGGCCGGAGAGATCGCCCGTCGCTTTGATATGCTGACTTGGGTCAAACGCCTCGTTAAGCTTTGGAGAATGTCCATAGATTACTCGGCCGATTTCCAAATTGGGCTTCGAGAGAAGGTCTACGATATGGTCTTTCGCGCAGCGAACTTCTTCGGGTTGAAGACCGAGCTTTTGCAAATAGCCATCGCCCATCACCAATCCCTCGATCCAGAGATTGATCGGGGCGAGATCGCCGAAGGGACGATGGACAAGAATCAGATCGCCCTTCTGAATTTTGTCGTAGAATGTCGGCGTCTGTCGATCCGTCTCAGCGAAGACGGTCGCGCCGAGCAAAAGCGTTTTCTCCGAGACGGGCTCGCGCTCCACTAGCTCAAAGCCATAGCGACGTGAATGATCTCGGAGATTCTGCAAGATTTTCTGACGCAGCGATTCGTTGGGGGCGGCATAGACTGGATGAATCTGGATATTCTGCACGGCTCCGAGTGAGAAAAGATCATTCAAGGCGTTGTTGATCGCGGCGGCAGTCTGCTGCGGTGCTCCCAGGTCGATTGTGGGGTCGATCAATTGAATCGTGTCGTTATTCGCGATGAGAAAACCCCGTGGCTGGCCACGCTTCTCGCTCAGGAAAAAATCAAAAAGAGCGAATTCGTCTTCGGGCGTATAAGCCTCGATCGTGTGCCCCTTCCCGATCATAATTTGCAGTTGCTTCGCCGGGAATTTTTCATAAAGTTTCAGCCACTTTTGTGCCAGCGCTTCAGGTTGGCGTGTGCGATAGACCGAAGTGACGGTGATCGCGCGCTCCGGCTTGAATTCACTCACTGAGTCTAGCGAAAACTGTGAGAAAGGCGCGTGTATGCGCTTGATTTGTGGCGCTCCGTAAAGTGGAGAGATGTCGGCGTCTTCGCGCGGAGCGAGGTTAATGCCCCACTGTTTGAGAGTCGGCTTGATCTGATGTAGGGCCGGATAGACAACACGTCGTAAATCAATCTTGACCGCGCAGCCGCAGGCCAATTTATGCGGGTTCAGATTTAAATCAGAAAGATATTTTTGGATCTCATCCCACGTTTGCATAGAGCAGGCCCCTTTGAACGCTTGACGTTTTTATTGTGTAGATGGAGACAAAGTTAATAGACGTGCCAACGCTCGAAAAAATCCCTACGAGACGGATGATTGAAGCTTGAAGATGGGGATAGGCTGCGCGTGAAAAACTAACAGAGTGTGTGCCGACAAAGGCAACCACTGGCGAGTCTGTTAGCTACGACAAAGGCGATCACCGCACATAAAATTTTCCTCCATTTGGAAACTGTGGGCTATTGTATCACGATAGGTTAGGCCTGTCAAGAAATTCAGTGAGTGCCGTTAGCCAAAAAAAGTGATCCTGGTACGATGGGAGTGGGACACGTGGGCTTTAGTCGCACTATAGACTTAGCCTACAATTTTCTTGAGAGATTGGACGCGAGAAGGTGTATGGAGACAAGAACGGGGCTCACTTCTGCAATGGTCACCTTGCCCAACTTAACTTTTTTTGAATTCCCAACTGATAAAAGATTTAGTGGTCCTAAGGAGGAGTTTCGCGTGTGCACCCATTCTCACACCAAAGATGCTAATGAGCCAAACTGTTTAGCTAGACGCACATGGCTATTATTCAGTGCATTTCTGTTGACAGCGTTGCTAGTCGGAAGTACGGCTCTAGCTGCTCCCGATCTTTCAATCGCTAAGAGCCACAGCGGTAATTTTACCGTAGGAATCAATGGGGTTTACACGATCACGGTCACTAACGTCGGACCGGATAGCACCACCGGAGCAATCACTGTGACGGATACCCTACCCACCGGGTTAAACTTTGTCTCGGGCACCGGCAGCGGTTGGAGCTGCTCGGCCGTCGGTCAAACCGCGACTTGCACGAATGCCGGCCCGCTCGCCGCCAGTGCCACCAGCAACATTACCCTCACCGTGAGCGCAAGCGCTGCGGGAAACTTGACCAATATCGCGAATGTCGCCACATCGGGCGACACAAACTCGGCCAACGATACAGCGAGCGATCCCACCACCGTGAACGCGAACCCTCAACCCGATTTGCAGATCACCAAGAGCCATAGCGGAAATTTTACGTTGGGGATCAACAGTGTCTACACCCTAACTGTGACCAACGTCGGCTCCGCTAGTACCACAGGCACCATCACTGTCACCGATACTCTTCCGACGGGCTTAAGCTTTGTCTCGGGCATTGGCAGTGGATGGAGCTGTTCTGCGGTTGTGCTGACCGTGACCTGCACAAACCCTGGTCCCTTGGCTCCGAGCGCAACGGCGAGTATCACACTTACTGTCGGCGTGAACGTAGCTGGCAACGTAACTAACCTCGCCACTGTCTCGACCTCCGGCGATACCAACGCCTCGAACGATACAGCGAGTGACCCCACTACGGTCAATACAACTCCCCAGCCGGACTTAGCGATCAGCAAGAGCCACAGCGGGAATTTTACGGTCGGCGTCAACGGGTCCTATACGCTCACTATCACCAACGTCGGCTCGTCAAGTACGAGTGGCACAATTACCGTGACGGATACACTGCCTACGGGCCTGAGTTTTGTATCCGGGGTCGGAACGAGTTGGAGCTGCGGAGCGGTGGGACTGACGGTCACTTGTACCAACCCCGGCCCGCTCGCGCCGAGCGCCACCAGCACGATCACTCTGACGGTGAGCGTCAGTATCTCAGGGAATGTCACCAATATTGCGACGGTTTCTACTGCGGGCGACACGAATGCTGCGAATAATACCGCGAGCAATCCCACAGCCATCAACGCCACCCTCCAACCCGACTTATCGGTCAGCAAGACTCACGCTGGTAACTTCACCCGAGGAGTGAACGGAACCTACACAATCACAGTCACCAACGTCGGTGCAGCCAGTACCACTGGCACGCTCACGGTAACAGACACGCTCCCCTCGGGTTTGAGCTTCGTCTCGGGCGCCGGTACTGGCTGGACTTGTTCTGCCGTCGGCCAAACCGTCACTTGCACTAACGCCACCGCGCTTGCTCCCAGCACTAGCAGCACGATAACTCTCACCGTCAGTGTTAACGTCGCTGGCAATGTCACCAACATTGCGACCGCCGCGGGCTCTGGTGATACGAACCCAGCGAACGATACCACCAGCGACCCGACTACCATCAACACTACGGCACAACCTGATCTTTTGATCAGCAAGAGCCACAGTGGGAATTTTACGGTCGGCGTTAACGGGACCTATACACTCATTGTCACCAACGTCGGCTCCGCCAGTGCGACGGGGACCCTCACGGTCACGGACACGCTCCCGACGGGCTTGAGCTTTGTCTCGGGCACCGGCAGCGGCTGGAGCTGCTCGGCCGTCGGTCAAACGGTTACCTGTACTAACCCTGGTCCTTTGGCCGTCAGCGCGAGCAGCACGATTACTCTCACCGTCGGCGTGAACATCGCGGGCGGGGTGACCAACATCGCGACTGTCACCAACTCTGCCGACACCAATCCAGCGAATAATACTGCCAGTGATCCAACGACTATCGTGGGAGCCACGGGAGTCGATCTCGCAATTACGAAGAGCCACAGCGGGAATTTTTCTGTTGGGGTGAATGGGACCTATACGATCACGGTGACGAACCTCGGGTCAGCTAGCACCACTGGAACCATCACCGTGACGGACACGCTGCCCACGGGCATGAGCTTTGTTGCTGGGATCGGCAGCGGCTGGACTTGTTCGGCCAGCGGTCAGACTGTTAGCTGCACTAATCCCGGCCCACTCGCTCCCAGCGCTAGCAGCACCATTACGCTCACTGTCGGCGTCAATGTCGCCGGAAGCCTGACCAATATTGCCACCGTCGCAGCCTCTGGTGATACAAATTCTGCAAACAATACAGCCAGCGATCTTACGATTATCATGGGCACCAATGGGCTTGACCTGACAATCACCAAGAGCCATAGCGGAAATTTCACGCTGGGCGTCAACGGGACCTACACACTTACGGTAACGAACGTCGGCTCCGCCAGCACGACGGGGACCATTACTGTGACAGACACGTTGCCCACGGGTTTGAGCTTTGTTGCTGGGATCGGCAGCGGCTGGACTTGTTCGACTGTTGGCCCAATTGTCACGTGTACGAACCCCGGCCCCCTCGCTCCCAGCGCTAGCAGCACGATCACTCTAACAGTGAATGTCAGTCTCGCCGGGAATTTGACGAATATAGCAACTGTTTCGGTCTCAGGTGATACCAATTCGACGAACAACATCGCCAGTGATGCCACGACTATCAATGCGACGCCTCAACCCGACCTTTCGATCAGCAAGAGTCACAGCGCGAGTTTTATAGCCGGGACCGATGGGACCTATACGATCACGGTGACGAACGTGGGCTCCGCCAGCACGACGGGGACCATTACCGTGACGGACACGTTGCCCACGGGCATGAGCTTTGTTGCTGGGATCGGCAGCGGCTGGACTTGTTCGGCTGTCGGGCAAATTGTCACGTGTACGAACCCCGGCCCACTCGCTCCTAGTGCCACCAGCACTATTACTCTCACGGTGGGTGTCAACGTCGCGGGCAGCCTGACCAATATCGCCACCGTCGCAGCCTTAGGCGATATGAATTCCGCCAACAATATTACGAGTGACTCTACTACTGTAAACGCGGCAACTCACCCGGATCTGGCGATAAGCAAGACTCACAGTGGGAATTTTACGGTGGGAATCAATGGGACGTTTACCCTCGCGGTCACCAACGTGGGCTCGGCCAGCACGACGGGAACGATCACTCTGACGGACACACTGCCTACGGGGTTGGGGTTCGTTTCAGGGACAGGCACGAATTGGAGCTGTGGAGCTTCCGGGCAGATCATCACTTGCACCAACTCTGGTCCTTTGGCACCAAGCGCGGTCAGTAATCTCACTCTTACAGTGAGTGTGAATATTGCCGGCAATCTCACGAACACTGCAACCATCTCAACCCAAGATGATACCAATGCCACCAACAACACGGCCACTGATCCGGTGACCATTAACGCTACAGCTCAGCCAGATCTTTCGATCAGCAAGAGCCACAGCGGAAACTTTACGGTGGGAGTCAATGGAACATACACACTCACCGTGACGAACATGGGCTCCGCGAGTACCACCGGAACGATCACCGTCACGGACTCGTTGCCCGCGGGGTTGAGCTTCGTCTCCGGCATAGGTAGCGCCTGGACGTGCAACGCTGTCTCTAAGACCGTCACGTGTACCAATCCCGGCCCGCTCGCGCCCAGCGCCACGAGCACAGCCACACTGACCGTCGGCGTGAGTGTCTCGGGCAATCTGACCAACATCGCCACCGTCGCCTCCACGGGAGATGCCAATGCGACGAACAATACTGCCAGCGATCTCACTACGGTGAACGCAGCCCTGGAACCCGATCTCTCTCTCAGCAAGAGCCACAGCGGGAATTTTACCGTGGGACTCGTCGGGACCTATACACTCACGGTAACCAATGTCGGCTCGGCGAGCACAACCGGAGTCATCACTGTGACCGATACGTTGCCATTGGGATTGAGCTTCATATCAGGGACGGGCGCGGGCTGGAATTGCAGTGCGATGAGCTTAACGATTATTTGTACCAATCCGGGGCCGCTCGCACCGAGCACCAGCAGCACGATCTCTCTTGTGGTCGGCGTGAGCATCGCCGGGAACTGGACGAATATCGCCACGGTCTCGACCGCCGGCGATACGAATCCCTCCAACAACGCAGCCAACGATCCCACGATCGTCAACGCCTCGCCTCAACCCGACTTGCAGATCACCAAGAGCCATAACGGGAATTTTACGGTGGGAACGACCGGCTCGTATGCGCTGACGATCACTAACGTCGGTGCCGCCAGCACGACAAGTCTGATCACTGTGGTCGATACGTTGCCGACGGGCCTGAGCTTTTTGGCAGGCACCGGCAGCGGCTGGACCTGCGGAGCCGTGGCCCAGGTTATCACTTGCACCAATCCCGGCCCGCTCGCGTCCACTGCCGCAAGCAATCTCACACTGACAGTCGGAGTGAGTCTTTCCGGGGGCCTCACCAACGTCGCGACGGCCGCGACTCTCGGAGATACGAACCCGGTCAACAATTTCACGACGGACCCGACGATCGTCATGCCCGCGAGCAACGTTCTGATCCGCGCGACCATGCGGGCTGATGTGCTAACGCCCTTCATCGCTTACACTGTTATTCTGACTAACGCTGGCACGCACGATCAGACGGACAACCCGGGCAACGAATTTGAAGCGCCGATTCCTCCCGGAACTCAGTTTATCCCGGAGCAGAGCAGTGCGACGTCCGGGACGCTCACGTTTGACGCGGCGACCAACAAAGCCCTTTGGAACGGCTCCATCCCAATCGGCCAGAGCGTGACGATCAGCATCGTCGTCAATGCTCAGACAATCCTGGGAGCGGCTAGCCAACCTTCCGATCGGCAAGCGAATGCCCTTCCTGTTTCGCTCGTATTTTTGAGCCCGTTGGTAGCCGGTCTTGCTTTAGTATTGAGGAAGAGACGCGGGTGGGTCTTAGTTATGCTGCTCTTTTTTTTGGCTACGGCGAGCACCGGATGCACATTGTTCAACTTCAATCATCCGTTGGTCTGCAACCAAGGACAAGTGCACTACGATTCGGACGGCAACGGAATCAACGATTCGGTCGAATTGACCAACGACCCGCGAATGCCTCAGCCCGGCACGCCAACGTGTATCTGAGACCAGCTCAAGGCTGTAGTGCTAATTTTGCTGTACCGAAGAGAACACTGAACGCCTTACACCAGATAATCACGGTCTTGTACTGGGCAAGGTCCGTTCCAGCGGGGACGGTATAGTTCTGAGAGCCGAGGTTTCCCTTGAGCTTGCCGAGGTCAATATAGCCGTTCTTGACATCGCCGTCTTTCGTGAGCCAGACATAGAGATCGGGCCCATTGCTCGCTTTGAAATCATCCTCGAAGCGCACGATGACTTCGGTAGGGCTCGTGCGCACCAGCTTGGCGGTGCCCTCGGCGTGATGAATCACGGTGTCCGCGCTTACGAACTGCCCGTGACTCACAGGACAGTGAGAGTCGCAGCGCCCTCTTTTGTTGAGGCTGCGGGCAGCTGCTCGTTCACTTTGACGTTGATGAAGAGCGGAGAGATCGTCCACCACGCAAACCATCCACCGCCCGCCAGCACTACTAAGCCAACCAGACTCAATAGAAGCTTGTGGGTCGGGCTCAACTGACGCAGGAAACTCACCATCTCAGATCACTTCCCATCTTACTAAATAGAGTGAAATCATCGAATCATCGCTTGTCCTGTCGGGAACGAGCTCGCCTGATTGTTCATCGTATAGACATAATGATCCTTGGCACTGGTCGGTATCTGGCCTGCCAGCGGTTTTAGGGTGAACGGTGCGGGGCTGTCGTCCGGATCAGGCTCGACTGAGATCACTGCCGTCGCACCCGAGAGATCGATCGGGAAGGTTAAGCCGCTCGGGCTGTTCTTTAAAAAATCCTCGCCGGGGAAGGGTGGACCGGGTTGGGAGCTGCTGAAGGGTGCCGCTTCGTCGGCGGCGACTGGATTTCGGAATCTTCCGGTAGAGACGGGCACACCGTTGAAGACGACCCAGCCTTCGTATTTCCAGCCCTCGGGCAGCGCTGGCAACTGGAGCCCCTGCGAGGGACTCCCGGTCGCAATATCGAGAAACCAGATACCGCTATTTTCATTGCTGTTGGTCCCATCAGTGGGAGTAGCGAGAATGTACTTTCCTGAGGCTCCGGCAAAATTGTTACCCAAGGCTTGCGTCGCAGCTACGGTCAAGCTGGCCGATCCGTTGGTGACATTTCCTGCTGCATAATGAGTTTTCGCCGGGATAACATCCGTGTCACCCGCGGGCTCGATCGTGATCACGATCGCCGTGGCCGGCCGTAGGTCCACCTGAGTCATAAAGTCACCGTTGGGAATGGGTTGGCCCGTCAGTGTGACCGGCTTTCCCTGTTGATCGACGTTAAACTTTCCCGTCGAGATAGGCTGTCCGTGAATGATCGCCCACCCCTCGTAGTGGAAACCGTTTTGTAGCGGCTGAAACCCTTGAAGATCGAGGTGCAGTGTTCGTCCCGGCTCTGGCACGGGGGGAGTGAGTTCTGTGCATCCGCTCAGGCCAAGCAAACTTATCAAAATTAGAGCAATGGGTGAGAAATGGGTAACTCTTGCCATTTGACTGTCTCCTTCTTACTTTTATCAAAGAGTACGTTCCAAAGCGTTATCTCTGTATTAACTTACGAATCGAGCTGGTCGTTGGATCTCTTCTCGTTTCAGCGATAGTCTTTCGCGATCAGGATCGTTCCCGAGGGTCGATCCGATTGAACGCCCTTTGTCTCTAACGTGACCATCACCGCATCGAACGCACCGGGCTTGTGCGTTACCAACCAGCCCTTGCCTCCGGTACTCACATAAACGACGCCTGCGTCGGTGAAGGCGCTTGCGGTTTTGAACCAGACGTGGTACTCCGAATCCGACGGAGCCGCGGGCGTATCCGCCACGAGAATGACGGCCATCTCTGAATCGGGCTGTGTGCAAATGCGTCCCCACGAGCTGGCGTATTGGGCTGGACGCTCCGGCGCACCGGGGAGATGCGTAGCTTCTTGACACGTGAGCGCAATGCCGATGCCATGCTCCATCTCCTCCACACGCTGCGTCAACTGAGTCACGGTATTCTGATAGTGATAGAACAGCAGACCCAAAGCCACTAAAAATATAGCGCTCGTCGCCGCCAGAGCCGGCACCCAGACCGGCGCTTTCCACCAGGCACGGCGATGCTCTTTCACAGACTCGGCTCGCGTGGCGATCGCCTGAAGAATTTTTGCTTTCAACGGTTCGGGCGCATTCAGGGGCACCACGGCTTGAGTCGCATACGGAAGCAGCGTGACAATTTCCAGATACTCATCGATGCGCTTGCGGCACGCGAGACACTCTTTCAGATGCGACTCCACGCGAGCAGCTTCTCCCGGGTCGAGCGCACCCAGCGCATACGCCTCACCCAACTCATCGATCTCGCGACAGTTCATACCCGGACAACCCCTTCTTGAATGAGAACAACTCTCAGTTTTTGCAGCCCCAAGCGAACTCTCGTCTTGACCGTGCCCAACGGGATATTCAGTTGCGCGGCAATCTGGGATTGTGTCAAGCCCTGAAAATAGGCGAGATCGATCACTTCACGCTGGTCGGCGGACACGGCAGCTAGGGCTTTTGTGACAGCCACGCGGCGGGCTTCATCCTGCATCTGTTCATCGATGCTCAGCACTTTGTCCGGGATTTCTTCCAGCGGAAAGTCTGCATCTTCGGCTAACAGCGTCTGTTTATGCCGCCGACGACGGCGCAGTTCATCGATCGCTCGATAGTGCGCAATCCGCATGAGCCACGTCACAAACGATCCACGCTCCGGCTCGAAGAGATTCGCTTTGCACCAGAGTGTCACGAAGACCTCCTGCACGATTTCTTCGGCCGTCTCGCGCCCCAGCATCCGGGCCGCCAAAGAGTAAATGATGTTCGCATAGCGGTCATAAAGAATCTCAAACGCATCTTGGTTGCCCTCGCGAATCTTTCTCACCAAAATCAGGTCTTCCCGCTCGAACTCATTCACACATTGTCCGCCTTCCGTGCACGGATACTCGCTCCATCTGCCACGAATGGATCACTCAGCTATACGATCATCTTTCGTTTTTGGATTGCTGGGGTACGAGAAGAGACTAAGGCACGCACACCTGACCGCTTGGCCCATTCTTGAATGTGTGGTTCCCAGGATTGCCCGCGCCGTCTTGCTTACCCAATTTGTTATTATGCTCGATCATATTATGCCCCTTGAAGGAGACGCTACCCGTGAATTCGTCTTCGGCATAGCCACACTGTTTTAATGTAGAGCCGATGCCCCAGTCGGTGTTGCTCGCCACGACGGAGTCGGCCAATCTGAGCTGCGCTTGACCGCTCAGCTCGATACCATTGCAAAACTCCACTCGACATTCGCGGAGGAACCCATTGTCCGAAATGGTGCTGCCTTGAATCTCTGTCTTCGATGACTCTAGAAGCAGTAACCCCTCCGCTCCGTTGTCGGAGACTTGGGAGTTGCCGAGCATCACGAAAGCCGTGTCACTGACCAGAAATCCCAGCCGATTGTATCGTATGGCGGAGTTTGTCGCGGCGACTTGAGCGGCCTCTTTAGCATCGACGCCAAAATTGTTGCTCGTCACCGGAGTGTTCGAGAGACTCGTCTGCGAAAATCCCTTGGCCAAAAGCCCGACGGAATTTCGACAGAGCAAGGAGTTGCTCAGCGTCACTTGCGCCGCACCGTCAGCGAGCAGGCCCTGCGAGACGTCGCAGACGCGGACATCTTTCAGGGTCACGTTGGCTCTGCCAGAGACACTCACTCCGACGGTGGGGACGCTGAGTGTAGAAGTCACCGTAAGCCCCTCGATCGTGACCAGAATATCTACACTGGCATCGATATGCAGAACAGCCAGGCCTAAGTTGGGAGATATCTCCAAGTAAGTTCGCTCTTGGCCGGCGCCGTGCAGCGTGACGCTCCGGGTGATCTCCACGGTCTCCAGAAAAATCCCCGCGCCTAGGCAGATCACTGCTCCGGAGGGAGCCATATTGATCGAGGCCTGAATGGGGTCTCCGGGTTGCACGGTGGTGTCGCATTCCGGCTGCGCGCCGCCCCATCGACCGTTGTTCGCGAGAGCCAGAGTGATAATAATCAAGAAAAAGAGGCAGCCTCGCCGGATTTTGAGAGACCGACTTCCCATAAATACCCCCCGCATCTCCAGCCTACACGGTATAACCCAATTCTACACGCCGATCCAGTATTTGCTGGAATGCACGCTCATTTCAGCGCATCGGAATCGAAGAAAAGTCTATTTGACACGCTCGCTCGAGACTGATCGCAAGCCTTACTTCCCAACTCGCCCGAGCTTGCTGTTTCCGAAATTGGCGTACCAGATGCTGTTGTCAGGCGCGATGGTAATAAAGCGCACTTGGGCGTTAGACGCCGGTGTCTTAAAGACGAGCGTTTGTAGAGTGCGTGGGTCGAATCGAACAATCTGATCGGTCGCGAATTCGCTGTACCAAATAAAATCTTCTTTGTCGACAGCGATCGCGTAGGGCGCCGAGCGCGCCGAGACTGTGTCGTACTCGGTGAACGAATTATTATTTGGATCGAAGAAGGCGATTTTGTTCGCGCGGTTGTACGTGATCCAGATGCGTCCCTTGGAGTCGATGCTCACGCGGCGCGTCCCGGAGTTGGGCGTCGGTGGAGAGAATTCTTGGATCTGTCCCGTCGCTGGGTCGAGCCGTCCCAGCTTGTTCCCGCTCAGCTCGGCGAACCAGACGATGCCATTCTTATCGATCTCGATCCCGTAAGGAGTCGAGTTGGGAGTGGGTACAGTAAATTCTGTAAATTTCCCGGTGTTCGGGTCGAGCTTGCCAATTTTGCTGGCCCTTTGTTCTGTGAAGTAGACGTTGCCATCTTTGTCAGGCCAAGGCGTATGTGGGCCGCCATTGGCAGTGGGGACTGAAAATTCTTTCATCTCGCCCGTAGCCGGAGTCAGTTGTACAATTTTGTTGCCGTTGATGAGCGTCACATAGACCAGCCCCGTCTTCGGGTCGACGCAGACTCCATGGGGCTGTGCATTGGGCGTCTTCACGGGGAATTCAGTGAATTTTTCGGTCTTGGGGTCGAAAACGCCGATTTTGTTCGCGCTCAGTTCCGCAAAGTAGATTCTTCCGTCAGGAGCAGCCGCGCTCGAATGGGGAGTCGCGTTTGGCGTCGGCATGGTGTATTCGACAATTTTGAGCTCGTTCTGTCCTAACGGGGCAAACGCCTGTCCCGCAACCAAGAGTAAACCCAGAAAGAATAGAGTCACCGAGACTATTTTCTTCGGAAGACCCAGCTTGTGACCGAAAGATTTCATGATGACCTCCTTGGGCATGATACTCTATCTTCTCCCAATCAGCGTAAAAAATCCATAGAAACTCCATCGACATAGAAGCTTCTCAGCATAACGCCTTCAGCTTCTGCGCCGCTGCTTCGAGCGTCGCCATCTTCTTGCAGAACGCGAATCGCACTTGCTGAGAGCCTAGCTCCGGTCGCGAGTAGAAGCTGCTACCCGGCACCACGGCGATGCCGACGTCTTTGACAAGATACTTGGCAAACTCGACATCGTTTGAGTATCCGAATTGCGAAATGTCAGCAATGATATAATACGCTCCCTGCGGCTTTTCATAGAGCCCGAAGCCGGCCTTTTCTAGAGCGTTCCAAAGAAAGTCACGCCGTTCCAGATAATCTTGAGCCAATTGCTGATAGTATTCGTTTCCCAATTTCAAGCCAGCCACGGCTCCTTCTTGGAGCGGCGCGGGCGCGCCCACCGTGAGAAAGTCATGCACTTTTCGGATCGAGTTCGTAATTTTTTTCTCGGCGATGCACCAGCCGACGCGCCAGCCTGTGAGCGCATACGTTTTGGAGATCCCGCTAATCGTGATAGTTCGATCTCTCATGCCCGGCAACGAAGCCATGCTCATGTGCTTCGCTCCGTCGTAGAGAATGTGCTCGTAGATTTCGTCAGTAATAGCCAACGAATCATATTTTTGGCAGAGCTCGGCGATCAGCTTCAACTCTTTCTCTGAAAAAACTTTGCCCGCCGGGTTGTGCGGGGTGTTGACAATGATCGCCTTTGTTTTTGAGCTAAACGCCGACTTTAGTTCATCACTGTCAAACGACCAGTCGGGTGGATGCAGCGTCACGTAACGGACGCTGGCGTCGCACAAGATCCCATCTGGTCCGTAATTTTCATAGAATGGCTCGAAGACGATGATCTCATCGCCGGGGTTCGTTACCGCCAAGAGCGCTGCGATCATCGCTTCGGTCGCGCCGCAACACACAGTAATATCAGTTTCCGGGTCGATCGCGACGCCGTTATAAGATTTGAATTTTGCAGCGAGCACCTCGCGCAACGACTTATTGCCCCAAGTGATCGCGTACTGATTGATGTCTTTGCGAATCGCTGCGATCGCGGCTTCCTTTATGAGATCGGGAGCAGCAAAATCCGGGAAGCCTTGGGAGAGATTGACCGCGCCGTATTGTAGCGCGAGGCGGGTCATATCTCGGATGACAGATTCGGTAAATGTCTCAGCTCGACGAGAGAGTTGCACAGGTCCTCCTTCAGTGGCCTCCATTATACAACGCTCCTCTCATGAAGGGGTATCGCAGTTTCATCTGGGCAGAAAGCCAAAGTTGTGCTAAAGTAGAGTCTGAAAAAGGAGCAACAGTGCGCACCCTTAAATTCTTATTCGTTGGGCTGGTACTCTTGGCCATCGGGGCCGGAAGCGCGCATTCCGTGCCAATCTGCTCCATTTCTTCGCTCCAAGCTCTCGTAGACAAGGCCGAGCCCGGTAGTACTGTGACGCTTACAGCCGGAATCTGTTCAGTCAATCTCGTAATCAACAAGAGCTTGACTTTGCGTGGAGCAAATTTCGAGAAAACGGTGCTCAAAGGCAGCCAGCCCGGCAAGCCAGTGCTCTACATTGAAAGCGAGAGCCCTATCAAAGTCATGGTGGAGAATCTGAGCCTAGTCGATGCTCCGAAATTTTCAGCCGAGAGAGATTGCGCGATCTTCTATCCTGAGCTCATCTGCCCTTCTGGTTTTGAAGTCCGAGGCAAGGCTCATGCAACGCTACGTCACGCGCGCATCGCGGGAAACGCTTGGGTCGGGGTCTATGTCTTGGATGCTAGTCGTGCGATCGTGCAAGATGCAGAGATTCTGAACAACGGTTGGGGCGTGTATCTGAGCGGTGAGGCACAAATCTCAGTAGAAGACTCTCGTGTGCTGAATAATAAACAAGTCGGTATCGAAGCATGGGCTTCTGTGAGTGTGACTAATTCTAAAATCTCGGGCAACGTCGATGGCATTAAAATTGTGCAAGGTAGCGCGAAGATCTTCAATAATGAGATCCGCGAAAATTCTGGGCACGGTTTACTGGCCACGAGCACCGTTAGTACGGAGATTCGAGGCAATCAAATCACCCAGAACGTAGGTTGGGGAATCACGGCCTGGCTGCGCCGCTGCGGGTTTTCGAATGATAGTTTTTCTGGTCAAGTCACTGCGATCGAGAACAAAGTAGAAGAGAATAAACAAGGCCAAGTCTGCCTACCTTAAGACTTTCCACACTGCAATACCATCCTCGCCCGCCGATGCGAGCAATTCCCCATCGGGCGAGAAGCTCAGGCCTTTGAGAGCGCGACGATGCCCTCTGTACGTATGCAAGAGCTGGCCATCACTCACGCGCCAAAGCTTGATCTCTCCAGCGCCGCCGGAGGCCATCAATTGTCCGTCAGGAGAAAACGTGAAACAGCAACCTTCATCCTGCGTGCATCCCTGTCCCTGTGTACACCCCGCAGAGGCCAGCCATCGATCGTCGGGTGAGAAAGCAAGCGTTTGCCAGCTAGAATATCCCGGCAGAGTGCGTATCTTTTGGCCATTCCTCAAATCCCACATGCCGATTGCACGTTCGACACATATCAGCGGGCTTCCTAATTTTTCGCAATAGCTGACCGCCAGCCATTGACCGTTCGAGGAAAATGCCATCGCACGAAGTTCCCCATCCTGCCAGATCGTGCGCATTTTGCGGCCATCGGCGATGCGCCAGATCTTGATCTTGCTCTGAATACACTCACTCACCGCACCCACTTCTTTTCTTGAACACGAGCTGAATGCTGCCATCTGGCCATCAGGTGAGAGCGCTGATGGAAACAAATCTCTCGGCACCCTCCAGCTATGAACGAGTGTGCCGTCCGCCACTTGCCAGACTTTTACAGTAAAGTCCGACCGACTGGATTGTGCAATAATTTCTCGGCTAAGTACGGTGAGCTGGCCAGTGGACGAGAATCCCATATTCCTAACTTCAGCAAATCCATGCGTCCTTAAGACGTGCACAAGGCGGCCACTGGTGACGCGGTAGATGGCAACCTCTCCGAAGCCAGAGGTACTTAACGCTAACCACTGTCCATCAGGAGAAAACGCCAATTGTGGAAACAATTGACCCAAAAAAAGTTAGGGCTGAGCCAGACCACATCTTGCAGCCAACCCTCGTCATCGGCTTCGATAGGAACGAAATCTTGTGCAAGCCAAATCAATATAAGAGCAGCCCCTGCGAGTCCGATGACAACGAGTCCAGCTTTCCACCAGCGCATGACTCACTCCTCCTTCTCCCGATTGACCAGCTTACTGTATCTCTTGCTGCGCAATCCTATCATAAATCATAAGCGTCACGAAACCGTCACGGGAGGATTGAAGATTGGGAGAGCGATAGAAGCTAACTGGCTGTCTTGCTCGTAATGCGTTCGTACATTCGTTGCAAGAATCGCTGGCGGTCTTCGGCTTTGATAATATCCCCGTGTCCATGCATCAAGATGTGAACCGCAAACGGCGAGGGCGTCGCACTCGTCAGCCCTTCGATCTCAATCTTCCCAGATCGGATTTCTTCGACGATCTTTTGTGCGCTCTCGACATCCATCGCATCTTCCATCACTTCGCGATACGCTTCTTTCAGAATGGGGAAATACTCGTCCATGCGCTCGACCGCGTGTTGCAAAATATGTGCTTTCATCTGCTGTCGGCCTACCGAAGCACGCCTACCCTTATAGTTCCGGAGAATCATCAGAGCGCGGCTGGCACAATGACGGAAGCGCCGCCGTAAAATTTCGCTCTCGCGCAACGCGTCTTCGAGCACCTCTCGGACGTCTCGCTCCTTGAGCAGGTCAAACGCTTCAATGACTTTCACTTTGCCTTCGTACGCCAGCGCGAACCCGTGGTCGGTGATGCAGACTTCGACATCGCGATCTTCGCGTCGCGCGATGATCCACGCCATGGCGCGACTCAACGCGTCGTTCACGCGCCGTCCCCAAAGCGCATGGAAGATCACCCACGTCTTTGGGCCGTCTTGGTAGAACTCAATCAGAATTTTTTGTCGGTGTGGGATTTTCGCATAGTGGTCTTGTTCGTAAAAGTAGCGATAGAACGACTCGACGCCGCGCGCGTCGAGAGCCAATTGAGATCGAATGAATCCACGAATCTCGCCGGGCGGAGCGCCTTTAGCGAACATCTCAGCAAGCTCAGAACGCAATTCTTGAATCGAGAGAGCAAGTTCAAAACTCAAGGGCAGTTGCTCACTGAACCAACTTGGTACGTTGGGTCGCTCGCTGTAATCGGTCTCGACTTGAGCCGTCATCCCCCGCGAGAATCTGAATTTATAGGTCTGCCCGCCGAGCACGAACGTATCTTGCTTTTTCAATAGTTCGAGAAAAGCTTCTT
Organism: Candidatus Acetothermia bacterium; assembly: GCA_016179105.1. Classification (GTDB taxonomy): domain Bacteria; phylum Bipolaricaulota; class Bipolaricaulia; order RBG-16-55-9; family DRXL01; genus JACOSB01. Next base: position 68,603 of record JACOSB010000035.1, read on the forward strand.
CGATGTGGCCGATGCGCTGCTCGCCCATTTTTACGGTGATATAAGACTCATCGGGAATCGTGCCGACATTGGTCATATAGATGACGCGCGCCATTCGCCCGCGCTTACTGATCTGCCCCGTCTCACGATCGTAGTAAATCTTCGCATAAACGTTCCGGTCTTCGAGCGAGGTGTACTCGCCGGCCAGATACTCTAAAACTTTCTCGAAGAGATCGCGCGGCAGCTCTGAAAAATTATAACTTCTCGTGACAATTTCATAGAGGTCATCAGCATACGTGTAATCATCCAGGAGCATTCCGAAAATCTGCTGAGCTAAGACATCCAGACAATTTTTTGGAATGTGAATCTTTTCGAGCTGGTGCTCGAACGCGCCCTTGAGCATCACGGCACACTCCACCAAATCGTCCTGATCGGTGACAAGCACGCGGCCCTTGATCGTCTCATGCAATTTGTGCCCCGATCGCCCGATGCGTTGCAGTGCCCGCGAGACGCCTTTGGGTGAGCCGAGCAGAATCACCAAATCTACGTAGCCAATATCGATTCCCAGTTCAAGCGAAGTAGAACTGACGACCACTTTCAGCTCCCCGCGCTTGAGACGCTGCTCAATGTCGAGCCTCAGTTCTTTCGAGAGCGAGCCATGGTGTGCGCCGATGACATTAAAATATTCTGGATACTTTTCTTTGAGCGTGTGCACAACCCACTCGGTCCCATGACGCGTGTTGGTGAAAATGAGAGTAGAACGATGCTGTTGGATGAGATCGTGCATCATCTTGAAGAGATTGCGTGTCAGCTCTTCGTGCGATGAATGAATAAAATCATCGACCGGGCTCAGCACTTTGAGGTCCAATCTCTTCTCAAAGCGCGCATCGATGATCGTGCAGTCGCGCCAAGGGTCTCTATCGGCTGAGAGAGGATCGAGCACTTTCCCATAGCGTTTTCCGACCAAGAAGCGCGCGATCTCTTCGAGCGGGCTGATCGTCGCAGAGAGCCCGATGCGCACATAGTCCGTCCATTCTTGCAATCGTTCCAGTGAAAGCGAGAGATGCACGCCGCGCTTGTTCTCTGCGAGCGAGTGAATCTCGTCGATAATCACCCATTGCACTTTCTTCAAATGCTGCGAGAATTGTTTCGAAGACTGCGCGATCGCGAACGACTCCGGCGTGGTGATCAGAATATGCGGCGGCTCGCGCAGCATCTTCTCCTTCTGGGCGGCCGTGGTATCTCCCGTGCGAACCTCGACGCGAATCTTCAGATCTTGTCCCGTGATCGCTGCGATTTCTGCGAGCGGCTCTTCCAAGTTGCGCTCGATGTCGTTGCCCAGCGCTTTGAGCGGAGAAATATAAACACAGTAGATTTTATTTTCGAGCTTGTTTTGCACTGAGAGGTGGATCAACTCGTTGATAACTGAAAGAAACGCCGCGAGCGTCTTGCCCGAGCCCGTTGGGGCCGAGATCAGACAATTTTTATTCTCGTGAATGACCGGGATCGCAAGGCGCTGGGGTGGGCTGAATTTCTGAAATTTTTCGGAAAACCAACGGTGAATCCACGGGTGAAGCAACGCGAAAATCTTTTCGTCGCTTATTTGTTTTTCTTCTTTTTCGGATCGTTCTTCTCGGGCATAGTTAAGGGGCATTTCTTATCCGGCAGCGGGTCGGGCAACTGTAGTATTTTGATGCCAACCTTGACCGTGCCGGGACCAATCATATCAAGTTCTTGGGCAGCTGCGTAGGAAAGATCGATAATCCGTGGCTCGACGAAAGGACCACAGTCGTTGATGCGCACGACGACGCTCTTATTGTTGGAGAGATTGGTCACGCGCACAGTGGCCCCCAACGGAATCGTCTTATGCGCCGCCGTCAGTTTATACATATCGTAAATCTCTTTCGTGCTCGTTTTTTTTCCGTGGAAGCCCGGCCCGTACCAGGAGGCGATGCCAACTTCATCGTATTGATGCGCCAAGCTGAACGCGATAATGTGCCCCGCCGTGATCGCGAAGAAGGCCAGCGAGAGAATTATAAATTCACGCATGTCTTCCTAACTTTATGCTTTTTACGCCTGAAAGCGCTATGTATGCGGTCAATTAAAATGTGAATCATATTTGGCAACCAGAGCCCGCCGAGGAAGATCGCCAGCCAGTACCAATTATACCCATACGCATTTACTTGCCACTGCGGAATCGCGAGCTCACGCCGTAATACATATTGGATCACAGCCCATACAGCGAGCACAATCATCGCTCCAATCAAAGACAAATAGGCCAGTCGCGTAAGCATCCCGAAAATGAGATTATGGCTGAGGCCCCGGTGCTTGAAAATCTTTGTGTAAGGAATCCAGACGAAACCGAGCACACCCCAATTGTTGCGCGCGCTGTTGTGACGCAGATCAAGATCGGGGCTGAGCAATAGACTCGAAAGAAGATAGGCCCCCCCGAAGAGCGAGAACGCCTGCCACTGGTAGCGGAGCTCCAATAATGGGAAAACCCAGTACCAAAACCCGAACAATGCTACGGGAAATAAGAAAAGCTCAATGCGCAAATGTGTTCTGCCCGATGGCATGATTTATTGATAGCATCGAGTTTGCTCAGCAGCTAGGGCAGATGTCCTGAGCGCGTGTGTCGTTGGGAGCGAGGCGCGGTGATGAAGACTACTTTGGGATGCGTAATGCAACATTGAGCATCACCACACGCTGTTTGCCCTAACTATCCAATTCTCTTATTTTTTGGATTCGTAGTAGGGACAACTGACCTTCCATTCCTTGCACTAGTTAAGTACGCTGGGGCGGTGAATCATTTTGGGGAAGATTGCATCGATTGCTGCGGCTTCCAAATCGCTCCGTGAGTTATTGAGTGGCGTTCGAATCAGAAAACAATCCGGTGAGTCGCGGGTCAACGTGAAAAAGATCGTCTTCGATTCACGAGAGGTCGAGCTCGGCAGCCTCTTCGTCGCCATCCCCGGCACGAAAATTGATGGGCATCAGTACATCGGAACAGTCATTGCCAAGGGAGCCGTCGCGATTGTTGGCGAGCGCGCGGATCTCTCTATTCCTACGAGCGTTGCCCATATCGTCGTCGAAGACAGCCGTCGCGCGTTGGCTGAGCTTGCTTGTTCTTTCTACAATTTCCCTACACAAGATCTATTCACGGTCGGAGTCACCGGCACCAACGGAAAGACATCGATCACGTTCTTATCTCAGAGTGTGTTGGGTTTAGAGAAGACGGCTATCAGCAATACGGTCGTCAACGCGCTCCAGCACGGGATTGATTACACCACCCCGAATGCACTGGACCTCCAACGATTCGCGCACGAAGCTTGTATACAACACAAAGAAAATTTCGTCATCGAAGTCTCCGCACACGCCCTCTCTCAAGAACGAGTGCACGGGATTGACTTTGACGTCGCCATCTTCACGAACTTGACGCAAGATCACTTTGATTACTATGCCAGCTTTGAGCCCTATCTCCACGCCAAGCTCAGGCTATTTCAATCACTGAAAAAGAATGCGACTGCACTCATCAATCACGATGATCCGTACTCAAAGCATTTTGTGAAAAGCACAAAAGCTCAGATCTTGGGGTATGGGCTAAAACCAAGCTACGACGTGTGGGCCGATGAAATACAGATGAGCGCCGAGGGCAATCGCTTTGTTGCGCACACTCCCATTGGCCAAATACCCATACGTTCTGCATTGCCGGGTGAGTTTTACGTTTACAATATTTTGGCAGCTATCGGAGTCGGTCTGGTGAAAGAGATTCCGTTAGATGAGATCAAAGCGGGCATCGAGCGCGTCACGCATATCGAAGGCCGATTCGAGCGCTACAAGACCAGAGCTGGAGTTTCCGTTGTGATCGATTTCGCTCATTCACCCGACTCGCTGGAGAAAATGATAAGAACTCTAAAAAAATTTTATCCAAGAGTCTTGACAGTCTTCGGCTGCGGCGGAGAATCTGATCCCTACAAACGCCCGATCATGGGTGAACTGAGTGGCCGCTTCGCGGACTTCACCATTATTACGAGCGACAACCCCAAGCACGAAGATCCGGAATTCATTGTGCATCAAATCGAAGCAGGAATTGCCAAGACGAATGCTGGGTACGAAGCCATAGTCGATCGACCGAAAGCTCTCTTGCGCGCTCTTGAATTAGCCAAGCCTGGAGACTGTGTCTTAATCGCGGGCAAGGGACACGAGCGCACGCAAATTTTCAGTGACCGCGAGATCGCGTTCAACGATCGGGAATTTTTGAGGGCGCGGGGAATTATTTGACGCCTTGTAGGGGCGAGGTCACCTCGCCCCTACAGAGACAAAATATGCCCTACTGAATCCCGTAAACAACTTGCACGGAGACAGAGACACTCAGCTCGCCGCCCTCCACGGGCACAGCAGCTTGTGGAGCGGCAAAGGCTCTGTCCGCAGGTTGAGGTGCGCTGATGCCCGTCTCAACGATAGAAATCACAGGGCCGAGCTGAACCCCGGCAGCCTTCGCCAACTCCTGCGCTTTGGCCTGCGCATCGGCGACAGCCTTGGCCCTCGCTTGGCTTTGCAGTGGTCCCGCTTCGCTCACGCCAAACGAGATGCCTCCCACCGAGTTAGCCCCGGCTGCGATCGCTTGGTCGATCACATTTCCAACTTTGTCGAGTTGGCGAATCGTCGCGCGCACGCTGTTGGAGACGCGATAACCCGTGATGGGGCCGGGAACTCCACGGTCGAATGAGCGCTCCACCGAGACGTTAAAATTCACCGTCTGAATATCTTTGTCGGCGATGCCCAGTTCTTTGAGTTTAGCGATGACCGAGCTCATCAATCGGTTATTCTCGGCGAGCGCGGCCTGCAGCGTCGGCAAGAACGTCTCGACGCCAAACGTGGCTCGTGCGACGTCGGGCTTCACGCCCACGCTCGCCGCGCCCGAGACGCTGATCGTCCGATCTCCGGCCGCAGCGCCCGCGGCTGCGACGCGTGCCGGATTCACCCCCGTGCTTTGCGAGAACAACAACCCCAGTCCGACCACGGCCAACACGAGTATCAGTCCTACGACAGATTTGTGGAACATACAGTTCTCCCTTCTGATCCTGAGATTTTCGTGTGTTGCATAAAAGTTCAACTTTCTGTAGCGCTCTATTATACGCGCCAGAGAAAGACTCGTTTCACTTGATGAGCCGTCGGCGCATCAAGACTAAAGAGACATTGAACGCGATGAGCGCCAAAAAGGCTATCCACAGGACGCTCCAGACCAAATTCCAACTTATCTGACCCAAGATGAGCGACCTTTGTACGTACACGGCATGAGTCAGAGGCGAGACCCAAGCAATGGTTTGCGCGATCTGAGGAAGTCGGTCGAGCGGGAAGAAGACGGCTGAGAAGAGAAACATCGGCGTGATTCCGAGCGTGATGTAGTAATTGAACGCGTCGATCGCGGGGACGATTGCCGTGATGATCATCGCTACAGATGCAAACATCAGTCCCTCCACGACGGCAACAAGCGGAGTCAGCAAGGCCCAAGGCGAGTGTACCAAGCCGAAGAGCGAAATAACAAATAAGACACTGACGGCTGCGAAAACTCCGCGCGTCATGCCCCACAAAATCTCTCCGGCGATCACTTCTTCGATTGTTAACGGGGTCGCCAAGATCGCATCGAACGTGCGCTGAAACTCCATCCGCACGAACGAAGAGAACATGCACTCGAACGAAGCGGCGAACATCGCCGTCGTCGCGACGAACGCCGGAGCGATGAATTCCAAAAACGAGAGCCCGTTGCTGAGTCGGGTAATGTAGACACCGAGCCCAAATCCGAGCGAGCTGAGATAGAGTAAGGGCTCGATCGTCGGCCACCAGGACTCGGTCTTCCATAAGCGCAAGAACGTATCTAAATCCCGCTGCCAGACGCGAATCGCCCGGTAAGTCACACGGGTCATCGGGAGTTGCATAGTGTTACTCCTGAAGGGCGTGGCCGGCCAATTTTAGAAAAACATCTTCGAGCGTCGCGGTTCGTAATAAGACGCGATCCACGCTGGATAACTTGAGCTGCGAATGTAGCCGACGCCCGTCGTCGGTGTAGACATAGAGTGTGTCGCCTGCTTCTTCGCTAGACGCACTGAGCTGCGCCAATTGTTCTTTGACTAAAGTCTTCGCGCCGTCGCGCAGGCGCAGTTCCAAAACATCGCGTCCGACGTGTTTTTCGATTAATTCTGCCGGAGTACCCTCGGCTATTATTTTGCCCTTGTCCATTAATACTAAGCGATCGCAAAGCTGGGCCGCTTCTTCCATGTAGTGCGTCGTGATGAGCATAGTCACTCCTTGGCTCTTTAGGAGCCTGAGTTTTTGCCAAACCAGATGGCGCGCTTGCGGGTCAAGCCCGGTCGTCGGTTCGTCGAGAACTAAGAGTTGGGGTTGATTGATGAGCGCGCGGGCGATCATCAAGCGACGCTTCATGCCGCCGGAGAGCTCGCGAATCGCGGCCTCGCGGCGCTCCCACAATTGAAAGAGTTCGAGCGATTCTTTCGCTCTGGCCCATGAGATACTTTTGGGAATATCGAAGTAGCGTGCGTAGACAATTAGATTTTGTAGCACCTTGAGATCGGGGTCGAGATTGTCTTCTTGGGGGACGACGCCGAGCCGCGTCTTGATCTCACGCATTTCTTTCATCACGTCTTTGCCGAGAACCATCAGTCTTCCTGAAGTCACCGGCGAGAAGCCGTAGATCATGCGCATCGTCGATGTCTTGCCGGCGCCGTTGGGACCGAGAAACCCGAAGCACTCTTGAGGATTTACAGAAAAATTGATGCCATTGACAGCGCTGAGCTCACGGTAGCGTTTGACGAGATTTTCTGCGAAGACGACTGTGCTCATCATACTCATGAATCCCCGTCGTTTTGAGCTACGTAGTGGCGAAGAATCTTTACTTTGAAAGATCAAAATGGATCGCTTGGCTCAGCATGACAATGGTGTAATTTCTGTTAGTCAGAATGAAAAGCCCCGGGAACCGCTCCAGGACCGGGGCCCAACAGGCACCGCGTGGCTACGGGTTGGGTTTGTAGGCTTCGTTCGGCGCGATGTCACCGACCGGGACGACGATACAGAACGGCGGCACCACGGGGGGCGGCGGGAAGCAACCGGGCGGAATGAGTGCCCAGGATGTGAGCACAAACCACTTCATCGCGCCGGGATTGACTGCGGCCGTCGAGCCGTTCTTGCTCAAGATCTCCTGGAGTTGCGGTAAGGACACTTTGAACGTAATGGTGTTCAAGATGTCGTTCCACTCCATATTGAGCGGGCCGGCGGGGCCCGACGGACGAATCTCTACGTCCAAGTTCGGGCCGACGAACAGCTGATTGGAAAGTGTTCCCACAAAGTAGTCGAGGTCGACTTCAGCATCGATGCCAAAGCCGGGGAAAGCTTTCAGTTTGGTGCCGGTATTCGCGTCCCCGTCGACGTCGACGTAGAACGAGTAGTGCCCGAGCGCGTCGGGGGTAGACGTCGTCAGCCGGCGTAGCTCTCCATAGGGCTTGAGCTGCAAGAGCAGATCGCTATCGACCTGGCTGACCTGGACTCTCTGGATGTCCATAAAGTCCGGCCCACGCGTCGGAATGGGCGAAAAGAGGAAAAAGAAATCGTTCGGCGGGTCTTCGACGATCACGGGGTCTGCCGCGTAGGCGAGCCAGCTTGTGAGGAGCAGAGCGACTGCTACGAGGCTCCAACGTGTCCGAGTGTAAAAAACACTGGGGTGCTTCATCAAACATCCCTCCTCTTCTAGATAAGAGCAGTATAACCGACGTGAGAGGCTCTTGTCTACGGCTAGCGATGAACACAGATTGGGAGAGACGTTTTATGACCAGATTTGAAATCGAGTCTTTTTGATGGTTGATTTTAGGTTCTCACTCCTCGAGCCCATTCAGTTGTCCTGGCTGCCTTCATTCAGTATCATAAAACCGATCATTTATGGCAAATAAAACCATCCAATTTGTGTTGATGTCACCAGAAAAAGTTGTCTTTGATCAACCCGTCACACAAGCCCATCTGCGCGGGACCGACGGCGATCTGGGGCTCTTGCCGGGCCACGTCCGTTTGATTACTTCAGTCGCGATTTCACCCTTGCGTGTGACGTTCGAAAATGGCCAAGAACAAAAGTTTTTGGTGCACGGCGGCACGCTCGACGTGACGCCGGAGCGCATTCGTCTGCTGAGCGATCTCGTGGAAAAACCGGAAGAGATCAATGCCGAGCAAGCCCGCAAAACCAAAGATGACTTGGAAGCCAAACTCAAGGGCGATTTCAAGCCCGAAGAAGAACCAAAGCTCCGGCGTGAGCTAGAGGTCGCACGCGCGCGTCTTGCGATCACGAGCCGTCATGGTCACTGAACGCCGTGTGGTTATCACCGGAGTCGGTGCGGTCACGCCCATCGGCATTGGGAAAGATGCTTTATGGAAGGGCTTGCAAGAAGCTCGTAGCGGTGTCTCTCTCGTCGATGACGTGATCGACCTCACGGATATTGCGACGAAGATCGGCGGCTATATCAAAGCGTTTGACCCGCTCCAGTTTATCGAGAAGAAGCGAGCGCGACGCCTCGGGCGCGCCACTCAATTAGGCTTCGCAGCGACCAAGCTCGCGCTTGAAGACAGCAAGCTTGATCTCTCCAAAGAGAATCGCGATCGTTTCGGCGTGATCATCGGCACAGGGATTGGAAACATTGAGGTCTTACTTGAAACTCACGCGACGCTTTTGCAACGAGGCCCGAGCCGAGTCAGCCCCTTCTTCGTCCCGATGTTCATGCCGAATGCCCTGCCCGGAGAAATTTCGATCGAATGGGGACTGCGCGGCGCCAATTTTGGGACGGTTTCTGCCTGTGCGAGCTCGAACCACGCGATCGGCGAAGCAGCCGATGCGATTCGTTATGGGTATGCTGACCTGATGGTCACCGGCGGCGCGGAAGCCGCGATGACCCGTCTCACGTTTGCCGGCTTCGATCAGATGGGAGCGGTCTCACGGCGCAACGATCAACCGCAAAAAGCATCACGTCCGTTCGACAAAGATCGCGACGGGTTTGTGATGGGGGAAGGTGCAGGGATTTTAGTTTTGGAAACCTTTGCGCACGCGCAGGCGCGCGGCGCTCATATCTATGCTGAGCTCTTAGGCATGGGCATGTCGGCTGACGCGGGGCATATCGTCGCCCCGGACGAGAACGGCGATGGGGGTCGACGTGCGATGGAGATGTCTCTCCAGCGTAGCAATCTCCGTCCCGACGAAGTCGATTATATCAACGCGCACGGGACGTCGACACCCTTGGGAGATATTAGCGAGACATGCGCGATCAAGAGTCTCTTCGGGGCTCATGCGAAGAAGCTCGCCGTCAGCTCAACCAAGTCGCAGATGGGCCATTTGCTGGGCGGAGCAGCCGCCGTCGAAGCGATTGCGACGCTGATGGCGTTCGAAATGGGAATTCTCCCGCCGACGATCAATTTAGAAAAACCAGACCCGGAGTGCGATTTGGATTATGTGCCGAACGAAGCACGGCCTGCTCAAGTGAGAGTTGCACTCTCCAATTCCTTCGGCTTCGGCGGGCATAATTCGTGCGTGGCGTTTAGGAAAGTCTAAACACTCTTACTCTTGAACTATCACTTGAGCTAACATCGGTAGTTCCAAAAATTGCTAGAAGAGCAAGACCGCACACGCGATAACCGTCGTCCAGCCCCCGCGCTTCACCTCAAAGGTTTGCGTCTCATTGCGCGTACGCAGGATTTTCCCTTCGAGCTTCCACTGCTGCTCTTGTTCGTTCCACGACAGCGAATCATCCTCTTTCATCGCAAAGATTGACGCGAGCATCGACGCGGCCAAATCTTCAGAATAGTCGGCCGCTTCCTTTTCGTTCTGGCCGAACGCATGATGTTCGCTGAGATACCCGTACACGTCGGGATCGGCCGGGATCGCGCAGCCAATCGAGGCAGCCACTAACCGATTGGGCTCGTCGCTCGCGCAGCGGGCCATCACACAAAAGACAATCTGTCCAGGCTTCAACTCTTTCAAGCCCTCAGTTTTGGGGATAATCTTGCAGCGTGGGGGTAAGATACTGGAGACGTGCACCAGGTTGTATTTTTCAATCCCTGCATCGCGCAGCGCGATCTCGAACGAACGCAATTGCTCTTTGTGAGAGCCCACCCCTTTGGTGAAAAACATCCGCGTCGGAACTCTGGAAAACTCGTCCACCTCAACCTCCTCGGTGAATGCCAACGCTCGGGTCTTTTTTTGACCCGATTCGTCGCAGATTGAAAATTATCTTAAAAAATATCCGACCATCTTATAGACTAACTTAGCCGACAGAAAATCCGGGCTGACCAAGCCGGGAATCGGACAGAGCTCTACAACGTCGAAACCGAGCACTTCGTGCTTATCACCTATAGTCCTAAGAATACGAAGCATGGTATACCAGTTGAGTCCGCCCGGCTCGGGCGTGCCGACGGCCGGCATCAGCCCGGGCTCAAAGACATCCAAATCTAACGTCACGTAGACCGGCCCCTGGAGTTGCTTGAGCACGCTTTCGATTCGTGACGGGTCTTGATGAAGCTCGTAGTCCAAGAGCACGCTCAGGCGCTCGCTCTTCTCGATGAACGTTGCTTCTTCCGAGCTGATCGCGCGAATCCCAATCTGGACGATATTTAGTCCCAGCTCGTACATACGTCGCGCCACACAGGCATGATTAAATTTTGTGTTCTGATATGAATCGCGCAAGTCCGAGTGCGCATCCAACTGCAAGACCGTAAAATTTTTGTATTTTTTCTGGAGCGCGCGGGCCGGCGCGAGCGTGAGCGAATGCTCGCCGCCCAGCATCACGGGGAATTTTTTCTCTTTAAGTATGAACTCGATTGCTTCCTCAACACGGTCGATTGTCTCTGCAGGGCTCGCGGCCGAGGGCTCCAAACTATCGAGCGTATGAATCCCGACTTTGTAGGGCTCACGCTGCAGCTCTTCGTCGTAAAGTTCCAAATGCGTCGAGGCTTCTAAAATAGCGAGCGGGCCGCGACGCGTGCCGGGCATATAAGACGTGGTCAGATCGTAGGGGACGGGCAGGACCACGACCGCGGATTTGTCAAAACGAGAAAACTCCGGCGCAAGTCCACCGAAGTTCAAGGGTATACCCGCATAACGGCTCGAAATTTCGGACGATCCTCCAGACGGTTCCATCGTTTGTGGCTACGGCGGACCCGATCCCTCCTCTCGTTTTCTCTTCCAGACTAAAATGTTTCTAAGAACCTCATGTCATTTTGGTACAGCGTGCGATCGTCGTCGATGCCGTATTTTAGCATAGCGATCGGCTCGATGACAAGACCCAGCACAAATCCCGAATAGATTTCGGGGTCATAATCAACTTCTTGCAAGACGGCGGTGTCGATCAGCCCACCACTCAGAATCGGTTTCCACGGGTTACCGGATGCGTTGCTGCCGCTACGACGGCGGGCTTGTACCTCGATGCTGAGACGTGTGTACGGGCTCTCAACCCAGTGGGTTTGCGTCTCAAAACCCTTGCCGAAAAACTCGTCCAAGACGAGCTGGACCAGCGCTTTCAGATGGGCAAACCCCAGGCCACGGTCAATCCAGAGGGCTTCTGAGCGATGAGACACAATAGCGTTCTCCCGTCTCCCTTTTTTTATATCTCGCTGATAACACCGAGCCGAGCAGAGGACTCTCACGGGCGGGCGGCGTTTTTCCAGGGCGCGTACCGCCATCGAAGCAGGGCTGGTGCGCAGCAGGAGATTGTCATTCAGATAAAACGCTTCTGCGCGTGCCAGCGAATCTTTTGGGTGCTGCAGCGCATCGAACTGATAATGGGCTGTCTCAAGTTCACTCCCCGTCATCAGATCGAAGCCCATGCGCACGAAGAGGTCTTCCAACTGTTTTTGGACCTGGGTGAGCAGATGGAGACTGCCCAGAGGACGCTGACGCCCGGGAAGAGTTAAGTCTTCATCCCTTTGGGCGTTCTGGTATGTTCCTGGTTTGTCCGGTTCGTTCACCCGAAAAACTCCCTCTAAAGCGTATCTCACGGCGAATTATAAGGAAACGAACAAGCTGTGACAAACGTCAGGCTGTGTTTTCTAGAGCATAAGCGACAGCTTGCTCGAGCGTCATCGCGCGGCCTTGAGCTAGTAATTCGTCAAAAAACTTTGGGCCCAGTCTCGTACTCACAATCGAGATGTGTCGTTCGTACTCTGCGTGATCGCCCGAAGAGAGTGGGGCATTGATTGTTTCTCGCAAGGCTTCTGCAGCCCCGAATAGCGTCGCCGCGCACTCATAGTTTTCTTGTCGAAGAACTATCTCGGCCAATTGGTTCAGCGAGGCAGCGATCCCTCGTTTATCTCCCAGCTCCTTATAGAGCAGCAGGCTCTCGCGATGGAGATCGCGCGCGTTCGCGTATTCCAACTTGTGCTCAGCGACTTCTCCCAAATAGTGCAGCGACGCGGCGATGCCCCATTTGTCGCCGAGCGTACGGAAGAGCGCGAGGCTTTCTCCGCACAACGCTTCAACCCGTTGATAATTGCCCTGCTGTCGAGCGACAACTCCTAAATTGTGCAGCGACCAGGCCGTGCTCCAGGCGTCGCCCATCTCACGGCAAAGGGAAAGGCTTCGCTGATGCAGTTCGACCGCGCGCTCGAAATCTCCCCGATGCTGGGCGACGACGCCGAGATTGCGTAGCGAGAAAGCCATGCCCCATCTGTTCTTTAACTCTGTGAAAAGTGATAGGCTCTCTTCGCAGCGGGCTTGCACTCTCTCATCGTCTCCCAAGTGACGCGCGAGTGTGCCGACCCAAAGCAACGCTTTTGCGCGCGCCGAGAGTGGTGCATCCTGTCCTTTCGAAAGCGCTTCTTCCAAAAGTCGGCTTCCTTCGTCGATATGGCTGCGCGCCAGCCAAAATGGGCCGAGCGCTCCGGATAGCCGCAACGCCGCGTGGGCTTCTTGCTCATCGTTCTCTAACGACCAACGCAACGCCGCGCGCAGGTTATCATATTCTTGCTCCAGTTGGCTGAGCCACGTTGTTTGCCGCGCGCCCAAGAGTTCAGCCTCAGCCCGTTCCGCGAGCGCCAAGAACCAATCGCGATGACGTGCGCGTAACGTCAGAACTTCGGGCTCACTCTGTTCAGACAATTTTTGTTGCCCATAATGACGGATCGTCTCGAGCATTCGATAGCGCGCCACATCGCCGTGGTCTTCGACAGTCACGAGCGATTTGTCGATGAGTTGAGTCAACAGTTCAAGAATTTCTGTAGGGGCGATTCGCGAACCGCCCCGGCCTAGAATATCATCTGCACACACGGCTTCAACGGCTTCTAAGACACACCCTCCGACAAAAACCGAGAGCCGCCGGAAGAGCGTCTTCTGTTTTTCAGAGAGTAGGTTATGACTCCAGTCCAGCGCCGCTCGAAGGGTCTGGTCCTTGGGCAAGGCCGTTCGGCTGGGGTTGGTGAGCAGCCTGAAATCGTTTTCCAGACGTTCCGCGATTTGCTCGATCGAGAGCACTCTGACTTTGGCAGCGGCCAACTCAATCGCCAAGGGAATCCCATCCAAGCGTTGGCAAATGTAAGCAATTGCCGAAGCGTTACGATCCGTCATCGAGAAGTTAGGCTGGGCCGCGGCCGCTCTTTCGGCGAAGAGGCGAACGGCCTCGTATTGGCGAAGTGCTGACAGATCGATGCCTCCACGGGCGAGTCGCGCCAGATCGGGCAGCGAGAGCGAGGGCACGAGCCATGCAATTTCCCCGTGCACGCCGAGGGCTTCTCGACTCGTCGCTAAAATTCTTAACTGTGGGCAGTTTTGCAAGAGTGTTTCGGCGAGCGACGCACAGGCTTCGACCACGTGCTCGCCGTTATCCAGCACGAGCAAGAGATTTTTTGAGCGCAGATAATCTATCAACGTGCTTATCAACGGGCGATTCGGTTCCTCGCGGAGTCCCAACGCCGAAGCGACGGCCTGTGGGACGAGTGCCGGATCGGTCAAGACGGCCAACCGTACCCACCAAACACCATCGGGAAATTCTTCGAGAAGGTCCCAAGCCGCCTTTTGGGCCAGACGCGTCTTGCCGGTTCCCCCAAATCCCGTGAGCGTGAGAAGACGTGGTCGAGGCACAGCACGCTCTACCCCTACGTCAATCAATAAATTCATAATCTCCTGCAATTCCTGCTCGCGCCCGATGAAGCTGGTCAGGGAAGCAGGCAGGTTGGTCTGAGAAATTTTCGGCGGCGGGACCTCGCCCTGGAGAATTTTTTCATAGAGAGTCTTTGTCTCAGGCGACGGTTCGACCTCAAGATGTTCCTTCAACGCATTCACGCAAAGCTGATACGTTTCGAGCGCGGCATTCGGCTCGGTGGCCCACGCGTGATAGAGCATCTTTTGACGATAGATAGTCTCACTCGAAGGCTTCAGAGTGATCACTCGCTGACACTGTTCGATCGCGCGCTGATACTGTCCAGATTTTGCATAGCATTCGGCCAGCCGAGAGAGCGCGTTCAGATAGAGTTCGCGCCAGCGCTCGCGGGGAGCGATCGCCCATTCTTCATAAAGGTCTTCGCCGAGATAATCGCCCTGGTAGAGATTGATCGCTTGTTGATAGTCTTCCAGCGCTTGCGCCCAGCGCCCCGCAGACTCTGCTTTTTGTGCAGACTCAATTTTCTTCTGAAACTCTTCGGCATCGACCCAGCAGGGCGCTGTCTCGCTAAAGCAATAGCCCTGCTGGCCAACGTTCAGAATATACTGAGAATCTGTGCCCTTCTTGAGAGTGGGCTCGAGCACGCGGCGTAGCTCGCTGATCCGCCGGTATAGGTTATCCACGGCTTTTGCTAGCTCCAGATTGGGGAACAAAAATTCGATCAATTGGTCTTGAGTGAAGACTCGCCCGCGCTCAGCCACCAAAATTTTGAAGAGCGCTTGGGTCTTGCTCCGGGGCCAATCGCTCGCAGGGATGAGCGCTCCCCCTCGCCAGACTTCCAGGCGCCCGAAAAGCTTCACACTGAGATCAGGTCTACTCGTCTGCGGCATAGGTTCTCGATGAGTCTGTTCGAGTTACTCCATCTACTCATTTTATGGGGATAGCCTACGGTGTGCTTCCCCTCAAGATCGGCACAAATTGCTCGGGCGTAAGAATTTTGATTCCCTGGTATTCCTTGAGGGTGGTAAGGTGCGGGTCATAGCTCACGACGTACTGGGCTTTTGCCTTGATCGCACAGGCCACGATGATGTTATCATCAGGGTCTCCCGCGACGACGTTGATCTGGGGGAGATCGCTGACTATGGTTGCGTAAGTGCGCGCTTCAGCGAGTGCTCGGTCAATGAGCGCCTCTGTGAGGTGGTACCTCGTGCGGATACGCGAACGTAAAACAACCTCACGGGCTTCAGCGAGAATCTCTTCAGCGGTAAAGAGTTTACCGCGGTCAATGATTTCCTTGAGGAGCTGCGCATAGTACCCGCGAGGCTTGATGAGGGTGCTCACCCAGATATTGGTATCAACGACGACCGTGAGCATGGCGTTTGAGCTTACGGACTTCATGAACGGCCTCTAAGGCATCCTTCATCACTTCCTCATCGCTCATATCTTTGTTTTTTTCGTGGACTTCTTTGAGGATAGCCTGGAATCGTTTCCACGCCTGGGCTTTATCAACGACCAGCTGGGGTTTGAGAACAATCTTGTCTTTCTCGATATCGGCTTCGAGCACGTCGCCGACCTTGAGCGCAAGTTTCTCGCGGATATTCGTCGGGATCGTCACTTGATACTTCTCCTTGACTTTAACGAGCGGCATCGCGATCACCTCTTTCTTCTGGTCTATATTGGGTTGTTGCTTAGCACTGGCCATAGGTTGAAAAGTTAGAAATTCTAACTTTCATTATAGCACGTGACATTTCGTTGTCAAGGGGGATTTTATGCGAAAGATACGTCGTGTAAATAGGATTATACGTCGTTGTCGCCATAACGCGGGTTAGGCGACTTTCTTTTAACCCGATCAGAGAGCTGAAGGAATTGGATATTCTCATGATTGCTCCTTCGCACCCCAGATCAAAAGCCAAAGCACTATCGGCAATTCCCCAAACTCAAGAACCAGCGCGAATTGGGAAACAAGGTGCGCGTACCCTGGCAGAAGCAGAGAGGTAAAGGAACTAACCAGATATCCCGAACCTGCAATCATCAGCAAGGCGCCCAGTACGCGAGGGATGAAGCCCGATCGAATGACCAGAATCCCGAACGGAAATAGCCAAAGGCCCCAGAAGATTTGCGCAACGACAAATCCCTGGCCATGTAAACGGAGGAACAGGTACGCCAGCGTATCTAATTGACTCTTATCAAATACGGAGAGGAAATCGGCGCCGCTCACGAGGACCAGCGCAGCGACGTCGTTGAGCACATTCAGAAACGATATGGGGACAGAGACCACAAACAGTGTCACCATCAACGAAGCCTGTTGCTTGTTAACCCCCTCGAATAATCGGTACAGAGCGAAAACCGCGAGGATGAAAGCGGCCGCGCTGATCAGTTCGCTCGCGATGCCGAGGCGGAGAAGGGTCTCGGAAGCCCGAATGTGATTGGCCGTCGCCGTTGCGTCTCCAGTCACGATCAGAGTGCTGGGGACATAGATGAGGCCAAAGGGGGCGGGGCTGCTGGCCAATAGATACAGTAATCCCGCGATTCTTGCTTGTTTCTTGGTTGAGTTCATGTTCTCTCTCCTTATTCGGTGTCGCCTGACGTTGTATTAGATACTGTTGTTGTGTTCCATCGTTATCAATACCTTTGATCTCAGCCCCTTTCTCAAACTTCATCGGTGTAGTATAGGGTTTCAAAATAATACTCTCAGGACTTTCGCGTTTCAGCATAAATAGGCAGTAACCGCCCGCCTAGCAATGGACCATTTGTAGTCATACCAAGAAACGGCGGTCTGGAGGCGTTGCCATTCTAGCTTAAGAAAAGCCAAGAAGGCACAGAGAATAT
>JACOSB010000036.1 GCA_016179105.1 Candidatus Acetothermia bacterium
CGCACACACAGTAGATGGCTATGATACAATAAGGCATCGGTTCCTCCGGTTCGATAGAAAGTTTCTCGCTCAGAAACCTTCTAGCGACTTCCCGGAGGAACTTGCTTCCTTCCCACCTCTTTGGTAGCAACTTGAGTTATACGTACGTTTCTACTTATACCATTAGGATCGATCGGGAGCGAACGCGCAGTCCGAAAAATTCTCACATTTCTCAGTGAGCCACCTCCCGCAACGATGGCTCCAGAGTCAATCGAAGACAACAAAATTCTCGCCTTGTTAGCATTGGGATTTGCTGCAACGCCGATAGAGAAGATTCCTCAGACAGATTTGATCTTGCCTGTGCTCACTTCATTCACAACTGATCCTTCTCCTCGTGTAAGAGCCCAAGTGGTCGAGATTCTAGGCATTACAAGGAATCTCTCCGCTGCGCAGCCACTGGTGGGGCTGCTCGACGACAAGACTGTATCTGAGCGGCGATCGGGGACTCAAGTCCGCGAATCTGCCATTGCAGCCCTCGGCCAACTCGACGATCCTGCGGCTCTTCCAGCTCTCACAACGCTCTTTGCTGACTCAAACAAAATCGTCCGCGTCAAAGCCGCTGCAGCCGTCTTGCAGATCGTTGAGGGAAGAAAACCAGTGAGCTTAGCGAATGAACTTCAGTCACCCGTGGGCATCTCACTCACAGACTTCTCATTGATGTCCAGAATGATGTTGTCAATGAGACGCGCTTTGCCAAAGTAGACAGCCAGAGCAATTGCCACTCGGCCCTCTAGTGTTTCGATCGGCTGCAAGTCGCTCGTGTGCACGATCTCAACATAGTCAATTCGCCCTTCGGTGGCAGTCTGAATCATCTTGGTCATCTCGGCGATGACCACAGAGGCGCGACGCTCGCCCAGTTGAATCAGCTCTTTCGCTCTTTGAAGAGACTGATAAAGAATCGAGCTCTGCGCGCGCTGCGTCGGCGTAAGATAGACATTGCGGGTGCTCATCGCCAGTCCATTGGGTTCGCGCACCGTTGGCCCCATGATGATCTTCGTGGGGAAATTCAAGTCATATACCAGGCGCTTCAAAACGAAAAGCTGCTGCACATCTTTTTGACCGAAGACGGCGACATCGGGCTGAATGATATTGAAAAGCTTGGCCACGACTTGGACGACGCCGTTAAAATGTCCCGGACGCCTCTCCCCGCACAAGTGATCCGACATTTTTTCGATCTGAAATTTTATCAGCTCCAGCTCCGGGTACATCTCTTCGACCGAGGGAGCAAAGATCAAGGCAACGCCGCGTGCGTCGAACATCCGGCGGTCACGCTCAAAATCTCTAGGATATGCTGAAAAATCTTCCTTGGGCCCGAACTGCGTCGGGTTGACGAAGATGCTCACAATCACAAAATCCGAGTGTTTTTTTGCGATGTCAACCAAGGTGAGATGGCCCTCGTGAATATAACCCAGCGTCGGCATGAACCCGATGCGCTTGCCCTCCGAGCGCACTTTCCCTAACGCTGCTCTAGTCTCAGCGATCGTCTTGGTAATTAGCATAGCCCAAAAAAAATCCTAATTCGATCTCTTGGCGACCTTGGCGGTTGATTGGTTTTCTCCGTATTTTATTGGACTTCGGCGTTCAGCTCTTGGACTAATCGGCTTTTCAGTCGCGCCATCATCTCGTCTACTTCGGGCTGAGTTAACGCTTTGTTCCAATCGCGCAGGATGATCTCATAGCTGAAAATTTTTCGGTCGCCGCTCGACCGCAGCTCGCTCAAGAAAATACTCTCCACACGTTTTTCGCCCTCCAAAACCCAACGCACCGATCCCTCAGAAATGGAAGCGGGCACCGCGACGGAGAAAGCTCGACGTAGGAACGGATACGCCGGCGTCACTTTGGGTTTTAACTCAAACCAGATGGGTGTTGAGAGCGTCATCAAGCGGGTGAAGATGCGCTCCAAGTCCAACTCCATCAAAAAGAGAGGCTCGGGTTTTAAAGAAAATTTCTCGAATAGATCGGGCCGCGGCGTTCCCAAACACCCCAGCGGCTCTTCTTTGGCTTTGACGACCAGGCTCCGTTTCGAGTCTAGCAGCGTCTTAGAAGAAGCGCCGGATTCGAAGACAAAATTGCGCAAGCCGAGTTCCAGCAACAAGCTCTCGGCCAAGCCCTTCATGTTTTGAAAATCGTAAAATTGTGCCGAGCCGCCGAGGGGCAACTTGGCTCGTCCGGCCAGAGCCACTCCCAACGCCAATTGCTCGCGTACGTTGGTCCCTTCACACTGAAAACTCTTGCCTATCTCAAAGAGCCGAACGCTCTCCACTTGTTGCTCTAGATTGTGCTGGACGTTATGCAATAAGCCGATCAGAAGGGTCGGCCGTGGGGTGAGCGCTGGCTCGTGCGCGTGCTCCAAAGGCCTAAGTTTCACCAAAGACTCTGGGGCGAGCGAGCTCGCGTCGCTCACGCTCAGTAGACCTTCGTTGCACGCTTCGTCGTACCCTAGACTGACCAGCACGCGCCGAATACGATCTTTAAACTCTTCGAGCCGATCTCGGCGCCCGACACTGAAGCCCGCCGTGGGCAACTGGGCACGAATTTCTTCATGCCCCAGGACGCGAGCGATCGCGTCGACCAGGTCGATCTCACGAAACGAGCTTGTCCCTGAACTCTCGAGTAAGAGCAGGTCGTTCTCCTGGTGGAGCACCCTGAGCCCCAGATCGGTCAGAATGCGGTGAAGCCGCCCCGCCTCGATCTCCACGCCGAGCCATCGAGTAAGATGGCTTAAGCGCAGTTCGCAGGGACGGCTCTCGGTAGGGTTTTTCATCGCTCGCTCGGTTTTCTCAAAAGCTCAGAACGGTAAATTTGCTCCGACGAAGAGGCGTGGCCGGCGCTGGTCGGATTCGGCTCCCTGCACGGGGAAGGCCAGCCCAATCGTGAGCGAGACCGGGATGAGCCCGGAGATGGCCTCGCCCTCTATCGTGGCCGCGGCCCCGGCTTCGATCTTGAGGTCCTTTAGGTCTTTGAGGTCATCGAGCTTGTCTCCTGTCTGGCCCGCCGTCACGAAGAGATTCATATCGACGCGATCTACCATCGCGAGGTTCAGGAGGTAATACTGGAGCTCGCGACGGGCCGGGAAGCTGATCGCGGCGCGCCCCAGGACCTTAAAACTGCCGGGGAAATAGAGCTTTTGCAGCTTGCCGTCCGGAGTCGAGCGGTAAAAACTGTTCAATTCACCCAGCCCGAACCTAAACATCCCCGGCGTATCCCAGCCCAATCCCATCGTCACGTACAACTG
Organism: Candidatus Acetothermia bacterium; assembly: GCA_016179105.1. Lineage (GTDB taxonomy): Bacteria > Bipolaricaulota > Bipolaricaulia > RBG-16-55-9 > DRXL01 > JACOSB01. The sequence goes on from JACOSB010000036.1 coordinate 3,275, forward strand.
CAAATTCACATTGGCCCAGATTTTGAAAAGCGTGGCCGCTGAAAGTCTGAGCGCCGTAAAGTACTGGGGATTGGTCGAATCGCCTTGGCAACAATAAAAGCCCTCGCGCAGCGAGACGCCGAGCGCATAGACGTGACGCGTCGATTCGCTACGCTGATAATCGACGCCGCCGAAAACGACGGGCAGCCCGCGCAGCGGGTTTTGCGAAGAGTCGAGCAGGCGCGCGACCGAGAATTGGAACTGATCGGTCGGCTCCCAGAACGTTCCTCGGATGCCAATGTCCGGGTGCTGGTAGCGTGCCATCGTCATCCCGAGCTGGCCGATCAGCTGTCCTTCGCTCAGCGCGAGCGCGGCCTGCGCGAGCATCCCGCGACCAAAGTTAATGATGCCCGCCACGTAGCCGTTACCCGCAACCCATCTATGGTCGAGCAGATACCCTCCCTCGACGGTCTGGGTGACCGGGTTGAGTTTCAGCAAGTATGCATCGATCGGCAGGTCGTTATCGCCCGTGGTGATTATCTTTGTGCGCGTGGGAGAATTGTTGTTGAGACGGTTGATGTCCGGCAGCCAGCTCTTGGGGTCCACTCTCACTTCTTTGACGGGCTTGCTCGTCTCAAAAGCTATATCTTCTTTGGCTTTCTCAGCTTTCCAAATCTGTGAGGTTTCGTCATCGCTGTCGGTGATCGCCACGACCTCAGCGGGGATTTTCAGCTCTCCGTTACGGAATAGATGCACCGTAGTCTTATATTTGCTCTCGGAGATCTTCTCGCTCTCGAAGCCCGAAACGCCGTAATCGAGCGTCGGCGCGACGGGATCGTCCTTGCGGAACATCTCGTCAAAATAATACTTTAAGTTCTGTCCCGACAGCTCTTCGGCCAGTTTTTCGAAATCGTCGGTGGTGATGAGTTTGTGGACGAAGCGCTTGTTCGCTTCTTTGAGCACTTCGTGCAGTTTATCTTCTCCGAGAATCGCACGAAAAGCTCGTATCATCAAATAGCCCTTATTGTAGATGCGCTGCGTCGAATTGTTCGCAAATTTAGTGTCCTGCTGGGGTTTGACTATCGCTTCATCAAAGCGATCTTTGATGGTCGCCAAGTAGGGCAGATCGCTAAAATGCTCGCGCAAATTGAGATACCCCAGTTGAGATTCAACGGCTTTTTCCAAGAGCCCTTGGCGGTCGAGTTTTATTAAGTTGGGCCCAAACTCTCCGTATTTTTGCTCAAAGTAGGTGATCGAGACATATTCGGCAAACGATTCCGAGACCCAGTTCTCGGCGTTAAAATCCGAGCCGATCCCGATGCCCCACCACTGGTGCCCGAGCTCGTGAGCAAGCAGATAATCAATAAGCCGGTCGGCCGTGCCCGCGACAGTCAAATCTTTCTCGGCAAAAGCCGAGCCACCAAAGAGCACGAAGCCATCGGCGGCCTCTCCGAAATATCCAGACGCGTTGGCTTCGACGATCACCAGGCGCTCGTAACTATAAGGCCCCCAGTGCGCTTGATGGTACTCCAAAATTTCGGAAGCGTAGGTCGCGATCTGCCGGGCCGCTGCTTCATGGCCGGGCAGGTAGTAGACTTCAATGGGCACGACCTCGCTCTTGAGCACAAATTTCTTGAGCGTTTTCCCGATGGAGAAGGGCACGGAGCGTACGGGCGCTTTGGTCGTCACGTGCAGTTTCTTATAATCTTTTGCTGTCTTATCGGAGTCTTTGGTCGATGCTCCTTTTGGTTCTTCGACGCGATCTCCGCCGATGGCTGCCGTGTACTCCTCGGGAATCGTGAGGGTCAGTTCGTACGTAGACGCCGGAAGGTCGAACTTATAGTACGCGCGTTTGTTGGAGATAAACTCTCCCTGGATGAGTTCCCGTGCGGGGATTGCGACCGGGTTCCAGGCAAAGCGCCATGTATAAATATCGCTGTGCCAGCCCTCGTCGGCGCCGGAAATGTGCGGAAATTTTGTGCTGAACTCAATTTTTATCTGGGTCTGCGTTCCTTGAGCGAGCGGTTGCGCTAGCTCCACCCGCAGCAGAGTATCCTTGAGAGAATACGTCTGGAATGAGTCCGGGCCCGTTTGGAGCGCATATTTTAATGCGTTTCCGTTCGCGTCTTTGACCGAGAGAATCTCTACGCCGCCGGGGTCGAAGCCGTCCCAGTAACCTTGATCGGTGACCGCCGGGTCGAGCTTGGGGTTGCGCTCTTTGGAATAATTGGGATAGAGCAAGAAATAGACGGCCGAGAGAGGCGTATCCCCGTCATTGAGATAATCGACCGTCTCGGTGGCATCGAGGGTATGATTGCCAATGTCTAACTTGGCATCGATCGTATATTTGCCCGAGGGATCGAGCGGGTCGGCCCCTACGGATGACGTTGTGACCACAAAACAGACAAAGACCAACACAAGATTCAGTGCACGGCTCACGGGTTCCTCCTCAATTTTTCGTTCACTCGTCGGCGCGAGAAAGAATCTCGATTCTCACTTTGCGAATCTCTTTCTCGGTCGCTTCTTCGACCGTCAGGCGGGCCCCGTCGACGTTGATCCACTCGCCCGCCTTGGGAATATCTTCGAGCCGATGTAAGAGTAGACCGCTCACCGTGACGCCTTCGGCCAAGGGCATGTTGAGTCCCAGCCTTTGGTTTAGCTCGTCCACGGCCGTCACGCCGTCGACGAGATACAGGTGCTCGGAGAGCTTTTTGATTCTCTCTTCAGGCTCGTCATACTCATCGCGAATATCTCCTACGATCTCCTCGACAATATCTTCCAAGGTCACGATGCCGACCATGCTGCCGTACTCGTCCACGACGATGGCCATGTGCTTGCGCTGCTTCTGAAATTCTCGCAGCAGCTCGTTGATCGGCTTGGTCATCGGTGTGTACGAGGCCGCTCTTAGAATATCGCGTAGTTTCGCGTCGCTCAAGAATTGGCGCAGCCGGCGGATCTCCCGCTCGCATTGCTCACGCTCTTTCTTGAGTTTCTCGAGCTCGTGCTCATCTGGGGCGACCTTCATCTTGGCCGGCAGCTCTTCTTGGAATTTTCGCCTCAGGTCTTCGAGCTTTTGTCGCTCGCTAAACCCGAATCGCAGCATATCTTTGCCGTGCAGAATGCCCACGATGTTATCTCGATTTTTCTCGTAGACAGGATAGCGGGAATGGCCCTCGCGCGCGATGATGTCTTTCACTTCAGCGAGCGGCGTATTGACTTCGATGGAGATCACGTCTTTTCGCGGAATCATCACTTGCTTGGCGACCAAGTCATCGAACGCGAAAATTCTGCGAATCATCTCGCTCTCGCCTTCTTGGATCAGCCCGCGTTCTTCGCCCACATCCAAGAGCATCTTGATCGCGTCTTCACTCACATAGACTGGCTCGGGGGTTCGAAAACGTGAGGGCAATAAGCGCAACAAGACCGACGAGGCCCATTGGAAGGTGAACGTCAGCGGCTTGAGCAGGACCGAAAGCCCATAGATCAGAGTGATGAACGCGATCGTAAAACGCTCAGCGTTGTTTTTTCCGATGCGTTTCGGGGTGATCTCGCCGAAGAGCAGCAGATAGAGCGTGATGATTCCCGTGGCGATCAAGGCTGTCTCGCCGAGGCTCAGCCGATTTCCCGCGAGTTTCCACGTCAGCAACGTAGCGATCGAGCTGGCCAGTAAATTGACGAAGTTGTTCGCGATCGCGAGCGAGGTGATCAAGCGCGTGGGATCGTCGAATAGTATCTGGAGCGCTCGCTGGCGGCGGGGGTGCTCGCGCATCATCACCTTGAGGCGCACTTTGCCGACCGAGGCGATCGCCATCTCCGAAGCGCTGAAAAAGAAAGAACAAAACGTCAACACGATGAGAAGCGGGATGCTCCAGCTAAAATCCAATGGTTCGACACCTCAGAAGCGATTATAGGTAGGCCATCCCCCCTTTGCAAACGATCGCCCCTTTCGAGTATTCTGTCTCCACGAGCGGTTCAATCGCTCAAGGAGGGTTTGTGGAGGTTAACGAGATCCAGGCCCTGATTGAGATGTTCGAGCGGTCGACGCTGTCGGAGTTGACGCTCGAGCGTGGGGGGGAACGACTCATCCTCAAACGCGATCCGGTCCAAGGGGGCGTGAAGGCCAGTTCGGCGAGCGTCAAAGCGACTGCCAACCCGGTCGCTCCTGCACCAGCACCCGCCTCGATTCCTACGGCACCCACTTCCCCAGTCTCAACGGCCGAAAAAGTTCCCGAAAAACTCGAAGGCTACGTCGTCAAGTCGCCCATCGTGGGAACTTTTTATCGCCGCCCCGGCCCGAACGAAGAGCCGTATGTGGTCGTGGGCGATCGCGTGGAGAAGGGGGATACGGTCTGTCTGGTTGAGGCGATGAAAGTGATGAACGAGATCAAATCGGAGCAGTCGGGCATCGTCGAGAAGATTCTGGTGGAAGATGGAAAACCCGTGGAATATGGGCAGGCGCTGCTGGTGTTGAAGGCGGGGTAGAGAATCAAACCGCCAAGACGCCAAGAAGGGTCAGAATAGAGATTTCGTAGGAGCGCACGGTCGTGCGCCCCTACAATGGAAGAATGTTCAAAAAAATTCTCGTCGCGAACCGAGGCGAAATCGCATTAAGAGTCATCGAGGCCTGTCGCGAGATGGGCATCCGCACCGTGGCTGTTTTTTCGGAAACCGATCGCAATTCACTGCACGTGCGTCTGGCCGATGAAGCGTACTGTATCGGTCCTGCACCGGCGCGCCAATCCTATCTGAACATCGCAGCGCTCATGAGCACGGCCGAGATTGCTCATGCCGAAGCGATTCATCCGGGCTACGGCTTTTTGGCCGAGGACCCGCACTTCGTCGAGGTCTGCGAAGAAAGCAAAGTTGTCTTCGTGGGACCAAGGCATGAGACGATGATCCAGTCGGGGAAAAAATTGGAGTGCAAGAAAGCGGTCAGCGCGGCGGGCGTCCCGATCGTGCCGGGGTCGGGCGCGCTGAAGACCGAAGAAGAGCTCTTGAGTGAAGCGCGTAAGCTCGGCTTTCCCTTGATATTCAAAGCGAGCGCGGGTGGCGGCGGGCGCGGGATGCGCGTCGTGCAGAACGAGCCGGAACTCTTGGAAAAATTCCATGCCGTCAAGCGCGAAGCCGAGGCTGCCTTCGGCGATCCGACGGTTTTTTTGGAAAAGTATATTCCCGTCGCACGCCACGTGGAAGTGCAAATCTTGGCTGACATGCACGGCCATGTCGTGCACTGGGGCGAGCGCGAGTGCTCGATTCAGCGACGTTATCAAAAGCTTATCGAAGAATCGTCGGCTCCGGCACTGACCAAAGAAATGCGCGAGGCGATCTGGGCGGCGGCCGTCAAAGCGGCCGAAGTCTTGGGTTATCAGAACGCGGGCACGGTAGAGTTCTTAGTGGACGAATCAAATTTCTATATGATTGAAATTAACGCGCGCATCCAAGTCGAGCATCCGGTGTCAGAGATGCGTGTCGGGAAAAATTTGATTCAAGAACAAATAAGAGTAGCTGCCGGCGAGAAGCTGGGCTACGCTCAAAAAGACATAAAGCTCAAGGGTCACGCGATCGAGTGTCGCTTGAACGCCGAAGACCCCTCCAAAAATTTTGCGCCCTCGACTGGGCGAATAGAGATCAAATCTCTCCCTGGAGGCAACGGGGTCCGCTTCGATTCGCACATCTTCAGCGGGATGGACGTGACGCCCTTCTATGACTCGCTGCTCGCGAAATTGGTCGTTCACGCAGAAGATAGACCTATGGCCATCGCGAAGATGGGCAACGCGCTCAAACGATTTCAGATCGAGGGCATAAAAACGACAGCACCATTATGTTATGAGATTCTCCAGCATCCGAACTTTATCTCCGGGAATTTTAATACGAGATTTTTAGAGAAAAACCTACCGGGGGCTTAAGCCCGTTTTTCCTCTTGGAGGGCATACTCGATGGCTTGCTCGAGCGACATCGCGCGGCCCATCGCCCAAGCTGCGGCAAAAATCTCTGGACTCAAACGGCTCCGGGTTAACGCTACTTTGCGTTCAAAGTTGGCACGATCTACAGCCTGTACCGGAATTTTGAACGCCTCACTCAACGCTTCCACTGCTCCGAACAATCGGGCCGCTTGTTCGGGGTCGCTGCTTACCCCCAGTGCAGAAGCCAATCCTCCGACACATTCAATAACCAAAGCCTTCGCTCCCAGCTCACGAGCGACCGCCAGCCCTTCCTTCGAGAGAGCGATCGATTGGCGATATTTTCCCTGCTCCAACCGGACCGACGCTAAATTGATGAGCGAACCCGCCACCCCCATCTTATCGCTCAAAGCTCGGCGTATCTGCAAACTCTCTTCATAAAAAACGACGGCTTGCTCATACTTGCCCTGTAAATAAGCCAATACTCCCAAGTTACTGAGCGAGTAGGAAATCCCCCGTTGATCTCCCAGCTCGCGCTTCAAGGCCAAACTTTCATCATAGAAGGCCGTCGCCTTTTCGTAATCACCTTGCGAATGTGCCACGACCCCTAAGTTATTGAGCGAAGAAGCCACACCCCACTTTTCCCCTACTTCGCGTCGTAGGGCCAAACTCTCGGTGTGCATTCGCGCTGCGCGCTCAAAATCCCCTTGGTTATAAGCGATCAGTCCCAGATTGTTGAGCGAGTTGGCCACACCTTTCCTGTCCCCCAGTTCCCGGCGTAATGCCAAACTTTCTTCATATAAGCTCACTGCATGTTCGTAATCTGCTTGTTCCATCGCGAAAACGCCGGCTCCGTTGAGCGCCTCGGCACGCACAGCAATCGGTGCCCCGTGACTCGTAGCCAAGGTTTCCTCCAACCAGCGGCGCCCCTCACTAAAGTATCCGCGGAAGAACCAGAAGCGCCACAAGGCTTCTGCAAAGCGCAGCTTGGCTTCGCCCGCTGCTGTGTTCGCTAAGGCGGTCCTCAGATTGTCATGCTCGGCTTCGAGTCGATCGAGCCATAGACGTTGATCCGGTCCGTTGAGCTCGCTTTTCGCACGCTCCGCCAGCCGGAGGAAATAGTGCCCATGACGTTCCCGAGTGCACCCGACTTCACCCAACGCGTCCAACTTTTCTTGAGCATACTGGCGAACGATCTCGAGCAGCCGATAACGCACCTTCCCGTCGCGATGTTCCACGCTGACGAGCGATTTGTTCACCAACTGCGCCATCAAATCGAGCATCTCGGACTGGCTGAGAGTCTCGCCCGCGCATACAGCTTCTACCCCCGGTAGAGTAAATCCGCCGGAAAAAACCGAAAGCCGCGCCAAGAGCATCTGTTCTGGTTCGCTCAGCAACTGATAACTCCAGTCGAGCGTCGCGCGCAACGTCTGGTGGTGTGAAGGCGCGGCCGTGCGACTCCCCTGCGTCAATAACGAGAGTGCGCTATCCAAACGGCGCACAATCTCATCCACGGACAGGACATTGACCCGTGCCGCCGCCAACTCGATCGCTAAGGGAATCCCGTCCAGCCGACGACAAATCTCTTCGATTGCTTCTGCGTTCTCGCTCGTCAGCGCGAACTCTGGGTTACTGGACATCGCGCGGTCCACAAAGAGTGCGATAGCCTCATACGTCGCGAGAGCCTTCACCAGAGCATCTCCCTGGAGCATCAAGCTCTGCGGGTTGGGCATCAAGAGCGGCGGGGTCTTCCAAACCGTTTCGCCGTCGATGTGCAGACCCTCTCGGCTAGTGGCGAGCATCCGTAAACGGGGAGCATTCAAGAGCAACGTCTGCGCGAGCGGCGCACAGGCATCTACGACGTGTTCACAGTTGTCCAAGACCAAGAGCAGTTGCTTGGGTTTCAGATATTCCGTCAAAGTGACCAAGGGCGATTGGCCCGACTGCTCGCGTAGGCCGAGAGCGAAAGCCACGGCGGGCGGGAGCAACCCCGGATCGCGCAGCGAACTCAGTTCTACGAACCAAACTCCATCGGCGAAATCTTTTGAGAGAGCACGCGCCACTTCGACAGCCAGCCGGGTCTTGCCGCTCCCACCGGTTCCGGTGAGCGTCAGTAGGGGCGAACCAACAGATCCGCCGGGGTCAACCGAGCGGACACGCCGATCCACGCTGACACCGATGATTAATCTTTTGATCTCTTCGATCTCTTTCTTGCGCCCGATAAAACGGCTGATGAAGTGGGGCAAGTTATCTCGTGGAGGCGGAGCAGGCTCCTCACTTTCTTCGATCTTGCCGGGCCCGCTTGCGAGAATCTTTTCGTATAAATCTTTTGTTTCGGGCAAGGGAGCGATATTCAACTCGCGCTTGAGAACGGCTTTGCACTCGGCGTATTGCTTGAGCGCGGCGGCGCGATCACCGCTCAGCAGATAGAGCTGCATGAGCCATCGGTGCACTTCTTCGTGCAGCGGATTTTCCTCGAGCACGCGGCGCGTCTGGTCGATGGCCTGCGCGTACTCTTGGCGCTCTTGATGATGGGTGATGAGTTCGCGCAGCGCTTGCAGATACAATTCTTTGAAGTGTTGCTGCTCGATGAGCACCCAGTCCTCATAGAACCCCGCGAGTAGATCGCCCTGATAAAGTTCTACGGCTTGACGCAACAAATCTGCGCGTGCTTCACCGGAGGCGCTGCGTGCGGACGCCAACGCCTTCTCGAATTCTTCGACGTCTAGCCTGTACGCGCTCTCGGTATTAAAGCGAACGGCGGTTGCTTCGGTGAGGATGTACTTGCCAAAGCGCGACTTCGGTCCCTCGATCAGTTGTCGTAACGAGTGGAGTGCTGCACGCAAGCTCGCCAATGTACGGTTACCTTCTCCAGAATCGCCCCCCAAGAGATCGGCCAAGACCGCCCGAGGATGAGACTTTTGGCGATAGAGCAAGAGATACGACAAGAGTAACTGAGCTTTCTGCGAGTGAAAATTTTTAATGGGGAAATCATCGCGGACGGCGTGGAATCCCCCGAAGAATGTGACGCGTAGCGTACTCATAGTGCGTAACGAGCCATTGAGCTTGATGCGAGCCAAGAGCGAGCCAGGGCATCGTAGATAAAGATGCCCGCAGCTCGCTTCGACATAGATGATCGTTTACTGCTCTTTCTTATATTTTAAGACAGGCGTACATACAAATTGAGGTCGATGAAGAGTGACTACGTCTTTCTGCTCCTGTAGTAGGCCTGGCTGGATATGTTGAAGCTCAAACTTGGTATTAAGATCAGCCCCTTGTTCTTTCTCGATCGAGTAACAAGCGTAGCTAACCCCATGTGCGAGTTTTGGAGTGGCCCAGAAAGCATGATTCTCGCTACCTTGGTCCAAGCATCTCAGCGACCGAGGAGGAGAACCATGCTCTTGGATGAGTTCATTATAACGATCTACCTGTTGGTGGACGAC
>JACOSB010000006.1 GCA_016179105.1 Candidatus Acetothermia bacterium
GGAAGAGCTCGAGACCAAGATGGCCGCCGCACTTTGCTTTTTCTTGAATGCGCTCTCGTATATCGGGCCGATGGCTGGGCTTTCGCTCATCCGCATCGAATCTTCGAAGAATGGAAAATCACGAGATTCGGTTTGGCGAAGCTTGCGTGAAGGGTTGATGTATGTGCGAGCGCATCCTGCAATTCTCGGAATTCTCCTGCTGGTGGGAGTCTCCAGCATCTTCGGGTTTTCGTATATCACGCTCTTGCCGATCTTTGCAGGCAAAGTCTTGGATGCTGGCCCGCAAGGGTACGGATTGCTCATGGCGGGAGCGGGCGTCGGTGCGCTTTCGTCCGCGCTCTTTCTCGCTTCTCTAGGGAATTACGAGCGCAAGGGACTCTTATTAACTATCGGAAACTTCGTTTTTCCCATGGCGCTCATCTTCTTCTCGACCTCGCATATCTACGTGCTTTCTTGGCTCTGCTTGGTCGGCGTCGGCGCCGGGCTCATCACGCAAAACGCCCTGGCCAATACGCTTTTGCAATCCAACGTGCCCGATCACTTGCGCGGGCGCATCTTGAGTCTCTACACACTGATGCTCTTAGGGATGCAGCCCATCGGTGGACTCCAGATTGGAAGCGTCGCGCGATGGCTCGGCCCCCAAGAAGCCTTGGCCATCAGCGCGTCTCTCAGTATTGCGTTCGCGCTCTTCGCGCTCTGGAAGTGGCCCCAAGTGCGAGAGTTGCGTTAGCAAAGCTCATCGTCTTGCGAAGACCTCATTCAAGCTCAACACTCGTTTATCTGTGTAAGTAATATAAAATGCTTTTTTATAACGATCTTGACAAGTAAAATGTGAAATGCTAGTATTGTCTATAAGGCTCGTGTATGCTAAAATGCTTAAGTATATGGTCAAGGGCCTCTGAACGGAAGCAAGCTTGCGGAAGCCGAAGTCTCTCCGGTTCGGGTGTAGCAACCTACAGGAGGTGGTAGTAGGCTCGGGCAAGTTCAAGCAAGATGCATGTCTGCCAGCAAACCATTAGCTTATGTCTATTCTATTACTGCTACTGCAAAATCTCTCAGGAGGTAAATCAATGATGTCCAAACGGATTACGGTTTTAGGAGTGATCGCGCTGCTCGCGGTCATCGCCGGTGGTTGTACCTTCTTCCAACCCGGTCTCAATACCCAGTCGAACGCGCCGCAGACCCTCGACGAGCGCTTTGCCAAGATCGCCCAAAACGTCCCAGGGTTTGGAGGGATGTTCCTCGATGAACACGGGAAAGTGAATATTTATTTGACTGATCAGACCCGCGTGGCGGCAGCACAAGCCGAGATCATCTCAGTCTTCGGCAACAGTGTTCCGCAGGGAGATGTGCGGGTTCTCCAGGGTGATTATGACTATGTACAGCTGAAACACTGGGGTGATCGCATGTTGGCCTTGTTCGATATCCCCGGAGTGACTCTTACAGATATCGACGAGGCCAAGAACCGGCTAACGGTCGGTGTGGATGATCTAGGTATAGCTGACCAAGTCGCACAAGCTCTGGCTAGATTGGGCATTCCGAGTCTAGCGGTCAATATCGTAAAGACGGAGCCGATCGTCCCGCTCACTACACTCCAAGATAGAGTCCGGCCGATCCTGGCGGGTCTGCAGATCAACTTCCCCGGCTTCTTGTGCACGCTGGGCTTCAACGCTGTCCGCCAAGGTGTGAACGGATTTGTCACAGCGTCTCATTGCACCACCACTCAAGGTGGCGTCGAGAGCACGCCCTACTGGCAGCCTCTCCAGTCTGTTGACCCAGTCCAGATTGGCACTGAGACCGTCGATCCGCTGTACCTCAGCAGTACGTGTCCGAGCGGTCTAAGAGGAAAGCTATGTCGCTACAGCGACAGCTCGTTTGCTGCTTATAGCTCTGATCCTTCGGTCACCTATACTCTGGGCTCGATTGAGAAGACAGATAGCGTGAACACTGGCTCCCTCACGATCGCCGGTAGCTTCCGCGTGACAGCCAAGGCTGCTTCTAATGCCTTGGTTGGCGATACCTTGAATAAAGTGGGCCGAACGACGGGTTGGTCACAGGGGCAAGTTGTCGCCAGCTGTGCGAACGTAGGCGTCCAAGGCTCTAGGATCGTGCAGCTCTGTCAAGATGAGGTCAGCGCCACTGTCGGTGCTGGAGATAGCGGGTCCGATGTGTTCAAGATCACCAACTCTCCTCAGACGAATGATGTAACACTCTCTGGTATCCTATGGGGAGGAAATCAATCTGGCACTCTGTTTGTGGACAGCCCGATCTCGAACGTACAGCGATCTGCAACAGAGCTAGGAACGCTCACCGTTTGCGCTTCCGGCTTCTCTTGTTAAGAGACAAAGACAACCTCTAGTTTTTCGGTAGGCAAAAGATCTAGCCCCGAGCCAATCTTCTGGCTCGGGGCTAGCCGTTATAATTAATAGAGATACAAAGTAAAGAGTGGATCCTTATGTCAAAGCTCGGAATGACCCTCGTACTCATATCTCTGGTGATCTTGATAATGCTCACGAATGGCTGCTCTCTTTTCAAGTCCAGCTCTTCTCATGAAACCGATCGAGATAAATCTTCAGCGCCTATAGCGGCCAAAGACAGCCAAACGATCGATGACTTGTTCGCCGAAGTAGCAAAGCAAGTCCCATCCTTCGGGGGTATGTTCATCGATTCACAGGGCAATCTCTCAGTCTATTTGCTCGACCCAACTCAGAAAGTAGAAGCAGAATCTGCGATCGCTTCGGTCTTCGGTCGCGATCGTATTCCCTCCGATGGAATCCGCGTGCTCCAAGGGGAGTACGGATTTTTGCAACTCAAAGAATGGTTCGATCGCGCGAACGCCTTGCTCGCCCTGCCGGGAGTTACTCTGGTCGACATTGACGAGTCGAAGAACCGATTAAAGATTGGTTTGGAGAAACTGGACGCACTGAACCGAGTCGAGCAAGCGCTGGTGAGAATAAACGTTCCGCGCGAAGCAGTCAATTTTGAAGAGACCGGGCCTATCGAACCTAAGAAATCATAAATTGACTCAGAGCACCTAAAAGTCACCCATCCTTCATCAAACGTTCAGTGACTCTTCACCATCTCTTCATATTCGCTTCTTATACTTCGGTTGAAATCGATTAACCAGTGATCGCTAAAGGAGTGATAGTCTATGACTCATCTCATGCCTCAAGTCTTGCAGCCGCTCGGCTTCAACCCCAAGGTCAACCGTTTTATGGAAACATTGCCGGACAATCCGGCATCATTGGAAATAGGAATCGGTCCCGTAACTCCGTTTGGATTCAGTGCCATGCCGAGCCCATTTTCTCCGACGTTTGGTTGGTCTGTTCCCTACGCTGCGAGCATGCCTCATTTTTATTCATACTCACTATCCGTTCGCGCCCGGCGTTCCTTCTACGTTCGGCGGGGTCAGTTGGGGACAGGTCAACGGTTTTGGCTCTACGAACATCTTCGAGAAGAACGATCAGCTCATCTACGAGACCGAGCTGCCCGGCATCCATAAAGAAGACCTCGACATCCGGGTTGAGGGTCAGCGCCTGGTGATCACGGCGGAAGCAAAACGGGATGAGGCCGTGCACGAGACCAACTACCTCAGCGTCGGGCGCCAGCTTGGGAAGATTCAGCGGGTGTTCCTGCTGCCGGAGCAGGTGAAAGACCTCCATCTGATCGAGGCCCAATTGAGCGAGGGAGTTTTGAGGATTGTCGTGCCGTTACAGAACACGCTCAAGAATGGAAAGGCCCTGAAGATCAAGGCTCGCTAATTCGACCAAGCTCTAAAAAATGTACTACCGGAAGAGGCTGGCCTACTTGAGCCAGCCTCTTCCGGTGGTCTTTTCTTCGTGAAAATTTCAAGAAGCCAGTGTTTGCTTATTTAAGAAGTTGAGCACAATTTTGTTGAATTCTTCTGGCTTCTCCATGCTTACCATGTGAGCAACATCGGGAATCAATACCTTGGTTGCGCCTTTGATTCTCGCTGCAAGCTGATCCGCGCTCTCCAGAACATCGGGTATATCTCCATCGCCCGCGATGATGAGCGTAGGCGCTTTGATCTCTTCGAGTCGCTCAAACGCCGGTGGCTGTAAAGCTTGTGGAGTGCCTTTCCCTTGAGGGATCGCATAGTTATACTAATTTGTCATAGGAATGTCTGGATAGAGTGGAGACCCCTGAGCCACCAGGGATAAGCGGTCAAGCATCGCAATTGCGCCGGTGCTTCCCAATAGGGGCGCAGCGCTTCTCCCAAGGCTTGCTCC
>JACOSB010000032.1 GCA_016179105.1 Candidatus Acetothermia bacterium
GAGCGCACGCCTGTAATCGAAAATCGAATGATATGCGTTCGCAGCAAGAATCAGGTCGTAACGCTGCCCACTCTGCGTGAAATCTTCTCGAGTGTAATCAATCACATGGTCCGCGCCAATCGATCGCGCCGTGTCCACATTCCTCGTGCTGCACACCGCAGTGACTTCAGCCCCGAACGATTTGGCAATCTGGACCGCAAACGTACCCAACACCACCAGACGCGCCATCAACCAGAACCTTGTGGCCTCGCTGGACCCGTCCCTTGTCACGAAGGCCCTGCAGGGCAGTGAGTGCTGCTATAGGTACGGCCGCCGCCTGCTCGAACGTGAGGTTGGCCGGTTTCAGCACCAATGCGTTTTCGTTAGCACACACATACTCGGCGAAGGCGCCACGTTTCGCGCCGAACACCTCGTCGCCTGGTTTGAACTGCGTTACGTTCCTGCCAATCGCTTCAACCTGGCCGGCCACATCAACGCCTGGTCGTGTGATCTTTGGTTTGCGCAGCCCCCCCATCATTGGGCGGACGAGCAACGGTTTACCTCTCAGGAGGCGCCAGTCAAGTGCATTTACGGATGCCGCATGAATTTTTATCAAGACCTCATCGTCCGCGGGCGTAGGTGTTGCTACCTCCTTGAACTGCAGCACATCCGGTGATCCATATTGTGTGTATACAATAGCTTTCATAAGTATTCCTCCAAGATTACTTTGATTCGGTCATTTTCAGATAGTTTACGACAATCTATCCTATAAGTTTGCAAAACCTAACGCTCGGCATCACCGGCGGGGATGAAGCGTCAGCGGAATCCCCGTCCGAGTTCATGCCGTTGTTATGCGACGATCAAGGGCTTAATGCGCTCGACGTCGGACCCGATGACCTGGGCTGCATCCCATAGGTCCACTGCGCGCTGCGCGTTGAGCCAGAACTCGGGAGAGTTGCCGAACAGACGCGAGAGCCGGAGCGCCATTCCCGGACTCACCGCTCGACGCTCGCGGAGCAACTCGTTGACCGTCTGACGCGAGACGCCCAACGCATCAGCAAGACCGGATACCGTAAGCCCGTAGTCGGGCAGGAAATCCTCCCGAAGCATCTCGCCGGGATGGGTGGGCCGGACCTCCCTGTTCCCCGTGTTTGGAATGCTCATGTCACACCTCGTCTCAGTGATAGTCTGTGACCTCGACATCGTAGGCATCACCATCGACGAACCGGAAACAGATGCGCCATTGGTCATTGATAGAGATGGCGTGCTGTCCCTCCTGGTCCCGCCCAAGCTGGTGGAGCCGATTGCCGGGAGGAACCTTAAGATCATCTAGGCGCGTTGCCAAATCGATGTACTCAAGCTTACGCCTCGCCCGTCGCGCGATGTCCGGCGGGAACCGTTTCGACCTGCCGGTTGCGTACAGTTCCTGCGTGCGCCGGTCTGCGAACGTCTTGATCACACGTCAAATGTAACCTGTCACGTGACGATTGTCAACATGGGGGCTGAGTTCATATCACTTAAATTATGCAGCATTTCCCATCATGGTTACAGCGGCTGATCTTGAATTTGGAGCATCATAGCGTAGTTTGAAAGATTGATATCGCGAACACGGCGCAACGAATCATCATCGTAGGCATGGATAATGCGCCAAGGAATCGGTCTGTGAGTGATGGTTCTGTCTCGACGGACTGTTGATTGAGTCCACGCGTGGCTGTGTGCTCGGCAGATTCGATGGCGGTGAGCATACGCGGCACGGCGGGACCACAATCATGATAGTTTTGCGAGAGTTTCATCCATGGCTTTTTTTAAATGCCCAAGCCTCGCGTCTTGAGCTTCGCTTAATTCATATAACAGAAGTTGGATTACTGGGATGGAAGCAAACGAGTATTGCTTATAGCGTTGAAGCTGGTAAATCGCAGCAACTTGCTGAGCCATTTTAATGGTCCTTCCAGATTCATCTGTGCCTGAGGCGAGACAAACCATTTTGTGAAATGACTGATATTGCTTTTCCTCCCGTTCTCTGCTTCTCTCATCGATCCATTTAATTAGACCGATCACAAAAGAAAAAGCGGCCCCGCTCAGCGTTATTTGTGAAACATATTTCAGAACCTCTTCCATATTCAATCCTTAGGCCTAACTATTGATTATATGGTTTCTTCATATCATCTTTATGCCACTTTCTGGCGGCATAAGACACCGGTGTGCAGTCGTTCTTAAATTCTGTTGTGCCAACAATCTTAGCCGGTTTCTCTGACTTCTTCGGGATGTTATATGGTTTCCGCATAACACTCTCGTGCTCTCCTCTTACAAAGTGTCAGCCGGACTGCGAACGCCTTTCCCGCCGCGGTTCAGCAATCATCTGCGCCTTCGCCTGTTCTAAGAAGGCGACCACCTGCTCCCGAGTTACCGTCGGGAACCCCTCAAGGAAATCGTCGATGGTCTGACCACCCTCGAGGTAATCGAGTAGTGTCTGGATGGGCACACGAGTACCGGCAAATACGGGAGTGCCTCCTAAGACATCGGGCGAGCGGGTAATGAGCGGTTTAATCATGTGCCGAGTGTACCTCTAGAGGCGCCCAGATCAGGGAAAGCATCTAACATTTGCGCCACCTGTTATGCAAACTCATAAACCGGCGTTTGAATCATGCGCCGCGGTGGGCGCCCACCCGAGATAATCTGTCGCAGACGCTCGACGGTCTGAGGCGAAAAGAATTGTTCCCCTGTTTCTTGATTTACTCGTGCCGGTACGTTTTCGATGATGTAGAACTTGCCCTCCTTGAACAAGGTGTAAGTCACTTTCTGCTCCACCAGTTTTTCTGCTTTAGGTTCAGTCGCCATGGTGTTACCTCCTCACGCGGTAATCGATCCATTCCGCCGCATTGGGTTCATACACCGTAATCACTTTCACGATTGGACGCGAAGGATAGCTGCATTGTACATGAATCGGCCTGATGGCTGAAGTAAATCCAAGTATCAAACAGCTGGAGCCATATTTGTCGTCCGGATAATCCTCGATAATCTCACCGGTGCTGACTGCTTCGCGTATCTCCTGCACGCTTATTTCGCGCAGTAAGGATTGGTCCGTTGCATGTTTTGAAAACTCGAAATCATCACGGGCGAACTTGGCGCGAATCTCATCAATCAACTCCATACCCCTATTATACAGCGACGCTGTTGATATTGAGAATACGTCCGAGTCGGATGCTTCGCTGGTTCTCGACTCGGAACTGCGGAAGCCGCATGAGGATTCGTCCTTTGACTCGCGCCGTCGGGTGCATGCGCTGGTTAGGCCATCCCAAACTCCGCGCTCTTCAACTCGGATTGCAGGCGCATCAAGGTTCATCCGGGCTGGTCGCGCGTCGCTGAATGGCGCGCAGCCACATCCGGCGGATGATGGCGCTGCCGGGGTAGATGACCCGCCAATAGGCGGCAAACCGTCGACGTGCGGAGGGACTGTTGGCGAACACGCGTGTCTCCGTCGAGACGATCGAGCCGCCCGAGCCGTCCGCCGTCACAAGGAAATTCATCGTCGCCAGGGCGAATCCGGCGGGCAGAGGCTTCTGAAAGACCTGCGGGGTCAGCGGCGCGCGCGGACCCGGCGGCGCCCCGACCACGGTGCCGGTGACGAACTCTCGCGGAGCGTCGTCAGCAAGAACCACGAAGGTACTATGTGTGGCAATATCGATCAGCGATTCGTACGCCCCTGCAGCATTCTGAACGCTTTGAGGCGGTGGCTGGCCAGCGCTGCGGATCGCAATCAGCGTCCGGAACAGGAGAATCTCGTCAGGCCGCACGCGCTTGATTGCCTCGAACACGCGCGCCGGCGGGGCGGCGACGTCGATCGTGTGGAACTCGCGGAACTGCCAGACTGGCGCAAACTCATCAAGGCGCGTTTCCATTCGCGTGACCCGCGACTCCGACACCGGAAGGATCAGGCCGATGCCGGCCACCAGCACACCCGCTCCGGCAACGCCAACTCCGCGCCAGTGCGTCGTGACCCCAAGCACCAGTCCGGCGGCAGCCATGATGAGTCCGAGGTAAACAATCGCAGAGCCGAACATGTCAACACCTCTGTGGAAAACTCATCACCGAGCGCGTCCCGGCGTGAATTCCATAATGTTCTTGAGCCGACTAGTGAACCCCGATCGGCCTAACGCCCACGCTCAGCCGCCCGCCGAAGGCGGGTCGGCTGCAGCGCCGAGTTAGACGACCCCGGATACTCTGTTTGGTTGCCGTGAGTCCCTTGCGCCGGGGTGCCGTTATTCGCCCAAGAACTCTTTGCGCCATATGAGGAGCGGCCCGCAAAGCACACCACCTAGTCCAGAAAAGATCAAGACGGACTCTCTTGGCAGCCACAAGTACACTGCCACACCGCTGAGCACAAGGAATAACCCGATCACAATACCGATGCGCCACGCCGCATGCTTACCCTTCGCGAGGTCTGGTGCGATAACGACGAGAAGGATACCCAAGAGCGCTAGCGCTAGACCCGCAAGTGCTACATTAACCATCAGTTGAGGGCCCATCCTCTCGGCGATCTCGCCCCGAGCTAATGCTCGCGTGAGGGACGGAATGTTAACGATATCGTGAAGAACACCCACCACGCAGAGCAGCCCACCGACTACCAAGGCGATGTATCGCGCAATGCGGTGCTTATGGTTCATGTGTTCCTCCTGTCATGCTTCGGAGTTCCTTGGAGGCGTCGTCTAACTATTGATTATATGGTTTCTTCATATCATCTTTATGCCGCTTTCTGGCAGCATAAAACACCGGCGTGCAGTCGTTCTTAAATTCTGTTGTGCCAACGATCTTAGCCGGTTTCTCTGACCTCTTCGCGATGTTATATGGTTTCCGTATAACACTCTCGTGCTCTCCTCTTACAAAGTGTCAGCCGGACTGCGAACGCCTTTCCCGCTTCGGTCCAGCACGTGCGTGTAAATCATCGTGGTTTTCACATCCTTGTGTCCCAACAACTCCTGCACGGTGCGGCGGATGTCATACCCATCGCCCAGAAGATGCGTAGCAAACGAATGGCGGAAGGTGTGGCAGGTCGCCCGCTTGGTCAGGTGCGCGGTTAGTGGCCCTTTCACCGTTGCGGGGAGCATAGTGTTTCGATCTTTCTGGAGGATCGTCAGGACAAAGCGCTGAGGGAGCGTCCCTGAGCATTGGCAATCTTTCGGGCTTGCTGGTAGATGTCGTCAGGAATCTCGCGAACGTATAAGGTAGCCATGTTTGGAGCATAGCACGTTGACTTGCGCAATGCAAACAACAGAAGTTGATGCCATTGGGCAAGTTGACAGTGAGGCAGTCTTCCCTCTAGACTGCTTTAGCCATTGAAACTGAAAAAGTTCTACCGGAGATAAATTATGTTTGTGGTCAAAATCGGCGGCAGCAAGGGCATTGACTACGATGCGTTCGTGCGCGATCTAGCCAACTACAGAAGCTTCGTGCTCGTGCACGGAGGCTCGCATGAGCTGGGAGAGATTGCGACGAAATTAGGAAGACCTCCCGTCTTCATCACGTCGGTCTCCGGCTTCACCAGCCGTTACACCGATCGCGAGACGCTCGAAATTTTTAATATGGTTTACGCGGGCAAGATGAACAAGATGCTCGTCGAAAAACTCCAGAAAGCGGGCGTCAACGCTGTCGGATTGACGGGCATCGATGGACGAATTTTGGAAGGCCCGCAGAAAGAAGCGCTAAAAATTATCGAGAATGGGAAAAAGAAAATTCTGCGCGGCGACTTAAGTGGAACGATCGAGCGTGTGAATGTAAAGCTTTTGTGCCTGTTGCTTGATAACGGTTACACGCCCGTGCTCACGCCGCCAGCCATCAGTTACGAAAGCGTCGCGATCAACGTCGATGGCGATCGCTGCGCCGCACAAATTGCAGTGGCTCTCGGTGCAGAGCGCTTAGTGATTTTATCTAACGTGCCAGGACTCTTGCGCAACCCCGATGATCCGACCAGTTTGATCACGAAGATTGCGCGCGACGAAATCGATGCGTTCATTCAAACCTACGCCCAAGGCCGAATGAAGAAGAAACTTTTAGCAGCCAAAGAAGCGCTTGACGGGGGAGTGAAGCAAGTTCTGCTCGGCGGCGCACGGACCAAAGCATCTCTAACCCAAACGCTCAACGGAGCTGGCACAAGAATCGAATAATTTAAGGAGGCACGATGCAACTTCTGAATCAAGACTTAAATCAAAAGATTCAAGAGATTGAAGACCAACACAGCAGCGGCGTCTACGCCAAGAAGCCGATAGCGTTAGTGCGTGGCAAGGGAACGCGCGTCTGGGACGCGAACGGTCGCGAGTATCTCGATTGCTCCACGGGCATGGGCGTGGCACTCCTTGGGCACTCGAATGAGTACGTCGTCCGCGCGATCACGGAGCAAGCTCAAAAATTATTGACGTGTCCCGATGGGCACTTTTATAACGACGCGCGTGCTGGATTGATTGAGAAACTGATGGAAGTAGCCCCGAAGAGCTTGAACCGAATCTTTCTATGCAACACTGGCACTGAAGCCGTCGAAGCCGCTCTCAAATTCGCACGGGCTTTCACAGGGAAACCCGGCATTATTGCTACCATGCGCAGCTTCCATGGACGGACACTCGGGGCTCTCAGCGTTACCTGGAACCCCAAATATCGCGAGCCGTTTGAGCCGCTTTTGCCTAAAACTTCTTTCGTGCCCTACGGCAATCTCGAAAAACTCGAAGCTGCGATCACGGACGAGACAGCGGCTATCATTCTCGAGCCTGTTCAAGGCGAAAGTGGCGTTCACGTGCCACCGCCGGGCTATCTTTCGGCTGTGCGAAAGCTATGCTCTGACAAGGGCATTCTATTAATTCTCGACGAGATTCAAACGGGTTTCGGGCGCACTGGAAAATTCTTCGCTTGCGAGCATTCGAGTATCGAGCCCGATATTATGTGCATCTCCAAAGCGATGGGCGGCGGAGTCCCCATCGGCGCAATCTTGACGCGCGACGAAATTCAATTAGACAAAGCTCAGCACGGCAGCACCTTTGGCGGAAACCCGCTTGCTTGTGCGGCAGCGCGCGCGGCGATCACCTACATCCAAGAGAAGAATTTACTGAGCAAAGCGCGCGAGAACGGGGCTTACTTTCTCGAAAAACTAAAGACGTTCGAGGGCAAGGGTCCCGTGCGCGAAGCGCGTGGCCTAGGATTGATGCTAGGGTTAGAGCTCAAAGAGAAGTCAGCGCCGTACTTGATGAAGCTGATCGATCATGGAATTTTGGCGTTATCTGCGGGGCCGACGGTCATTCGCTTTTTGCCGCCGCTAGAAATTACGCGGGGTGAAATCGATCAAGTCATTCAGGCTTTGCAACCTGTCTTGAACAGTTAGATTGCTCAGGACATACCTCTAGACTAGAATAGTCTGAGATTCGTGATGAGGTATTCGATGCCCAAATTGAAGAGCCGATCTCATAACCATCAGAAAAAGCGCCCTACGTTGACGCTGAAGGGCCCAGTGCTGACAGTCATTCTTGCTCCTGACCGTGAAGAGAAACTGATCTGTGCTCGCTGTATTGAGCTCGATTTAGTCGTAGAAATGTCCTCTGAAATCGAAGCGCTGCAAGAGCTGTTAGAAGCGATTCGAGTGTACGCTGAAGAATTTCGTGATGACTGGAAGCTCTACGCTCACAGCCCCAATCGTGCTCATCATTGGCCGTATCTCCAAGAAGTGTTAAAGGCAAAAGACGACTGGCAACTCAAAACGCTCCTTGACGTCCGTTATGGCGTCCTACAAGTTTGATGAATTTCGTCGGGTGCTCAAGCTGGCAGGGTTTGAGCAGTTACGTAGTCGCAAGCACGAAACTTGGCGCAAGGTCCTTCCAGATCAAACTGTTCTGCGTGTGCCCATAAGCCATCGACACGGCCAAGACATTCCGCGCTGGTTATTTTACGAAATGCTTCGGCAAGCTGGATTGGATGAAATAACTTTTCGCCAGCTTTTGAGGAGATAAATTCAGCATGGATCTTTTGCAGAGAATGGTCGAATTTTATAGCCCTTCGGGTCAAGAAACTGCGTTGGCGCACTTCTTGCGCGATGATCTTAAGAAAATGGGTTTTGAAGCGACATTAGATACTGTGGGAAATCTACATGCGCGCATCGGAGAGGGCTCCAAAAATATCTTCTTGGTCGGACATATGGATACGGTTCCAGGGCACATCCCTGTGCGCGTCGAGAACGGAAAGCTGTACGGACGCGGCTCCGTCGATGCGAAGGGCTGTCTGGCAAATTTTATTGAGAATGCAAAACACTTCAAAGACTCGCGTGAGCTTGCGATTACAGTGATCGGTTGCGTCGGTGAGGAAGCTGACTCGCACGGAGCAAAGTTCTTGCTCACTCAAAACCATAGACCCGACTTTGTGGTGATCGGCGAGCCGAGCGGTTGGGACGCGATCACGCTGGGCTACAAAGGCTCTGTGCGAATAGCGTATGAATTGAAACGTTCGATGACGCATCGCGGACACGAGGCACGCACCGCCGCCGAAGAAGCGTTTCACTTTTTCTCAGCATTGAAAACCAAGTTCAGTTCTGAAAAAACAGATTTTAATTCTGTAGATGTCAATCTCACATCGATCAACACGCAGAGCGATGGCTTAACAGAATCCGTGATGATGACATTGGACGTGCGCACGCCGTTGGGTTTTGACTTTACCGAATTCAAGCAATTTCTTAGTTCACGTTGCGAAGCTGCGCAAGTCATGTTAGGACCTGAGACACCGGCCTTTCGATCGGAGAAGAACAACCCCTTAGTGCGCGCGCTGCTGAAAGGGATCCGATCGCATCAAGGCCAACCTAAGTTCAAGGTTAAGACCGGGACTTCGGATATGAATCTGCTCGGCCCAGCTTGGCGAGTGCCCATCGTCGCTTATGGGCCGGGCGACTCTTCACTCGATCATACACCTAACGAGCATCTCGATCTTATGGAGTATGAAAAAGCTCAGCAAATCCTCAGATTAGCCTTGCAAGAGCTGGCTCAAGCTCTCTAATTTTTGTATCTTCTTACGAAGCATCTGGAGGTGTCGTGGACCACAAGCACTACAGCGTAGGGGAGGAGTTAGCCAACAGCATTACGCACGGCATTGGTATTGGCTTGAGTCTAGCCGGGGGCATCTTACTCGTCGTTTTGGCTGCTGTATACGGCGATGTGTGGCGCATCGTAAGCTTTAGCATATTTGCTAGCAGTCTCGTGACCTTGTATCTTGCTTCCACACTCTATCACAGTCTTCGGAATCCTCGTGTCAAACAGATTTTTAGGATTATTGATCACGCCGCCATTTACTTATTGATCGCGGGTACTTACACGCCATTTTTGTTAGTGAGCTTACGTGGGGCTTGGGGTTGGACTCTGCTCGGTGTCATCTGGGGATTGGCTCTCTTAGGTATCGCCTTCAAAACATTGTTCATCCATAAGTTCCGTAGGCTCTCGACGATTGTCTATATTGGGATGGGTTGGCTTTGTTTAGTAGCTCTGCACGAGATGCTGATTCGAATCCCTGTGGGTGGGCTTATATGGCTGGCAGCAGGCGGTATTTTTTACACGATGGGCGTGATCTTTTACGTATGGCGCAGATTGCCATATCACCATGCTGTCTGGCATCTTTTTGTATTGGCTGGCAGCACTTGTCATTATCTGGCGGTTCTCTTCTACTTGTTACCAAGATGACTATGGCTTAGCAGCGACGCGTTTGGCCATAAAAATATCGGGTTTCCCAAAACCGTTCGCGTCCGGTAGCAAGCCAACGACGACAAACCCGCATTTCTGGTAGAACTCAAACGGATGCTCACGGACATTTTTGAACTGCGCCGCGTGGGCCAAAACATCGGGATAGAGATTAACGCCGCCGAGACTAGTGCGATCATCTTCATCGTCTGTTCCTAAAAAAAGGGTCAAGACACCATGATCCTTGGCGAGGTTTTCTAAATCTTGTACGAGCGCGCGCCCGATTCCCTGCTTTTGTCGGTTGGGGCGTATAACGATCGGATGCAACTCCCACGCCTTGCCACGATAGGCTGGAATAGCTCCAACCCATCCCAGCAGATCACCCTTTTCATCCAGAGCGATGCGACTGATTCGGCCTGGCTCAAACGACTCATTAACTTCTTCAAGGGCTTCTTTTAGTGTGGGATATCCGTTAGGCAGGTGGCCAAAAAAGTGGATCAGCAGCTCCGCAGCCTGGTGGATACTCTTCTCATTATCGGGCGTGAGATCTATAATGATCATAGGACCTCCCAGGGATGGAAGATTATGGGAACCTTACTCGATGACGCTTGATTCTTACAGTTGCTGCTTGATGCGTTCGACCACTCCTGGATCGCGTAATGTTGTCGTGTCACCCACGGGGCGGCCCTCGGCTAGGTCTTGCAGGATGCGTCTCATGATCTTGCCACTGCGGGTCTTCGGTAAATCATCTGAGAAGATGATCGCATCGGGTTTTGCGATCGGACCGATCACTTCTTTGACTTTCTCGCGCAGTCCTTCTTTGAGCTGATCCGAAGGTTTATACCCATCTCCCAGGGTTACAAAGGCGACGATCGCTTGGCCCTTGATCTCGTGATTTTTCCCGACGACCGCAGCCTCGGCGACAGCATCGTGCTCGACGAGCGCGCTCTCGACCTCCATCGTGCTGATTCTGTGCCCGGAGACGTTGATCACGTCATCGATGCGGCCCAAGAGCCAGAAGTAGCCGTCTTTATCACGCTTGGCCCCGTCGCCCGTGAAATAAAACTTTCCACCAAACTTATTCCAATATTGTTTGACGTAGCGATCGGGATCGCCGTAGATCGTGCGCAGCATGGATGGCCACGGTTTGGTAATGACTAAATAGCCGCCCGTGCCCGGCGGGACTTCTTTGCCATGTTCGTCTACAACCATGGCCGCAATGCCGGGGAAAGGCTTTGTCGCTGACCCAGGCTTTAAGATCGTGTGCCCCGGCAAGGGCGTGATCAGAATCGAGCCCGTCTCGGTCTGCCACCACGTATCGACCACAGGACAGCGTCCTTTGCCGATGGTCTCATGGTACCAAATCCAGGCTTCGGGATTGATCGGCTCGCCAACACTGCCGAGCAAGCGCAAGCTGCTCATATCTCGTTTCTCAGGCCATTGCGCGCCCCACTTCATGAACGTACGAATGGCCGTCGGCGCAGTGTAAAAAATATTCACGTTGTGCTTCTCGATGATCGCCCAGAATCTGTCTTTCTGAGGATAATCGGGCGAGCCTTCATACATCAAGCTCGTCGCGCCGTTGGCGAGCGGGCCGTACACAATGTAGCTGTGTCCGGTCACCCAGCCAATATCGGCGGTGCACCAGTATGTGTCATTATCTTTGATGTCGAACACCCACTTGTTCGTCGCGTAGACGCCCGTGAGATAGCCTCCGGTCGTGTGCAAGACGCCTTTGGGTTTTCCCGTAGAGCCGCTGGTGTAGAGAATATATAACGGATCTTCGGAGTCCATTTCTTCAGGTTTGCAATAATCATCAGCTTCTTGCATCAGCTCATGCCACCAATGATCGCGTCCCGACTCCATCGTGACAGCATTTCCCATACGTTTTACGATGACGACTTGCTTTACGCTTGGAGATTCTTTGAGAGCAAGATCAGCCCGCTCTTTCAGTTTTTCGACGTTGCCGCTGCGATAGTAGCCATCGGCCGTGATGAGCACTTTCGCCTGTGAATCTTGGTTTCGGTCGCGTAGGGCTTGAGCGCTGAATGCCGAGAAGACGACGCTATGCGTTGCTCCAATGCGCGTGCAGGCGAGCATCGCGATGGGCAGTTCAGGGATCATCGGGAGATAGATAGAGACACGGTCTCCACGCTTTACTCCGAATTTTTTGAGAACGTTGGCGAACTTATTCACTTCGCGATACAAATCATAATAAGTAAGAGTGCGCGTCTCGCCGGGCTCGCCTTCCCAGATGAGGGCGGCTTTATTTTTATGAGCGCTTAAGTGCCGATCGAGGCAGTTATATGAGATATTGAGCTTGCCTCCGACGAACCACTTGGCGTGAGGGGGCTTCCACTCAAGAGCTTTGGACCATTTCTTGAACCAGTGCAGCTCGGAAGCGAAGCCCTCCCAAAATTTTTCATAGTTGTCTTCTGCACGCTTATACGGATCGTCGTTATTCACCCAAGCTTGCTTGGCAAACTCAGTTGGCGGTGGGAACGTACGATTCTCTTTCAGAAAAGCATCAATGGTTTCACTCATACGAACTCCTTGTGGGTTTCATGCTTCAGCAGTCGTGGGGTCGATAATCTCGCTGACCTTAGAGACGCGGTTGCAGGGGAAGCCACCCATCTCGGCGTGTTTGCGGACAGTTTCTGCATTGGGGGCAATGTAGACGCAATAGATCTTGTCATCCGTGACGTAGCTATGAATCCACTGCACTTGGGGGCCTAGTTTGTTGAGCACACTGCATGATTTTTGGGAGATAGCCTGCAACTCTTGTGCAGACATTTGGCCGGCCTTGGGAATATCTCGCTCGATGACGAATTTCGGCATGACTGAACCCCTCCTTGAGAAGTCTCCATAGTTTAGCGTTTCTCCCGAACGATTTCAGGGTTTTATCTGGTCTCGCATCGCTTCGAAAAACTGATTGAGCATCATCTGCGCCGCCGCGCCGATCACGCGCTGACCGACGAGAGCGATCGTTCCCCCGACTTGCGCCTCGCCTACGCAAGAGACGAGGGTCTTGCCATCGGATTGCGCGTCGAGCGTGATCAACCCTTCGCCCCTGCCAAAGCCGATCGTGCTCTTGCCTTCTATAATGAGTTTGTACTGTTTCGGCGGCTGTTTTTCGGTCATCACCACTTTGCCGGTGAAGGTTCCCTTCATCGTGCCGACGCCCGCTTTGACAACAGCTTCATAGGAGTCTTCGCCGCGCGGCACCAGCTTTTCGAGGCCGGGAATACACTGAGAGATCACGTTGGGGTCCGTGATTGTCTTCCAGACAATTTCTGGAGGCGCGTCAAAAATATATTGGCCTTCGAGTTTCATGTTTAGGTCTGAGCTACTTCGCTCGGCTCACTGCTTCCGTGAGTGCCCGCTTCGTGTACGTTCGTGCTAAGTGCAGCCGGTAATCGCCCGACGCATGGATGTCATCCAACGGGCTGGTGATACCCTCACTCGCTTTGGTTGAAGCATTGGTAATTACGTTGGAATCAAGCTTTTGCCCCTTGAGCGCCGTCTCGACGCCGCGTGCTCGAATTTGCTTATCGGTCACACCCGTGATCGCCACGCGCGCGTCTTGACAGATGCCCTGCTCGTTAACGGTGACCATCGCGGCGACACCGCAGAGCGCGAAGCCCGAGGCTGGCTGCTCCACTTTCACATAGGTGCTACCGGTTCGCGGAGCAAACGCCGACACTTTGATCTCGGTCAAAATCTCATCAGGCTCGATCGCCGTAGTGAAGAGCCCCCTGAAGAATTCAGAAGCTTTTACTGTTCGCTCTCCGCGTGCACTCGAAAGCTTGAGCTCAGCATCCAGTGCCAAGATAGCCGTCGGCCAATCAGCAGCCGGATCTGCGTGCACGAGGCTTCCGCCGATCGTCCCGCGGTTGCGCACTTGTACGTCTCCAATGTGAGACGCTACTTGCGCGAGCAACGGACATTTGCGCAAAACCGTTCGGGCGCTCTCGAGCATATAATGCGTCGCCATCGCGCCGACCGCAAAGTGATCGTCTTTCTGCGTGACGTAGCGCAAGGCACCGACACGATTCAAGTCAATCAAGACAACGGGCGTTGCCAAACGCAGCTTCATCGCGGGAACCAGGCTTTGGCCGCCGGCCAACAATTTCGCGTCCTCTTTGTGCTCTGCTAGAAGTCTCAGGGCTTTCGGCAATGTCTGTGGGGCATGATATTCGAATTTAGAGGGGATCATACTCTCACGCTCTCTTGGCGGCTTGGATCGCACGCCAGATCTTTTCGGGTTTTAAGGGCATGTCTATGTGCTTGATGCCAAACGGGGCCAATGCATCGACAACAGCATTGACGAAGACGGGTGTCGACCCAATCGTGCCGGCCTCGCCAACACCCTTGACGCCCAAAGGATTGACGGGCGTCGGCGTCTCGGTGCGATCGCATTCGATCCAGGGCATGTGCGTAGTTCTCGGCAGCGCATAATCCATGAACTCGCCCGTGAGCAATTGACCGTTCTCGTCATAGACGGCTTCTTCGTAGAGCGCTTGGCCGAGTCCTTGGGCGATGCCGCCGTGAACTTGGCCGTCGACCATCATCGGGTTGATCACTTTGCCACAATCATCCACAGCAACATAACGCAAGATTTTGAAGGCCCCCGTCTCAATATCGACATCCACCGTGACAGCGTGGGCCCCAAACGGAAATGTGAAATTCTTGGGCTCATAAAAGTGAGTTGCGGAGAGCCCCGGCTCCATGTCTTGCGGGAGCATCTTGGCCAAGTGCGCTGCGAGCGCGATCTCGCCGATCGACAGGCGCTTCCCTTGACCCTTAGCAGCGAAGCCACTGCCATCCCACTCGACGGCGTTCTCTTCGACGCCCAGATTGTGCGCGGCGATCTTTTTTCCTTTGGCTTTGAGTTTGTTGATTGCTTCGTAGACGGCCGTGCCGCCGACGGCAGTCGCGCGGCTGCCGAACGTGCCGATGCCGTACTGAACGATGCTCGTGTCGCCGTGCACGACGATAATATCTTCGAGTTTGACGCCAAGTTCATCCGCAGCGATCTGAGCGAAACTTGTCTCTTGGCCTTGGCCGTGGGGCGACGCGCCGGTAAGAATCGTGACCTTGCCCGTGGGTTCTAGGCGCACGGTGGCGCTCTCCCAGCCGCCGGCGGGCATCGCCGGAGACGGACCGAGTGCGCAAATCTCGACGTAGCAAGAGAGACCTATGCCAATGTGGCGCCCTTGTTTTCTGGCTTCGGCTTGCTCTTGACGGAACTTTTGGTAGCCAATGAGTTCAAGACACTTGTCGAGCGCGAGGGTGTAATTCCCGCTGTCGTAGACCACGCCCATGGGCGTCGCAAACGGGAATTCTTCGGGTTTGGGGAAATTTTTCTTGCGCACCTCGACGGGATCAAGCTTCAACTCTTGAGCGATGCGATCCATCATGCGCTCGATCATATATGTTGCTTCAGGACGGCCCGCGCCGCGATAAGCATCGGTCGACATTCTGTTGGTAAAGACCCCCGAGACTGAGAGCGAGACACTGGGGATTTTGTAAGAGCCGGTGAGCACTAGCCCCGTTAAAATGGGCATCGCAGGGGTCAAGAGCTGATGATACGCACCCAGATCGCTAACGATATGATATTTCATGCCGAGAATGGTGCCGTCGTTCTTGACAGCCATCTCGATCTCAGCGACTTGGCCGCGTCCGTGAATCGTCCCGGTAAAATTCTCGCGCCGTGTCTCGATCCACTTCACAGGCTTTTTCAGTTTCATCGACACATAGCCGAGCAGCGACTCTTCAGCGTAGACGTTCAGTTTGCTGCCGAAGCCGCCGCCAACCTCGGGCGTAATCACACGCAGACGGTTCTCCGGAAATCCCAGCATCAACGCGACTTGCGTGCGCATCAAGTGAGGGATCTGCGTCGAGGACCAGAGCGTGAGTTGCTGCTCGCCCGGAAGCCAGTGAGCAATCACGCCGCGTGGCTCCATGGCACACGGGACGAGCCTTTGGTTGAGTAATTTCTGTTTGACGATCTTGTCGGCCTTCTTGAAAATTTCAGAAATATCTGCGCCTTCGGTCTTGAACGCGAGATTGGTACGAAATTCTGGATGTGCCAGCGGTGCGCCGGATTTGAGCGCAGCTTCCGGGTCGCTCGCAGCGGGCAAGGGTTCAAAATCGACGTCGATCAAATCGACGGCATCGCGGGCAGTATAACGATCATTTGCGATAACAATCGCGACTGGATGACCCACAAAGTACGCGCGATCGAGCGCCAAACAGTAATGCGTCGGGCGTTTGAGATCGGGCACAGCCGCCGCGCATGGGACAGTGCCGCATTTGTCTTTCGTCTCTTTGCCCGTGATCACCGCGACGACGCCGGGATGTTGTAACGCTAAGTCAGCCTTGATGCTCTTGATGCGCGCGTGAGCATAGGGACTTCGTAGAAAAGCCGCGTAGAGCATCCCGGGCAAGTGAATGTCATCGACGTAATGCGAGGTGCCCGTGATGAGCCGAGGGTCTTCGACGCGCTTGACACGTTGACCAACGAGCTTCTGTGCCATAGCCTAGCCCTCCTTCGTGGCCGCTTCGTTTGTCTTCTTGGCAGCGTAGCGCACTGCTTCCACGATGTGCTGATAGCCCGTGCAACGACAGAGATTACCCACCAGCCCGTGTCTAATCTCTTCATCACTCGGGTCAGAGTTGCGCTTGAGTAATTGCACACCAGAAATAATCATGCCCGGCGTACAGTAGCCGCACTGGAGACCGTGGTGCTCCCAGAACCCTTCTTGGACGGCGTGGAGTTTTTCGTCCTTTGCGAGTCCTTCGATCGTAATGATTTCAGCGCCGTCGGCTTGCACCGCGAAGATCATGCAAGACTTGATCGCTTCGCCGTTGAGTAAGACGGTGCACGCGCCGCAGATGCCGGTCTCGCAGCCGATGTGCGTGCCGGTCAAGCTAACGTGATCGCGCAGAAAATGCACGAGCAGCATCCTGGGCTCGACCTCGTATTCAGCCGAATTCCCATTGATAGTCAGTTGAATTTTATGCCCCATACGACCCCTCCTTGTTGCAACCGCGAGTTTTCTTAGAGAGAGCTATGCTACATGTTTTAGGGTAGTGAGGTCAAGCGGCGAGAAAACACGTTTCTGTGTGAATTAGAGACCCCATCTAATTTTTAGCGCACGATGACCACTTTCTGGAGTTCGCGATGGCCATCATCATAAAATTGGAGAACTACATAAACTCCGTTCGCAAGCCCATTCATAATTGAAGCGAGTGCTCTTTCATCAAGACTGCTGACGACAAGCTGCCCATGCAGAGTGAAGCTGGAGATCTGGCTGAATATTGGACTCCTTACAGCAAGGTTGATGGGAGGGCGAGGGTCAGGTCTCCATCTAAAAGCATTTTTAATATGTCGGCGAGCTTCAACAAATGTGTTAATGTGTTCTAAAACAGGGGGAGACTTTGACAACTCTTCGATCAAGCTATCAATAATCTCTTTAGCTGTGTTTAGCTCGATTTTTAAGAACTCAGCATCGCTGATTACAATCTTACCTACTTCCTTGAGATTCTCGATGCTATCAATCAATTGTGTCAAGCCCGTTTGAAATTTATTGAGAAGTTTCAACGTTATTGGTATATTCTTTTCACGAGGTTCCTTTTGAAGTTGGGAGAGGACAGCCTGTATCTTCTTCATCTGAATAAGTAGAACTTTACCTTGCTTGAATACTTGACCAAGTTCACTGTTGATCAGCGGTCCCGCACTTACATGATCAGTGACAAAGTTTAATCCAACCAAAACCGCAATTGCAAAAACTATAGACTTGATGATCCTCATACAACCAAGCCTCCTTGTTCACATCCTAGCTCCTTCAATCATAGATTGTCAAGCCCGCGAAGCTCACATAAGATAATAGAGATCATGAACACCGAAAACTCGATTTATATCAACGAGACTTTGTCTATCCCAATCTCTGAACTAGAATTTCAGTTCAGCCGTAGCAGCGGCCCCGGCGGCCAGAATGTCAATCGCACCTCGACTCAAGTCGAACTCTATTTTGACATCGTGCATTCGCCAAGTTTAAGTAATGAGCAAAAACAACGAGTGCTCGAGGTGCTTCGTTCGCACATTGATAAAGATGGCGTATTGCACCTAACTTCCCAAGAGACGCGCAGCCAAGTTCGTAATCGCGAATTGGTCATCGAGCGCTTTGCCGAGCTTTTACGCCAAGCCTTGCGCCCGCGCATAAAACGAAAGCCCACCAAACCAACAAAAGCAGCAAATGAAGAACGCTTAAAAGAAAAGAAACAACGCAAGCAAAGCAAACAAGGCCGACGGAAAGTGATCTCAGATTGGTGATCTCTAAATGAAGGCCGAGCGAAGCTCGTGGTCGGAGAGGCGGGATTTGAACCCGCGACCTCATGGTCCCGAACCATGCGCGCTGCCAGGCTGCGCTACTCTCCGATAAACTTTCAAACCTGTTAGTAATGCGCGTACGATTGTAAAGAAGAAGCGGGCGATTTGCAAGAATCTATCATCGCCCGCTTCGTATGTATTGCTGTATGAGACGCCAGACCCTCCCTGCTCTTCGAGCTTCCCTTTCCCTCGAGGAGAGGGACTCGAGGGTGAGGGTGCTTACTTAACGCAACGGAACAAAAACTTTCGTGTCGCTCTGAGGCGTCACGAGCGTCAAGACGACGTTCGCGTCATCAGAGAGCGCGCCGACGACCTCGTTCCAGTCCTTGACCGTGAGCACGGATTTTAGATTGACGGCCACGATCACCGTGCCCGGCGTGATGCCGGTTAGCTCAGCGCGGCTGTCGGGCTTGACCTCGGTCACGAGCATACCGTCAATCTTTCCCTGATGATATTTGTCCGCAAGTTCCTTGGAGTTGAGCTGTACCGTCAAGCCGAATTTTTCGAGCGCTTCACCGGAGTTCCCCGGGACTTTGTTGCCCTCTGGTTCGGCATTGGGTTGATTGGCGGCCGACTCAGCCGGGCGCTCGCCCAGCGTAATCTCGACAGTCGTATGCTCTTTGCTGCGCAAGATTTCCAACTGAACCTTCTCACCCGGTGTGCGGTACATAATGGCATCTTGCAGCGACTTGGTCATCGTCACCTTGGTGCCGTTGACGCTCAGGATAACATCGCCCGACTGTAAGACGTTGTACGACGGCCCGTCTTTAACAACGTCGCCAACCAGAACACCCTCGTTGGCTTGCAGACCCAGCGGCACAGCTAAGTCTTCGGTGAGGTCTTGGATGCGAACACCAAGCCAAGCGCGCTTGACAGTACCCTTCTCGATAAGCTGTGGGAGCACACGCTTTGCAGCGTTAATCGGGATCGCAAAGCCGATGCCCTCGGAGTTGAGCGCGATCGCGGTGTTAATGCCGATGACCCGTCCCTTCGAGTCGACCAAGGGACCACCGGAGTTGCCGGGGTTGATCGCCGCGTCGGTCTGGATCATGTCTCTAAATTCACCATTCCCGTCAGGCTTGGGCACGTCGCGGCCGAGTGCACTGATGATGCCCGAGGTCACGGTCTGCTGGAATCCCAGGGGATTTCCGATGGCAATCGCATAATCACCAATCTCGATCTTGTCCGAATCTCCCAGATCAACTGTGGGCAGATCGTGCCCGTTGGGGTTCTTTAGCCTGATGACAGCGACGTCAAGGAACTCATCCCCGCCCACGAACTCGGCGGCTAACTTCTTGCCGTCGGGGAAGACGACCATGATGCTCGTCGTGTGACCCGCAACGTGGTTGTTGGTCAAGATATATTTTTGGCCGTTCCAGTCGAACGCAAAGCCGGTACCCAGGGCATTCTCGCGGCGCGGTGTTCGGTCTGGCGTGCCGAAAAATCTCTTGCAAAAGGGATTGTTATTGCAAAAATCGTCGAAGGGAATTTTTACATCGCTCCCTTGTTTCTCGACGGTAATGAGGACAACCGCGGGACCGACTTTTTTGATTGCGGCCTTGACAGCATTTTCTCCGGCAGCCGTGATAAGCTGGTCGAGCTGCTCTTTGCTGAACTGAGATAAGAGGTCTGGCGAGACCGTCGGTGTGGCTGTGGACGGGCTAAGCTGAGGCTGAACCATCTGCGGAGCCTGATCGGTCGAGGGCTGCGGGGGCTGCTGCTGGGGAGTCACAGCCGGGGGCTCTTGCATGGGCTGAAGTTTTGTCAGCTTATTATTGGTAAGTGTTTTGCTGGTGAGAGCGTCCGTTGATTTTTTGGAGAAGTCGAGCTTAGAAAGATTCGCCTGAAGCTGGTTGGGCATGCCCTGGCTGAGCACCAAAGCGAGACCTACGGAGAGTATGACCACCAAGCTTGCGAAGACGAGAGCAAAACGTTTCATTGTTGCGTCAACCTCCTTGGTTGAGCCATTAATTCTTCGGATTTTCTATCACAGAAGCATAGCATTCATTATCAGGGTTCTGACTCGTGCCGTCAAGGTGCTGCTGGACTGCGGTCGGCTTAGAGCCATCCAGAGCACGGATTTTTCACCCCCTTCGTACGGACTTTCCACACTCCGTTGTGTAGACTACCGCCATACCTAGACAATACGTTTGGAGGAGAAAAAAATGACAAGAGCGCAGATAGGGGCGATAGCAACAGTAATTTTGCTCGTTTGTTCAGGTTTTTCCTATGCGCAAGGGACGAGTAGCTGGCCGCAAATCTTTCTCACCAAACGCTTTACGAGCTTCAGCCAGCCCGTCTTTGTCACACACCCGGGCGACCAGAGCGGGCGCTTGTTCGTCGTCGAGCAGGGTGGAACCATTCGGCTCATCAAGAATGGGAATTTGCTCAGCACACCGTTTTTGAATATTACGGATAAAGTCTTGTCTGGCGGCGAGCGCGGGCTTCTGAGCGTCGCCTTCCCTCCGAGCTATTCGAGCAAGAAGCATTTTTATGTCTAACCCAAGTTGCTACCTAGAAACTGAGGAGGACAAAAGCCAGGATAAAACAGATGATCTTCAATTCAAACCCACGGGCGGTCACCGCGTGGATGCTCTTGGCGAACAGCTGCGTCAGCTGACTGAAGCTGGTCTCCACGCGCTTACGTACCCGCTGACAGAAGAACTTCTCCCAAGGCTCA